>NZ_JAKZFK010000001.1:0-537230 GCF_022549315.1 Aeromonas sp. MR16 | reverse complement strand
GGGATATCAGTTACTACCTGATGGATTACTACAACTGGCGGCGTCCCCATCAACACAATGACGGGATCGCGCCAGCAAAAGCCGAGGATCGGCCTAACCAAGTGTCCGGATTTAGTTGACCACTACACCCCGCCTGCTCTTAGGCTTAGCAGGGGCAACAGTTGGTTGGGTGATAGTGTGTTCAGCGGGCAGCCTTTCCAGCAGGGTCAGAAAGGCAGCCTGGGATTCAGTCAGTTCAATCATGGTGTTGTTCCTCGGGTTGATAGTTATCTCATGGGAGTGGTCTCCTATGGTCAGGGTTAATTCGGTGGAGCCTCAGCCGTAGCCCGTTCGTCAGAGTCAGCAAAGCAAGCCCCAGCAGAAGGACGGCTGGTGGACAATCAAACAGGGAGGGGTGGATGGTGGCAATAATGGGTGTTTTAGATGTTCTTATTCTATGGTCAGGGTTTAATCAGATGCGCTTGATTTTCAGCCTATCTCTAGACACCAGTGGCAAGGAATGCCCACAGGAAGGCCTCTAGAATCACCGCCCTGACGTTCTATGTACCCACACAGGGCAGCGCACACAGGGCGACAGAAAGCGGGGATGATAGGTGATTATTCATTGGTTCCCCTCGGTGAGAGCCTTGGGGATCCACCTTCTCAATCTTCCTTCCAATGTCGCTTAACAGTGGCAATGCTCAGATCTAGCTCAGCACACACTTTCGATTGAGACAGCCCCCTAGCTTTGGCTCCCTGTACTGCCTGCCGTGTCTGGGTTGCAACCGGACGGCCTAACTTCTTACCTTCAGCCTTCGCCCTTACCAGCCCTTCCTGTGTCCGCTCCCTGATACGCCCACGCTCGAACTCACTGAATGCCGCCATCAGTTGCAGTATTAGCTTCCCCTCATTTGAGGACAGGTCGGGGAATGGCAGGTCAAGGCAAGTGAGCTTAATCCCCTTGTCCAGCAGCAGGGCCACTGTCTGTTGAACGTCGATGTTGTCCCGGCCCAGACGATCCAGCTTCAAGACAACTAGCCTATCCCCTGCTTCCATCTTGTTCTCAATCAGGTTAACGAAGCCAGCTCGCTCCATCGCCCGGTGACTACCGGACACTTTCTCTTCAATCACACGACTGTTCGGTACGTCCCAGCCAGCAGCACGGATAGCCAGTATCTGGTTCTCAGTAGTCTGCTCAACAGTGGATACCCGGCAGTAAGCGAAGGTGCGGCCTTGTGTGGTCATGCTGTCTCCATTGGTATCATGTAAGGTCAAATGACAGGCGATACCGCTCATCAATGCTTTGACACTATAAAGATGATACCTTAATAAAGGCTGTATAGGCGGTATCACCTAACAATCCATTTATGACACCAATCAAATGAGTCTCATCAGAATGGGCAGATAACAAGGCAAGCGGCTACCTCATAGGCTCCTAGCAGCCTCTTTGCCCTTCCGCCTTGCCTCCTTATAGGCAGCAGCAGACCAGCAGCGCCGGGCAGGTCAGAACGATGGCAGGTGGTAGAGTTTCAGGTGGGGGCAGAAGGTTGGGGTACGGGGGGACTTGGGGTCGGCGCTTATCCTTAAATGCTCTCTCGGAAATTTTTCAGAATTTACCGAAGCACTCGGGAATAGGGAGGGGGAAGTCTGGCAAAGGTAGTTACTGGCTGACCGCAACGTGATAAAGTTGCAGCCGTCATTTGTAGGCTTATCCTGTTATGAGTCCGCAAACATTACATCTATAACCAATTGATTTTTATTTGATTTTCTATTGTCTTGAATCTTGGGGATCTGGGTGGTCTTGCCCGAGCCGGTTTCGCCGGCGATGATCACCACCTGATGCTCACTGATCGCCTTGGCGATCTCCGCCTGCTTCTGGCTGACCGGCAGGTTGGCCGGGTAGGTGACCTTGGGCACACCGGCCAGGCGGCTCTGATAGCGCGCCTGCGCGACATCCAGATCGGCGGCGATGGTTTCCAGCACGGCGGCCTGTTTGCCCTCGGGCAATTTCTTGACCCCGTGCAGGCGACTGGAAAGGCGACGGGCGTCGAGATTCATGCAGGCGGATAAGCGACGGCGCAACGCCTCGAGAGAGAGAGACAAGGTACAGATTCCTTAAATATGAAGCCCGCGCGGGCCATTCGATAGCTGGAGCCGATCCTAAAGAGCGGGCGAGAGCGGTGCAAGCCTTAAAGCAACCCGTTGTCGGATAAGGGGATCACGCCAAATGAAAAGAGCAGGCACCCGGCCTGCTCCTGATGACAGAGACGAAAACAGCGGTCAGACCCGCGCCTGGTGCACGAAGCAGGTGCCCAGCTGGGCATGGATCGCCTGCATCACATTGTGGCGGCTGATCACCCCGAGCAGACGCCCCCCCTCCACCACCGGATAGATCTTGGGTTTTTGGCCCATCATCATCTCCGCCAGATCCAGGATGCTGGTATCGGGGCCCACCGCCAGCACCTCCTTTTGCATCACATCCTTGATCTGGGCCACCTGCTCGCAGTGATAGGCCTCTTTCAACATAACGGCGATGCAGTCCTGCTCGGACACCCAGCCAATCAGATGGCCCAGTGCATCCACTACGGGGCCACCGAGCTGGTGGCTATTGAGAAACTTCTCCACCGCCGTTTGCACCATCATGTCCGCGCCGAACGTGATGGGTTTGGTCTGCATATAATCCTTCGCCTTGAGTGACTCCATGACCCTTCCCCCCAACAGGCCTCCCGGGCGGGAGGCGAAAGCCGGACAGGATGTCCGGCTCACTGCAAGCATAGCCCGCCAGGGATCAGGAAATGGACTGCAGCAACAGCAGCAGCTCGTTCTGGCTGTGGCAATCGGTCTTCTTGAACACCCCCTTCAGGGTGGAACGAACAGTTTCCACTTTAACCCCTCGCAGCTCGGCGATATCGTTGCTGCTGTAGCCCTTGCTCATCAGCACCAGCAGCTCCTTCTCGCCTATGGTGAGGGGATAGAGGCTGGCCAGCGCTTCGATGTCCGGATTGAAGGAGTGCTCGGGATCGCGCAGCACCACCTCCACATAACGCTCGAAGCGGTTGAGGCCGCTCATCAGGGTGCACTGGATCAGCAGCGGCCTTAAATTGGCCTGACGGGGAATGGACATATAGGCACTCGCCCCCGGCAACAAATAGGCAAAGCCATTCAATATTTCCTTGAGCTGGCGTTGTTGCTCCTTATTTTGCAGAGAGAAAATACCATTGATGGCCCGCAGCTCCACATTTTCATCTGAGATACGGTTGAACGCCACGTTGGAATAATGAATATGCCCCTTGTCATCGATGATGGCACTGGGCTTATTATGGTTTTTGACCAGCTGTTGCAGCTGATAGTTCTGGGTTTCCAGGGCCAGCAGATTCCAATAATGCTGGCTCCAGGCCGCCAGGCCGGAATAGATTTCGGTCAGGGACACGAGGTCTCTGGCGCTGAAATCATCCTGCGCCGCGCCGCGATAACTGCACAGGCTGCTCAGGCCACGCCCCTTGACCCGGCAGACACCACCGGCGGCAAACTGGGCGCCGAAACTCGCCAGCAGACCCGCCGAATTGGAGATGGCGTTGGCGTTGACGATCCCTTGGCAGCCCTTGTCCAGATAGTGGTTGAACCACACATCCTGGCGATGGTGCTGGACATAGAACTGCTGCTGGGCCTCGCTGAGGCCGCTGGAGAAGAGCCTTATTCCGTCGCTCTTGTCATCGTCCCGCAATAAAAACAGGGACGAACTGCCGGACAGGTCGGAACGAAATTGGTCTACGACCAACTTAATGTCAGAATCATTAATACCGCACTCGTATAACTGGCTGATATAGGGCGATATCCTATCTTTTTCTAATGCCTTCACACCCGAACTCCACATTCTTATTTTTATTGAAGTGGCATCTTACTCTGCAATGAGAACCTCGAGAAGTAGTCAAATGAACAAAGGTTTTATGAGCAATCCGTAAATAGTAATGAGAAAAGTACATATGGATGAAGGCAGGGGAAATGTTTAAATCCAAGCTAATGTTTCATATTGCTTTTGTCGTTATACAGCAGGTTTGTCCAAGATGCGTTCCCTCGCACGCCGTACCGCCGGCTTCCCCTTTCCATCTTCCCCACCAGCAAAGAGCCTTCAGGCGCTTTTTATGGGTGGGCCCGACAGAGCAAAGCTGGCGTAACTCTGGCATCACTACCACTCGGCCTGGTCCCCCAGCGCGATCAGCCGATTGCCCGAAGCATGCCAGAAGTCAGTGGCTTTCACGGCAACGCGGCTCATTCCGATAAACCTGCGCGCCAGCTCGTCCAAGATCCGCTCCCGGCCCCACACCATTTCGTCATCAGGCGCTGGGCTTCCTCGCCACAACCGGGCGGATCTCGCGGCAAGCGAGCTGCCCCAGGTGGTCAATAGGTCAGACTGACACCAATCTCCCTGGCATCCCCCTCCATCAGCAAGGGGTAGAATGCCAGTTGTGGGCCCTTGGGGGTGGTAAACAGGTAACTGAAACCGGTGGCAATGGCCGCACTGGCGATCACATCACGCCAATAGTGATTGTCCGACTCGACCCGAGACCAACCGACGGCGCCCGCAGCGACATAGGCAGGCAGACCATAGCCCCAGCCATAACGCATCTGCAGGTAGCTGGCGCCACTGAATGCCCAGGCGGTGTGCCCGGATGGGAAGCTCTTGCTCCCCCCATTCGGACGGGTCGCATCGACCGTATTTTTCAAAATTTCGACGGTTGCCGTGGTCGCCAGCAGGGAATATCCAAATTGTTCCAGTCCGTCATAATCGTCTTGATACCAGGAGATGCCGGCGGCAACGGCGGGAATGGCAAACTGGCCGATATCGCCGTAGGTTTCAAACGCACTGGTGGCATTCGCGGCACCGCTGATGCCGCATAGTATGATACCGAGAAGTTCCTTTCTCATATAAACTCCATTTAATACTCTACCGACGACTTGAAAATGGCAGCAATAGCCATGTAGTCGTTCGACAAATGTGTAGGCGATGAGGAAATATAAATAACGATTAAGTTCTTTTTTCCTGCTTAATGAACCCCAGCCAAGAGCCATTTTGAAGATCAGACATACGTGCCGCTTTTCATTAAAAAATATGAATAGCAACCAGATAAATCATGTTAATGCCTGTCATTGCAGTCGAATTAAACACACCCAAAAACAAGGCGCCACGTGAATATAGGTTCACCAGTCTACCGTCCTTACCCACCAATACAGTCATACACCAGATCGATAATGATGCGGTGGTGGTTTATTCATAAACTGGCTGTGAAGCATCTGAAATCGACCCCATATATTTCGGCTAATAATGGAGAGTGAAATTCGATAATGTTCACCTAAAGGTCACAGTGTTAATATTCAGGGCAAGCCATCAGCGGCTTGCCCTGCCATTATTTAACCGTCAGAGTCCAGTGCCACGGTGGCGGCACGTTTGCTATTGAGGGTGGACAGGTAAACCAGGGCGGCGATAGCCACCAATAATGCCACCGAGGCAGAGTAGCGGCTCAGCTCCAGCCCCCCTTTACTGACAGGCTTGTCCAGGAAATCCCCCACCACGGCACCGAGGGGACGCGTGATGATAAAGGCAGCCCAGAACAGCAAGGTGCGGGAAACCTGGCTCCAGAAATAGGCTGCGACTATGGCCAGCAGCATGCCCCCGAACAAGACAGCGCTGCCCGCATAGCCAAAACCGGCATCATCCGCCATCCAGTCACCCAGCGCTGTCCCCAATGTTTGCGAGAACATGATGGTGACCCAGTAAAACATCTCCGTTCTGGGTGAAGAAATAGCGCTTGTTGATATTTTTCCCTGGGCGCGATACCACACCATAAAGGAGCCAGATAATAAGATGAGCAACAAGGTTGAACCGCCGGCATAACCCATACCCAACGATCTGTCGGCAAAGTCAGCCATAGTGGTGCCCACGGTCGTCGTCGCGATGATGGTTGCCCAATACAGTGTCGGATGGTAGCTCTTGGCAGAAACCTGAAAATAAGCGGCTATCAAAAAGGTGGCTGAAAAAATAACGGTACCGACCAGATAACCCAAATCCATCGACATGGTGACGGCATCGCCACCGGTTTCCCCTAATGTCGTCGCCAGAATTTTCGTCACCCAGAATGCCAGGGTGATCTCGGGTACTTTACTCAATGCGTCTGCGCGTGTTGTTAACATGAGATACCTTCCAGTGGTAAGACGAACGCTTCGTCAATACTGAGCCTAGGGAGGCATTCTTAAGAGACAGTTAAGGGCGCCATTATTATTTTCCCCTCATATCGATACCCACCAGGTGTCATTCACCGACGTCCTGTACGGGCTGGCTTTCTCGCATCCGACCATCAGGAAATAAACGCCAATTCGGCATAATGGATTATCCGAGCGCCTCGGAAATAACACGAAAGGGATAGAATAATTGCCTAAAAAATAACCACAACAACAATAGGACAGACACTCTATTGTGACGGCTAGCGCCAGTGTCGCCGAATCGGCATTGGCAGGCATGCTGGGAAGGGGCGGGAAAATCACCGCACAGGGAGCCTCGGCAGGCCGGACAGTCAAATCCCTTGCCGCTGCGAATACACCATGCAGGCTCAAAGCATCGTTGAGAAGGTCTGCGATACACAGCCGCCAGAGCCGATCCCCTGACGGCGGTGATGCCGGGCGGATCAGCCGCGGCGAACCACACGAAAGAAGCCTGATGCCGTGCTGGCATCAGGCTTGGGGTTAATGGGATACCTGTGCAAAACGCCCGTTATTGAAGTCGTCGATGGCCTGGGTTATTTCCACTTGCGTGTTCATGACGAAGGGGCCATAGCCGACGATGGGTTCATCGATGGGCTCACCACTGAGCAGCAGCAGGACGGCATCCTCACGGGTCTCGATCTCGATGCCAGTGCCACGGGGATCCAGCAACACCATCTGCGCCTCGCCCACCTCCTCCTGGCCATTGACCCGCACCCTCCCTTTGAGTACCACTATGGCCGTGTTCCAGCCATCGACGGCAGGCAGCTGGACACTGGCCCCGCCATGTAGCCGCAGATCCCACACATTCATCGGCGAGAAGGTACGGGCCGGCCCTGTCTGTCCCGCGTAGTCACCCGCAATGATGCGCACCAACCCCACCTCATCCGCCAGCTCATGCACCGGGATGCTGTCGCTGCGAATGGCCTGATAGCCCGGGGACGACATCTTGTCTTTGGCCGGCAAGTTGACCCAGAGTTGCACCATGTCGAGGGTGCCCCCTGAGCGGGTGAACGCCTCGGAGTGAAACTCCTCGTGCATGATACCGGATGCAGCCGTCATCCACTGCACATCCCCCGGGCCTATGACCCCGCCCTGCCCGGTGGAATCGTGGTGGGCCACCTCCCCCTGGTAGACGATGGTGACCGTCTCGAACCCCCGGTGCGGGTGCTGACCCACGCCGCGAGGCTGCTCACCGGGGGAAAAATCCGCCGGCCCGGCCTTGTCCAGCAGCAGGAAGGGGCTCAGTGCCTTGCCGTGGCTGTGGTACGAGAACAGGGAACGAACCGGAAAGCCGTCACCCACCCAGTGTTGGCGTGGCGCACTGTAGATACCGATGACTTTTTTCATGATGATCTCCAAGGTTGTCATTAGCCTGTGTGGCCTTGGATACATTGTGCATATGGAACGACATCATCGGTAGGCGTAGTATTTGACCTCAGCGTCCTATTTTGTGAACGATACATCGATGCACCAAGACCTCAATGATCTCTATTACTACGTCCAGGTGGTGGATCACGGCGGCTTTGCCCAGGCCGGCAGGGCGCTTGGCATGCCCAAGTCCAAGCTCAGCCGCCGCGTCGCCCTGCTGGAGGAGCGGCTCGGGGTACGGCTGATCCAGCGCTCGACCCGCAGCTTCCAGGTCACCGAGCTGGGACAGGCCTACTATGCTCGCTGCCGGGCCATGCTGGTGGAGGCCGAGGCCGCTCAGGCCGTGATTGAATCGACCCAGAGCGAGCCTTGTGGCGTGCTGCGGCTCGCCTGCCCCATCGACTTGCAGCATGCCCACGTCGGCAACATGCTGGTGAGTTTTGCCCTGCAGTATCCGAGCGTCAGCATTCAGCTTGTCGGGGTAAATCGGGCGGTGGACGTGGTCGCCGAGGGGCTGGACATGGCGATCAGGGTACGGCCCTTGCCGCTGGAAGACAGCGATCTGGCCATGCGGGTGTTGGGCTATGCGAGCCAGTATCTGGTGGCAAGCCCCGGCTTGATCGCGCAACAGGGCATGCCACGGGCACCGGTCGATCTGCTGTCATGGCCCAGCCTCGGACACGGTCCCTCCCTCGAGGGACATCACTGGATCCTGCAGGCTGCGGATGGTGCCCACGTGAAGCAGCACCACAGCCCCAGGTTCGCCACCACCGACATGCAGACCCTGCGCCGGGCGGCGATAGAGGGTGTGGGGGTGGTCAAACTGCCCGCCATGATGGTGCAAGAGGCGCTGGCCGATGGCCGCCTGGTGCGGTTGCTGCCTGACTGGGCGCCGCGCCGGGAGGTGATCCACGCGGTCTTCCCCTCCCGTCGCGGGTTGCTGCCTTCCGTGCGCGCCCTGATTGATCATTTGGTGCACGGCTTCGCCCCCCTGGCGGAAGAGTCGCCCCGCCCATAGTGCGGCGACCTTGTCCGGCAGCCCTAACGGCTGTGCCAGGAGCCCGCCCCTTGCCGCTGTCGTCGGCATGCCACCACAGGACATCGTGAGGCGCGCAGCAAAAAGGCCAGAGCATGGCTCTGGCCTTTTTAGCAAGGGTGCCCCGCGCCCCGGCGACAGGCCAAACAGGCCGCCGGGCGCCGGGCGCCGAGGTTTATCTCGCTTAGAATGGCAGCTTCATGCCTGGGGGCAGTTGCATGCCGCCGGTCAGCTCGCCCATCTTGGACTTGTTCTGCTCTTCGACCCGGCGCACGGCGTCGTTCACGGCGGCGGCGACCAGATCCTCGATCATCTCCTTGTCATCTTCCATCAGACTCGGGTCGATCTCGATACGGCGCACGCTGTGGCTGCCAGCCATGGTGACCTTGACCAGGCCGGCACCGGCTTCGCCGACTACTTCCATCTGGGCAAGTTGCTCTTGCATCTTCTGCATACGCTCTTGCATCTGTTGGGCCTGTTTCATCAGGTTACCCATTCCACCTTTACCAAACATAGGTCGTCTCTCGTCTTGAAATCCGGCATACAGCGCCGGGCTGTGGGCTTGTTCTGCCCTAAATGGGGGCAGCCATGGTGTTTTTCAAGCGGGGAGCCAGCCCCCGCATGGATTTTAACGATATTCGGTCAATGGCTCAGGGGCTCTATGCTCTCGGGATGGAGCACGGCGCCGAACCGCTGCTGTAGAAATTGTACATGGGGATCCTCGGCCAGATCCCGGGCCACCTGCTCACGCACCCTCAGATAGAGGCGGTGCTCTATCTCGAGCGGCGTCTCCCGCGTCGGATCCGTGCCCAGGGTCACCTCCACCCGCACCACCTGGCCGAGTTCAGGGCCTATGATCCCGGCCAGATCGGCGCACGCCTTGTCACTGACCAGGTGGCGCTGTTCGGGTTTGAGGACGAGCGACACCAGATCCCCTTGCCGGGTCATCACGGAGTTGATCGCAAGCTGCCGCAACCTGCCACCGACCCCGGTATGGGCAATCAGCTCGGCCCAGGGATCGCCGCAGTTGGCGAGCAGGGAAGAGGGAATGAGCCTTGCGACCTCTTCCCCCTCCTGTGGCTCGGCCTCCGCTTCCAGCTCATCCCAGTCGATGGTCTCCATCACCTGGGCCGTCGCGAACGGCGCTTCACTCGGCGCGGCAACGGGCACTGCAGCTGCAGCTGCAGCGGGCAGGAGGGCGCTAGCAGGGGCGGCCTTGACAGCCACGCCGTCCAGATCCCAGGGCGGCAGATCGTCGGGATCGGGGCGAGCCTTGAGCGATGCACTCTGGCGCTGGTTTGGCGACGCCTGAGTCGCCGCTATAGGGGGGGCGCTGACGAGCCCGTCACCCAAGCCCTGGCTCAGGTACTCCTCGTAATCGCTGCCGCTGTCGTCATAGGCATCGAGCGGCGGCAGATCCTCATAACCCAGCGCGACCTCCTGCTGGCCCGCCGATGGCACGGCTGGCTGCCAGGGCGCACTCGCCTGTGGTGCACTCAGTTGCGACGCCGCTGCCTGCGGGGCCACAGCTCTCGGCTCGGGAGTCATGGCCGGTTTGACTGGCGCGACCCGAGGAGGCGTTGTCGTCGTCCCGGCATCGCTTCGCAGCCGGCTGCGCAGCAAGTTGCGCTTGCCAAGCAGGCTCTGCAGGTTCGAGGCCGGCGTCGGTGCAGCAACCGCCTCGGCTACTACCTCAGCCTGCGTTATCTCGTCGTGAGCGGCCGTCATGGCCTCATCGACAGGAGAAATCACTGCCTGGGCCACGGGGGGGGCATCAGAAGCGCTGCCCGGCTCAACAGGCGGCGCCTCGTATCCCATCTGCTGCGCCTCCCGCAGCAACTCCTCCTGCTCGGCAAACAGCGGATTGACCGGCTCATCGCCGGCATCCTCTCCGTCCTCGCCCATCGCCAACCCGGCGCTGGCCTTTGTCATACCATCGGCATCCGGCGCCGCAGATGATGGGGCAATGACCGGCTCTACCGGCTTGGCAGGCACCTGTACAGGAGTAGGGGTTATCGCCGAGGCGGGGGCAGGCTCAGCCCCGAGGGGCTTTCCCGGCAATGCCGGTGCGGCCCTCGTCCCAGTCACCGACGGTGTCGACATGGACGGTGGCAGAGCGGTGAGGCTGGCAGGGTGCAGCACCTCGCGACGCGGCGAGAACGCCAGCATCCGCAGGCAGGTCATCTCAAGGGCGGTGCGGCCATCCGGTGCCCAGGGCAGATCTTTGCGCCCCCCCAGCACGATTTGGTAACAGAGCTGCACCTCTTCCGGGCTCATGGCCTGGGCGAGCTGCAACAGGGCGTCCGCATCGGCCCCCTGCTCCTGCACGCTGGCGGGCAGCAGTTGCGCCATGGCGACGCGATGGAGCAAGGCCTCCAACTCGGCGTGGAGCTGATCAAAATCCGGCCCCAGGGTGGCGATTTCGGTGATCTTGGCCATGGTCGCCGGGGCGTCCTGGCGCAGGATGGCCTCCAGCAACTGGTGCAGGTGATGATGATCGAGCGTGCCCAGCATGGTCAGCACGGCTTCGAGCCGCACGCTGCCATTGCCGTGGGCCAGCGCCTGATCGGTCAGGCTCAGGGCATCTCGCATGCTGCCGTCGGCCGCCTTGGCCAGGGCCAGCAGGGCGCGGGGCTCGAACGGCTGACCCTCCTGATCCAGCACCCATTCGAGCTGCTTGGCGATCTGGCTCTGATCCAGACTCTTCAGATGGAACTGCAGGCAGCGGGAGAGGATGGTGATGGGCAGCTTCTGGGGATCCGTGGTGGCCAGCAGGAACTTCACATAGGGGGGCGGCTCTTCCAGGGTTTTGAGCAACGCGTTGAAGCTGTGGCGCGACAGCATGTGCACCTCATCGATGAGGTACACCTTGAAGCGGCCACGGGCCGGGCGGTACTGCACGTTGTCCAAGATCTCGCGGGTGTCTTCCACCTTGGTGCGGGACGCCGCGTCGATCTCCAGCAGATCGACGAAGTTGCCCTGATCGATCTCGCGGCAGGTGTCGCAAACGCCACACGGGTGGCTGCTGATCCCCTGCTCGCAGTTGAGGCTCTTGGCCAGGATGCGGGCTATGGTGGTCTTGCCCACCCCGCGGGTGCCACTCAGCAGATAGGCGTGATGCAGCCGCCCCTGATCCAGGGCATTGGTCAAGGCGGTCAGCACATGTTGCTGGCCAACCACTTGTTCAAATGTATGGGGGCGCCATTTACGCGCCAGAACCTGATAGCTCATAGATCTCGATGCTGGAAAACGAGGCATTGAGCCGGATGCTAACACAAATGCAGGGAGGGCTGTATGGGCGAAGGGCCGTCTTGGGAGGGATCGCTGGATTTTCAAACCGATGCCCAACAAGGCATGGGCTACCAAGCAAAACAGGCAGGCTGACGAGGCCTGCCTGTCATTCACGCCCGCGGTTTACTCGCCAGCGAGTTCAACCAGTGAGACCACCTTGACGCCAGCGGCGGTCAGGCGGGCATCACCGCCCAGCGACGGCAGGGAGATGATGAAGGCCGCATCGGCCACTTCACCGCCGGCACGACGGATGAGCTTGACGGTGGCATCGACGGTGCCGCCGGTGGCCAGCAGATCGTCCACGACCAGCACCTTGTCACCGGGGACGATGGCGTCGGTGTGCAGTTGCAGGGTGTCGGTACCGTACTCAAGGGCGTAGGACTCCTCGATGACGGCGCGGGGCAGCTTGCCCGGTTTGCGGACCGGCACGAAGCCCAAGCCCATCGCGAAGGCAACAGGGGCGCCAAAGATGAAGCCGCGGGCCTCGGTACCGACGATCTTGGTGATCCCTTGATCACGATAATGCGCAGCCAGCAGATCTATGGTGGCCTTGAAGGCCTCGGCATTCTCGATCAGGCTGGTGATGTCGCGAAACAGGATGCCCGGCTTCGGATAGTCGGGGATGGTCTTGATGCTCGCTTCGATAAACTTCAGGGTATCCGGATTCATTGTTTGACCGCTTATTTTTTGAGCCCTGCAGTGGCGTCTAGTGTGATGTCCGCCAGGGGGCAATAAAAAGGCCCGTCACGCAAAAATGACGAGCCGACTCCATAGCATTATTGCTGCAATAGCTTAGGGATTTCACTTCTCCATTGCAACTGGCTCCAGCACCGGCAAACGCATTAACCAGGTGAGCAGGATCACCATTATGGCAACGAGCAGCAACCGCACCCAGAGCATGGGCACCACCAGCAGCGACACCGAGAAGGAGAGCAGAATGAAGACGATGGCCCGGCGCCGGGCATGGCGACGAATGCCGCGATACTGCTGCCAGTCAGCGATGGGCGGCCCGAACCAGGGGTGCGCCAGCAGCCAGCGATGGAAACGGGGGGACGAGCGGGCAAACAGCGCCGCCGCCAGCAGCATGAAGGGCGTGGTCGGCAGCAGTGGCAACACTATCCCGACAATACCCGTGGCGAAGGCCAACCAGCCAAGGGCCATCAAACACCAACGCTTCATCTGTACTCCTCTCGAATGCACCCAGCCCTAGCCTAACAGAGTTGGCCCAGAAGCTGACAGCCTGGCCCATGCGGCGGCAGTCGATTAGGCCCATCGAGTGGGCAGACGGCTGACAACGCCGCCCATTGCCACTACAATCTGCGCTCTTTTTTCTCCCCTTGTCTTCGGAAGCAGCTATGCGCGTTATTTTGGCCCCCATGCAGGGGGTGCTGGATCACCTGATGCGGGAGGTTCTCACCTCCGTCAACGATTACGACCTCTGTGTCAGCGAGTTCATCCGGGTCGTCGATCAGCTGCTGCCCGCCAAGGTGTTCTATCGCCTCTGCCCCGAACTCAAGCAAGATGGCAAGACCCGTGCCGGCACCCCGGTGCGGGTGCAACTGCTGGGCCAGCACCCCGAATGGCTGGCCGAGAACGCGGTGCGCGCCATCGAGCTCGGCTCCCCCGGGGTCGATCTCAACTTTGGCTGCCCCGCCCCCACGGTCAACAAGAGCAAGGGCGGCGCCGTGCTGCTCAAGGAGCCCGAGACCGTCTATCGCATCGTCAAGGCGGTGCGTGAGGCGGTGCCTGCCCATCTGCCGGTCAGCGCCAAGATCCGGCTGGGGTATGACGACAAGGCGCTCTATCTCGACAACGCCCAGGCGGTCTATCAGGCCGGCGCCTGCGAGCTGGCGGTGCACGCCCGCACCAAGCGGGAAGGCTACAAGGCGCCGGCCCACTGGGAATATGTGGACGCGATTCGCCGCGCCCTGCCCATTCCTGTCACCGCCAATGGCGAGATCTGGGATCACAAGGATGCCCTGACCTGCGCCCAGGTATCCGGCTGCGACGCCCTCATGGTGGGCCGTGGCGCCATCTCCCTGCCCAACCTGGCCAACGTGATGAAGACCGGCTGTGCCCACATGAGCTGGGCCGAGGTGCTGCAACTGATGGTGAGCTACACGGAGCAGGACTTGGCGAGCGAGAAGGCCGACTACTATCCCAGCCGGATCAAGCAGTGGTTCAGCTACCTCAAGCGAGAATATCCCCAGGCAGCCGAGTTATTTCAGGATATTCGTCTGCACAAGGAGACGGGACCTATCCGGGAAGCACTGCTGCACGCCGCGAAAACTGTGAGCTAACCACCCTTTACTTGACTCATGTCATCTTGATAATTCACTCGCTTCCCTATACTGGCCGAGTTTTATAATTCGTCTATGGAGGCTCCTGTGTGTGAAATGACGCAAGCCCAGTTGGCCGAATGGCGCGAGCGCCTGCTGACCGACTGGGCGCAAGTAAGAGAAGAGCTGATCGATCGGCTCAAGGCCAGTCGGCGAGACGACTGGGCTGAGAAGGTGGGTCATTGTGAGCGTGACCAGCTGGTGGAGCTGACCAGTTGCCTCGATCTGCCGAAGGTGGAGCAGAGCGTGGCCAGCCTCAAGCGGATCGACGCCGCCCTCTGCCAGATGGATCTGGGCCTCTATGGCCTCTGCTCCGATTGCGAAGAGCCGCTGGCCATCGCCCAGCTCGAGCAGGATCCGACCCTGCAACGCTGCCCACGCTGTGATACCCGCTATCGCAAGGGATTCCACGCCCACGAACTCTGATGGGGCACCGTCTGTGCCCCTCATGACCTCCCCCTCCCCCTCCCCCCGACTTCCCTCCCCCCGCGTCCGTTGCCACGCCCGCAGCAGCATCTCTATCTGGATGTTCTGTCATTTTACAGTTGACCCACCTGCCACTGACTCTTCTGACAATAGAAAAGGGAAGCCACAGGCTTCCCTTTCAATTATTTATTTTTCTCATCCACTCCCGACACAATCCCCCGGGGCAGAGTGTTGCACCCGTGGCGGCCAGGTCTTGCAGAGGGGCGACTACTGGGCCAGCAGGTGACCCACCAGTTCAAGGCGCCAGCCTTGCAGCAGCATGGGTTTGTCGGCACGGGCGCGCTCTTCGTCGCTCATCCGCCAGCTCCAGGTGAAGTACTGGTGAATGATCTTCTTGCTCGCCACCAGCTCGGGCGGGATGTTGTGGGCCTTGGCCTTCTCTTCCACCATGGCCTTGATGCGCTTGAGCTCGGCCTTGTACTGGGGGTAGTCCACCAGTCGGCGAATGGGCTCGGGCCAGCTGTCCGACGCACTCTGCTGGGCCGACGCAACGATATCCAGCATCCGCTTGCCGTGGATCTTGATCTCGATGGGCGCCAGTCCCAACTCGTTGAGGTCGCGCAGGGAGGTCGGCTTGCGCTCCGCCACCTTGAACAGGTGCAGCTCCTTGACCACGAAGTTGAGGGCCAGATCCCGGCGCACCGCCTCCTGCTGGCGCCAGGCGGCCAGCTCGCGCAGGATGGCGAGTTCACGGCGCCCCAGTTGCCAGGCGTTGATGATCTCGAGGTAGGCCTGACGGGGATCGCTGCCCTGGGTCTTGCGGGCACAGTGGTTCTGGCACTCCTGCTCGAACCAGGCCTCTTTACCGCTGTCGCGCAGTGCCGCCATCACCTTGTCGTAGAGCGGCATCAGATAGAACACATCGGCCGCCGCGTATTCCAGCTGACGGTCGGTGAGCGGGCGGGCCAGCCAGTCGGTGCGGGCCTGATCCTTTTCCAGCTCCACGCCGAGGAACTCCTTGACCAGGGCACCGAAGCCCACCGAGACGCCGTGACCCAGGAAGGCCGTCGCCAGCTGGGTGTCGTGCATCAGATTGGGCAGGTGGCCAGCCTGATGCTGGATGAGCTCCAGATCTTCGCCGGAGGCATGCAGTATGGCGATCTGCCCAGCCCGGCCGAGTCGCTGCCAGAGTCCGGACAAGTCCAGGGTCAGGGGATCCAGCAGCGCCAGTTGATGGCCATCATAGATTTGGAACAGACCGAGTTGGGGATAGTAGGTACGGGTGCGAACGAATTCGGTATCGATGGCCAGAGGAACATCGGCCAGGGAAGCGAGATACTGTTCCAGTTCGGCTTGCTGAGAAATGAGTTGATATTGCATCGTTACCTGCACCTTGGTCGGAAGTCGGGACCCGGAAAGAAAAAACCGTGGGCTGACCCACGGTTTTGCATGACATCAAGCTGTCTGCCCGCTATTGCTTGGCAATTTCCTCGTCGCGCAGTACGCGGCGCAAGATCTTGCCCACATTGGTCTTGGGAAGTTCGTCACGAAATTCTACCAGTTTCGGTACCTTATAGGCAGTCAGATGTTTGCGGCAGTGCGCAATAATCTCGCCCTCCAGCAGGGTTGCATCTTTCTTGACCACGAAGATCTTCACCAGCTCGCCGGACACCTTGTGGGGCACCCCCACGGCGGCCACTTCCAGCACCTTGGGGTGCAGCGCCACCACGTCTTCTATCTCGTTGGGATAGACGTTGAAGCCGGAGACCAGGATCATGTCCTTCTTGCGATCGACGATCTTGAAGAAGCCCTGCTCATCGCACACGGCGATGTCGCCGGTACAGAGCCAGCCATCCTGCATCACCTCGGCGGTCGCCTCCGGGCGCTGCCAGTAGCCGGTCATCACCTGGGGTCCGCGCACCTGCATCTCGCCAGGGGCGCCGAGCGCGGTGATCACCTGGCCGGCATCGTCCACCAGGCGGATCTCGGTGGAGCAGACCGGCAGGCCGATGGAGCCGTTATAGTCCACCAGATCGTAAGGGCAGACGCTCACCAGGGGCGAGCATTCGGTCAGGCCATAGCCTTCCAGCAGCGGGGTATCGGTCAGCGCCTTCCACTGCTCGGCCACCGCCCGCTGCACCGCCATGCCGCCGCCTATGGTCAGTTTCAAACCGGAGAAGTCCATGCTCTGGAATTCGCCGTTGTTGACCAAGGCATTGAACAGGGTGTTGACCCCTGTGATGCAGGTGAAGGGGTACTTCTTGATCTCTTTGACGAAGCCAGGGATGTCACGCGGGTTGCTGATGAGCAGGTTGTAGCCGCCCAGGCGCATGAACAGCAGGCAGTTCACGGTCAGGGCGAACACGTGGTAGAGCGGCAGCGCGGTGACCACAAACTCCTTGCCCCGCTCCAGCACAGGACCATAGACGCCGAGGCACTGCTCGACGTTGGCAATCATGTTGCGGTGGGTCAGCATGGCGCCCTTGGAGAGGCCCGTGGTGCCGCCGGTGTATTGCAGGAAGGCGATGTCCTGGTTGCTGATTTCGGGCTTGATGTATTGCAGGTAGCGACCCTTGGCCAGCGCCTGGCGCATGGTGCTGGCGTGGGGCAGGTTGTATTTGGGCACCAGCTTCTTGACGTATTTGACCACGAAGTTGACGATCGTGCCCTTGGCCAGCCCCAGGTTGTCCCCCATCCGGGTCAGGATCACGTGTTTGACCGGGGTGTCGTAGACCACCTTTTCCAGGGTATGGGCGAAGTTGGAGACGATGACGATGGCCTTGGCGCCGGAGTCCTTGAGCTGATGCTCCAGCTCGCGCGGGGTATAGAGCGGGTTGACGTTCACCACCGTCATGCCGGCCCGCAGTATGCCGAACACGGCGATGGGGTATTGCAGCAGGTTTGGCATCATCACCGCCACCCTGTCCCCCTTGCCGAGCTTGAGCTCGTTTTGCAGGTAGGCGGCGAAGGCGCGAGACTGCTCCTCCAGCCGGCGATAGGTGATGGTCTGCCCCATGTTGACGAAGGCGGGCTGATCGGCAAACTGGGTCACCGACTCCTCAAACATCTCTACCAGAGAGCCGTATTGGTCTGGATTGATCTCGGCGGGGACTCCTTCCGGATAACGCTTAAGCCAGACTTTGTCCACGAACTTCTCCTGCATAACTAGCACCTGTGCGCTCACTGTGTTGCCTCCGTCCCTGTCCACATCTATTTCAATCAATTGTTTTAAGCTCAAGCTCTAATGCCGCCATATTTACATAAGGCAACATCGATTAACAGCAAATTAACAACGAGAAGTGTGAGGGAGAAAGCAAACCTGACATGATTCAAAGCCGGCGATCCTACCGGATCTGACAGAAGTTTTCGATATAAACGGCGGTTTTGGCCGAATTTTCCATATGGAAGTGATGATTTCCCGCCACCTGTACCATTTCAATCTGGCCAAAGGCCGGCCCCCGCAACTGCCACTGCGTCAGCAGACTCTGGAACCCCTGCTCGCCACGGATGAAGAGCACAGGGCAGGCGATGGCCCGGATCAGCGCCTGGGCCTGGCCTTCGCTCATGCGCATGGGCGAGAGATCCCGCAGACGGGGATCGCTGCGCCAATGCAGCCGCCCATCCCGCGCCTCCAGCTGGCGCTCGCAGATAAGGCGCGCCGCCGCCGGGGAGATGTCCGCCACCTTGCAGCGGGCCGCCACCGCCTCGTCGAGGGAGGCAAACCCACTGGACGCTCGCTCGCGAGTGCGGCTGCGATTGAGAATGGCCCGCCGCAGCTGGGCAGGCACCTCCTCATCGGGTTGGCTGAGCGGCCCCAGCCCCTCCAGCAGGATGAGCCGCACTATCTGCTCGGGGAAGACACCGGCATAGGCGCTGGCGATCAGGGCCCCGAGAGAGTGGCCGAGCAAGGTGAAGCGCTGCCAGCCCGCAGCCTGGGCAATCTGATGGAGATCGTCGAGCCAGTCGACGAAGACATAGGGGGTGGCTTTGTGATCCGAATGACCGTGTCCCGGCAGATCGACGCAGACCAGGTGGCACTCATCGAGATGGGGGGCAAGGGGCAGGAAGCTGGCGCCGTTGTCGAGCCAGCCGTGCAGGGCAATGACCAGGGGCTTGCCCTGCCGGCCGTTATCCAGCAGGGCGATGCGTCGTCCGTCGGCCAGGGTGAGGAAGCGCTCTTCCATCGTCACCAGCGGGAGTAGTGGCGTCTTGGCCAGAAGGGATCATAGAAGGGGTCGTAGAAGTAGGGGTCCATGTAGCGGATCTCCACCTCCTTCACCGGCGGCCACAGCTTGCTGGCGGTGACCTTGAGCACAGAGAAACGATACTTGTGATCCCCTATCTGGCTGTCCACCGGCTTGTCCAGGGTGCCGAGCACCGTCAGGCTGCGTCCCTTGGCATAGAGCGTCGGATCCACAAAACCCTTCATGACGGCCAGAAAACGCCCCGGGCTCTGTTCCGTCTGGGTCGGCACGCCGTTGGCTTTTAGCGGCAGATAAACCACCTCGATGATGCTCTGATCCTGCTCGTTGTGCACCGCCGAGATAACGCCGCTCCAGCGCGCGGGCTTGCCCTCCATCCCCTGCAGGGCAGGTTGATAGGCCACCAGCTGGCTTTCCGGCTCATAGGCCAGCTCCTTGGGCAACGAGCTGCAGCCGCCGAGCAGCAGCCCCGTCAGGCCCAGCATGATCACGCGTTTCATCATTTGCCTCTCCTTGTCCGCGCCGTCCACCTTCACTCGCTGGCGTCGAGTCGCGGCTCGCCGTTGGATGTCACTCGCGACCCGGCAGCTTTTTCCAGGTCACCTTGTCGCGCAAATATACCGGTGTGGCCTGCTCCACAGCGACCGCCTCCCCCGCCAGCCAGGCGGCCCGAGCCAAAGGCAGCATGTCGACCGCCGCCGGGAAGCGCACCTGGCTCACCGCCAGTTCGTCAGCCAGGGCGTTCAGCGTCTCGCCATAGGTTTCAAAGCCGGTCCCGACGCAGCTCAGGCTGCCTGCCAGCTCGCCGCGCGCTTCAATCAGGGCGGCGGGATCGCTCACCACTTCCTCCCCCACCAGTTGCATGCGGCCATCACACAGCTCGTAGTGGCCGAAATAGACTTCGTTCATCCGTGCATCTATGGCGGTCAGCACCCGCTCGGCGCCGTCGAGACGATGAGCCCCCTGGGCCATGGCAGCCAGGGTGGAGATGCCGATGAGCGGCACGCCGGCGCCAAAGGCGAGCCCCTGGGCCACGCTGATCCCGATGCGCACGCCGGTAAAGGAGCCCGGTCCACGCCCGAAGGCGATGGCGTCGAGCTCAGTCAACGATAGACCGGCCTCGTCTAACACAGCCTGAACCATGGGCAGGATTTTTTGGGTGTGATCCCGCGGCGCCTCTTCCCAACGGGAGAACAGCTTGTCGCCCACCAGCAGGGCGGCGGAGCAGGCTTCGGTGGCGGTATCAACGGCCAGGATCTTCAACTCGGTCATGGGTTCCAATCTCTATAAATCAGTCAATGACATAACGTGCAAGCGGGATCTGCTCACCCGTTTTCTTAACATGGCAAATCGGTCAATCGCTAGCCACCCGGCAGCATCACAGGTCGAATGCAGAGCGCGCCGGGTACGCGGCCAGTCAGGCTCAAGCGCCCCGCTCGACAAAGCTTCCCTGGGTCGCCAGCTTCCGCATTCGGGGAAATAACCGGCAGACTCATTCGCCCCGGTCAAAGAAACTCCCCAACGACCCTAGCTCCCGGGTGCGAGGGATGGCGGGCAGGCTCTTGATGAAGGTGGCGCCATAGGGTTTGTTGACCATGCGCGGATCACAGATCACCAGCACGCCGTGATCCCTGCGATCACGGATAAGCCGCCCCACGCCCTGCTTGAGGGCGATCACCGCCTTGGGCAGCTGGATGTCGGCGAAGGGATCCCCGCCCTTGAGCTTGCAGTCGTCGACCCGCGCCTTGAGCAGAGGGTCGTCGGGACTGGCAAACGGCAGCTTGTCGATGATAACACAGGACAATGCGGCGCCCCGTACGTCTATCCCCTCCCAGAAACTGCTGGTCGCCACCAGCACGGCGCGGCCGTTCTCCACGAAGGTCTTGAGCAGCCGCTGCTTGTTGTCTTCCCCCTGCAGCAAAACGGTACGGCCAATCTCCCGGCGCAGCACCTCGGCCACCTGGCGCATCACCTGATGGCTGGTGCAGAGGAAGAAGCAGCCTCCCGGCGTCTTGTTGATGAGCGGGATCATCAAGGTCGCAAGCTGCTCACCCCGGCCAAAGGCATTGGGTTCAGGCAGGAAGCGCGGCACGCACAAGCGGGCCTGCTCGGCGTAGTCGAACGGGCTGTCGAGGATAAGCTCGGCGCTGCCAGCGAGCCCGAGCTCCGCTTTGAAGTGATCGAAGCGATTGTCCACCGTCAGGGTCGCCGAAGTGAATACCCAGGCCACCTCCGGGCGCAGCACCTCGGCGCCGAAACGCTCGGCCACCGACAGCGGGGTGAGGCTGAGGGTAAAGTGCAGCCGCGAGCAGTCGTACCAGTAGGAGAAACCGGTCTGGTTGATGGCGAGCACCTCGCCGAGCCGGGTGCGCAGCTCGCAGATCCGCTCGAAGGCGTGATCCAGCTGCTCACCGCGGCCGAGCGCGAGTTTGAGCACCTCGTAGCACAAGCCCAGCGCATCGTTGAGCCGGGCCAGCGCCTGGGCCCAGAGCGGCAGACGCAGCATGTCGCGGGTGTTGCCACGACCGCCGTCCACCCCGAAAGCGAGGCGCAAGTCCTGGCTCGCGATGGCAAGCCGGTCCGCCGCCTTGCCGAGCTGTCCCATGTCGTGGGCCTCGGCGCGATAGGCGAGCTGGATATCCTGCGCCAGATCCGAGATGGTGCGGCTGCCTACCGACTTGCCGAAGTAGTTGGTGGCGATCTCCGGCAGCTGGTGCGCCTCGTCGAACACATAGACCTGCGCCTCGGGCACCAGCTCGCCAAATCCCGTGTCTTTCACCGCCATGTCGGCGAAGAAGAGGTGATGATTGATCACCACCACCTGGGCATCCATGGCGCGGCGGCGGGCCACCACCAGGTGACAGTCGTCGTAATAGGGGCAGTCGCGGCCGAGGCAATTCTCGTTGGTGCTGGTGATATGGGGCAGGATCTCGGCATTCTCCTGCAGCCCCGGAATGTCTCCCACATCGCCGGTCAGGGTGGCGGTGGACCAGGACTTCACCTTGACCAGATCGGTCAGCACCTCGGGCTTTTGCAGATGGGATTCGCCGAGCAGACGATTCATGCGCTCGATGCACAGGTAGTTGCTGCGTCCCTTGAGCAGGGCCACCGGCGGGGTGTAGGAGAGCGCCGCCGTGATGGTGGGCAGGTCCCGGTAGAAAAGCTGCTCCTGCAGGTTCTTGGAACCGGTGCTGATCACCACCCGCTTGCCGGATTCCAGTGCCGGCACCAGATAGGCATAGGTCTTGCCGGTGCCCGTCCCCGCCTCCACCAGCAGCCGCCCCCCGCTCTTGATGGCGCGCGCCACCGCCTCGGCCATCGCCAGTTGCGGCGCACGGGCGACAAAACCATCGATGTGGCTGGCCAGGGGGCCGTCAGGCTGGAACAGGGTCTGTATGGTCAAAGGGGAGTCCCGCGCAAAAGCGGTCATTATGCCAAAAGCGTGGCGAAAGCGGGACTGATAATGCGTTCAGACGAAGAGATCGATCTGATGGTCCGGATCCGGCTTGTGATCATCTTCCTGCACCCTTGGCTGATCACGCTTGGCCGGGTGATGCCCCTGCTGGTACTGCTGGGCGCCGCCGCCGTTGTCAGTGCCAATCTTGCGCAGCTGATGCTTCTGGCTGATTTGGGTCACCTCCCGCTTGATGTCATCGGGGCTCGGGGACGCCGGCGCCCGTGGCAAGATGGGGAATAACAGGTCCTGGCTGGGCATAGTGATCACTCCTCAGGCTATCTTGTTTAGTTATCGACCAGAAAACCGTTTTCTCCACTTTAATCGGGCAAATCACAATTTCAGGTTGCATTTTCTGTCAAGGCAGGTAGTTTAAATCAGGCGTCAACTACGACATCTTATTTGTAAAGGATTGATTACATGAAGTTCACCCTGCTGAAGACTCATCATCACCATCATCATCCCGACTAGTCTTTCAGGAGGTTGACTGCTGGAAGACACTTAACTGGTGACTTCCAAAAGGACCGCAAGATTCATAAACCCTCGGAAGCACACACTTCCGAGGGTTTTTTTCGTTTTTGACTAGTAAGGAAATCGAGCAATGGAAACACAACGTCTACGCATCGCCATGCAAAAGTCCGGTCGCCTGAGCCAGGACTCCCAGGCTCTGTTCAAGAGCTGCGGCCTCAAGATCAACTTGCGCGAGCAGCGCCTCATCGCCCACGTGGAGAACATGCCCATCGACATCCTGCGGGTCCGTGATGACGACATCCCGGGGCTGGTGATGGAAGGGGTGGTCGATCTTGGCATCATAGGTGAGAACGTGCTGGAAGAGGCGCAGCTCATCCGCGCTTCCCAGGGGCTGCCCGCGGAAGTGAAAACCCTCAAGCAGCTGGATTTCGGGGGCTGCCGCCTGTCGCTGGCGGTGCCGGACGATGTGGCCTACAAGGGGCCGCAAAGCCTCGCCGGCAAGCGCATCGCCACCTCCTACCCCGGTCTGCTCAAGCGTTTCTTCGACGAGCAGGGGTTGAGCTTCAAGAGCGTGATGCTGGGTGGCTCGGTGGAAGTGGCGCCGCGCGCAGGTCTGGCCGATGCCATCTGCGATCTGGTCTCCACCGGTGCGACCCTGGAGGCCAACGGCCTCAAAGAGGTGGAGGTGATCTACCGCTCCAAGGCGGTGCTGGTGCAGGCACCCAATCCATTGAACGCCGCCAAGCAGGCCATCATCGACAAGCTGTTGCCCCGCATCCAGGGCATGCAACAGGCCCGCGAAAGCAAGTACATCATGCTGCACGCCCCGAAAGACAAACTCGCCGCCATCACCGACCTGCTGCCGGGCGCCGAGCGCCCCACCATCATGCAACTGGCCGGTGACACCAATCAGGTCGCCCTGCACGTGGTATCCAGCGAGACACTGTTCTGGGAGACCATGGAGCAGCTGAAAGCCCTCGGTGCCAGCTCCATTCTGGTGCTGCCCATCGAAAAAATGATGGAATAAGGACGGGACATCATGCAGACCCTGATCTGGAAGACCCTCTCCCCCGCTCAACAGGCCGACGTGCTGACCCGGCCGGCATTGAATGACGAGGCCGACATCGGCGCCGTGGTGCAGGGCATCATTGCCGCCGTACGCGGCCGGGGAGATGAGGCCCTGCGTGAGCTCGGCCTGCGCTTCGAGCGTGCCCCCCGCGAGCAGTTGCGGGTGAGCGAAGCCGAGACGGACGCCGCCTGCGCGCGCCTCGGGGATGACATCAAAGATGCCATCAATGCCGCCATCAACAACATTCGCACCTTCCACGCAGCCCAAGTGCAGCCGATTGTGCGGGTGGAAACCCAACCCGGCGTCGTTTGTGAGCTGCGTATCCAGCCCATCAACCGGGTCGGCCTCTATGTGCCGGGGGGCAGCGCCCCGCTCCCCTCTACCGTCATGATGCTGGCCATTCCGGCCGCCATCGCCGGTTGCCGGGAAGTGGTGCTCTGCACCCCGTCCCCCGCCAGCGACGAGATCCTGTTTGCCGCCCGTGCCTGCGGCGTGCGCCAGGTGTTTGCCATCGGCGGCGCCCAGGCCATCGCCGCCATGGCCTATGGCACCCAGAGTATCCCCAAGGTGGACAAGATCTTCGGTCCGGGCAATGCCTATGTGACCGAGGCCAAGGGTCAGGTCTCCCGCGATTGGCGCGGCGCGGCCATCGACATGCCGGCCGGCCCCTCCGAGGTGCTGGTGATCGCCGACGAGAGTGCCAACCCGGCCTTCGTGGCGGCGGACCTGCTCTCCCAGGCCGAACACGGCCCGGACAGCCAGGTGGTGCTGGTCACCACCTCGCCGCGCCTGGCCGATGCCATCAGCGGGGAGATAAAGGCGCAGCTGGCCCGGCTCAGCCGCCGGGACATCGCCGCCAAGGCGCTCGGTTCAAGCCTGGTGATCCTGTGCGACAGCCTGGATGAGGCCTGCGCCATCTCCAACGCCTATGCCCCCGAGCACTTGATAGTGCAGACCGAGGCACCGCGCGACTTGCTGGACAGGCTAGAAAACGCCGGCTCCATCTTCTTGGGAGCCTGGACGCCGGAATCGGTGGGGGATTACGCCAGCGGCACCAACCACACCTTGCCGACCTACGGTTACGCGCGCACCTGCTCGAGCCTCGGGCTTGCCGATTACCAGCGCCGCTACACGGTGCAGGAGCTGAGCGCCGAGGGCATCCAGGGCCTTGGCCCCATCGTCCAGCGCATCGCCGAGGCCGAGGGGCTCGATGCCCATAAAAACGCCGTTACCCTCAGGCTGGACGCCCTCGCCACCAAGCTGCAACAAAAGGATCTGTCATGAGCATCGCCAATCTGGCTCGCCGCGTGGTGCGGGCCCTCACCCCTTATCAATCTGCTCGCCGCATCGGCGGCAATGGTCACGTCTGGCTCAACGCCAACGAGGCGCCGCTGGCCTACCCCTTCACCATCGAGGGCAGCCGCCTCAACCGCTATCCCGAGTGCCAACCGGCCGAGGTGGTGAAAGGCTACGCCACCTATGCGGGGGTGAATCCGGATCAGGTGCTGGTGAGCCGGGGCGCCGATGAGGCCATAGAGCTGCTGATCCGCACCTTCTGTGAGGCCGGAGAAGATCAGATCCTCATCTGCCCGCCGACCTACGGCATGTACGCCATCAGCGCCGAGACCTGCGGGGTCGGCATCGTCGAACAGCCATTGACCCCTAGCCGCCAGCCGGACTGGCCCGCCATCCAGGATCGCCTCTCCGACGTCAAGCTGGTGTTCCTCTGCTCCCCCAACAACCCGACCGGGGATCTGGTGGGCCGCAAGGGCCTCATCAAGCTGCTGGAGAAGGCCCGGGAGCGCGCCATCATAGTGGTGGACGAGGCCTACATCGAGTTCTGCCCGGAAAGCTCAGTGGTAGACCTGCTCGCCCGCTTCCCGAATCTGGTGGTGACCCGCACCCTCTCCAAGGCCTTTGCCCTCGCGGGCATCCGCTGCGGCTTTACCCTGGGGGATCCCGAGGTCATCGCCATGCTGGCCAAGGTGATAGCCCCCTACCCCATCCCCGAGCCCATCGCCCAGATTGCAGCCCAGGCTCTCTCCCCCATGGGGCTGGCGCTGATGCAAGAACGGGTGCAGGAGCTCAACAAGCAGAAGGCTCTCATCAAGGCCGAGCTGCTCCGGCTTGCCTGCGTGAAAGAAGTGTTCGAGGACAAGGGCAACTTCGTGCTGGTGCGCTTCGAGAATGGCGCCAGCGTGTTCGCTGCCATGAAGGCCGCCGGTATCATCTTGCGTGATTTTTCCAGCAAGCCGGGGCTCGACAACAGCATCCGCATCACCATCGGCTATCAGGGGGAGATGGATGCCGTACTCGAGGTGCTGCGCGGCCTCTGTGCCAATAACGTACCCGCCGACAAGATGTCTGCCACTCGCTGAAAAGGATGTAACCCATGAAGACCCCGTTTTTGTTTATCGACCGCGACGGCACCCTGATCGAGGAGCCGGTGACCGACAAGCAAGTGGACAGCCTCGCCAAGCTGCGCTTCGAACCCATGGTGATCCCGGTGCTGCGCGAGCTGCAGGCCGCTGGCTACGTGCTGGTGATGGTGACCAATCAGGACGGGCTCGGCACCAATAGCCTGCCCCTTGAAAATTTCCAGCCGCCCCACGACCTGATGATGCACCTGTTTGAATCACAGGGCGTGCACTGGGAACAGGTGCTGATCTGCCCGCACTTCCCAACCGACGGCTGCAGCTGCCGCAAGCCGAACCTCGGGCTGGTGAAGGAGTACCTCGCCTCGGGTCGCATCGATTTTGCCAACTCCTTCGTGATAGGCGACCGGCAGACCGACTTGCAGCTCGCCGACAACATGGGCATCCGCGGCATTCGCTACCAGCCACAAGATCACGGCTGGCTCGCCATCCGTGATCAGCTGCTCTCCAAGGGGCGTGTGGCCGAGGTGGAGCGCTACACCAAGGAGACCCGCATCCAGGTGGCGGTGGATCTCGACAAGAGCGGCGGCAACCAGATCGCCACCGGTATCGGCTTCTTCGATCACATGCTGGATCAGATAGCCACCCACGCCGGGTTCCGCCTCAAGTTGAAAGTCAGCGGCGATCTGCACATCGACGATCACCACACGGTGGAAGACGTCGGCCTCGCCCTGGGTCAGGCCCTGCGTCAGGCCCTCGGCAGCAAGCGTGGCATCGGTCGTTTCGGCTTCGTGCTGGCGATGGATGAGGTGCAGGCGGTGATCGATGGTCGTCCTCGTCACAGCGATGACGCCGCCCCCCTCACCGAGCTGGATGTGGCCACCGCGCTGGACCTGAGCGGCCGCCCCTACTTCGTGTTCGACTGCCCGAGCGGCTTTGGCCGCGACAGCGTGGGGGAGATGGCCACCGAGATGGTGCCGCACTTCTTCCGCTCCCTCTCGGACGCCATGGCCATCACCTTGCAGATGAAGGTCGGCAGCGGCAACACCCACCACCAGGTGGAGGCGCTGTTCAAGGGCTTTGGCCGCGCCCTGCGTCAGGCCATCCGGGTGGAAGGGAGCGAACTGCCCTCCAGCAAGGGGGTACTGTGATGGGTTTGAGTAAGCAAAACCTCGTCATCATCGACACTGGCTGTGCCAATTTGGCCTCGGTGCGGATGGCGTTCGAGCGTCTCGGTGTGCAGCCCCTGGTCAGCTGCAGCGCCGCCGATATCGAGGGCGCCGACAAGCTGATCCTGCCGGGAGTCGGCACCGCCGTCGCCGCCATGCGCAACCTCAACGAGCGCAATCTGGTGCCCCTTATTCGCGCCGCCAAGCAGCCGCTGCTCGGCTTCTGTCTCGGCATGCAGATGCTGGCACAAGCCTCCGAGGAGACAATGACGGGCGAGGATGACGACAGTGGCGCGCTGATCGACTGTCTCGGCATAGTGCCCGGCAAGATCCGGTTGATGGAGGTGGGCGACCTGCGTCTGCCCCACATGGGCTGGAACCAGATTGAGCACGACGAGACACACCCGCTGCTAAGCGGTATCCCGAGCGGCAGCTACTTCTACTTCGTCCATTCCTATGCCCTGGAGGTGACGGCGGCGACCCTGGCCAGCTGCGACTATGGCAGCTCCTTTACCGCCATCGTCGCGCGAGACAACTTCTTTGGCGCCCAATTCCACCCGGAGCGATCCGGCCCGGCCGGCGCCCGCCTACTGCAAAACTTTTTGGCGCTGTAACAAGGATGATTATCCCGGCAATGGATTTGATTAACGGGCACATGAAGATGCGCCTCTATCAGGGCAATGACCGGATGCTGGCAGGCTGTAGTCCATTCAAATATTTGGAGTTGTGAACAAGATGATTATCCCGGCAATTGATCTGATTAACGGGCAGGTAGTGCGTCTTTATCAGGGCGACTACGGCCAGAAGACCGCCTACAGCAGCAGCCCTCAGGCTCGCTTCAACGACTACGTGGCGCAAGGGGCGCAGCAACTGCACCTGGTGGATCTGGACGGCGCCAAAGAGACACAAGCCCGCCAGCTTGCGCTCATCACCGAGCTGCTCGCCGCGACCAGGGCGCCGGTGCAGGTGGGCGGTGGGGTGCGTACCGAGCAGGACGTGGCAGACCTCTTGGCTGCCGGCGCCAATCGGGTGGTGATCGGCTCCACCGCCGTCAAGTCCCCGGAACTGGTGGCGAGCTGGATGGAGAAGTACGGCGCCGAACGCATCGTGCTGGCGCTGGACGTCAATATAGATGCACAAGGCAATCGCCAGATCGCGGTGGCCGGCTGGCAGGAGAACAGCGGGGTGACCATAGAGGCGCTGATCGATCGCTTCCTTCCCGCCGGACTCAGGCACGTGCTCTGCACCGACATCAGTCGGGACGGGACCCTTGCCGGCAGCAACGTCGAGCTCTACCGGGATCTCTGCGCCCGTTATCCAAGCGTGGCCTTCCAGGCCTCGGGCGGCATAGGTAATCTGGCCGACATAGAGGCGCTCAAGGGCACAGGGGTCAAGGGGATCATCCTCGGCCGCGCCCTGCTGGAAGGCAAATTCGACGTCAAGGGCGCCATCGCCTGCTGGGCCCGCTGAACGGAGTTGCTGTGTGAGCCCGTTTTTGCGGGCTCACGACTGACGCGCCGTCGAGTCTGAGCCATCATTTATCCCTTAGTGACAATCGACTCTATACTCGACTGACCCATTTGCGTCGCGGAGGCGCCATGTTCACAGCCCAAGCCGCCACCATCCTGATCGTCGACGATGCCCCCGAGAATCTGATGGTACTGACCGATCTGCTCACCCCCACCTACCGTGTGCTGGCCGCCCAGGGGGGCGAGAAGTGCCTGCGCATCGCCACCGGCTCACCCCGGCCGGATCTCATCCTGCTGGACGTGATGATGCCGGACATGGACGGTTACGAGGTGCTGCGAAGGCTGCAGTCAGATCCGTCCACCAGTTCCATTCCCGTGGTGCTGCTCACCGCCCTCTCCGATCCTCGCAGCGAGGCGCAGGGGCTGGCCCTCGGCGCCACCGACTACATCACCAAACCCATCAACCCCGCCATCGTCCAGGCCAGAGTGCGCACCCAGCTGGAGGCCAAACAGGCGAGAGATGGGCTGCAAAGCCAGAACGCGCTGCTGGAAGCCGAGGTGTCCAGACGCATGGCGGAGAACGATCTGATCCAGCAGGTTTCCATCCGCGCCCTCGCCCACCTGGCGGAGATCCGGGATCCCGAGACCGGCAACCACATACTGCGCACCCAGCTCTATGTACGCCAGCTCGCCATCGGTCTGGCAAGCCATCCCCGTTTCACCGAGACCCTGACCCCCGCCTACATAGAGCTGCTCAGCCGCTCGGCCCCCCTGCACGACATCGGCAAGGTGGGGATCCCGGATCAGATCCTGCTCAAACCGGGCAAGCTGACCGAGGAGGAATGGCCCATCATGCGCACCCACGCCAAGCTCGGCAGCGACGCCATCGAGGAGGCGGAACGGGACATAGATCAACCCCTGGCCTTCCTCACCCTGGCCAAGGAGATAGCCCACTGGCATCACGAGAAGTGGGATGGCAGCGGTTATCCGGATGGATTGAACGGCGATAACATCCCGGTCTCGGCCCGGCTGATGGCGCTGGCCGATGTGTTCGATGCCCTCGTTACCGTCCGGGTCTACAAACCCCCCATGCCATACCAGCAGGCAAGGAGCCTCATCCTCGAGGGCAGCGGGCTGCACTTCGATCCGGACGTGGTGGCCGTCTTTGATGCCCAGTTCGAGCAGTTCATCGCCATCGCCGAGCGCTACCGTGACGATCACGAGGTGCCCCATGGCTAGGATCCCCCTGCTCGCCAAGACCCTGGTCATACCCTCTGTGGGGAAGATTGCACAATGTCCCTGGATCCCTCTGTCGCCCGAGGAGCGCCCCGCATGAAATGGATTTTCCCCCTGAGCAGGCATCAATGGATAGGGGCCTGCCTGCTGGCCATACTGATGCCCCTGTTCGTGCTGCTGATCCGGCTCCAGCTGCCCATTCCCGTCGAGGAGCGGCCGCTGCTGGTGCTGTTCATGTTGCCCATCATCGTCTGCGCCCTGCTGGGGGGGCTGTTGCCCGGCCTCATCAGCACCCTCTGCGTGGCCCTGATGACCGCCTATTTCATCCTGTCACCGCGCCACGAGCTGTATATCGCCTCCGGTCAGGATCAGGTCCAGTGGGGTCTGCTCGTCGCCAACGGGGTCCTGATCACCCTACTGAGCGCAGCCATGCACCGCTCCCGCGTCAGGGAGAGCCAGCGCTGGCAGGAGCTGCTGAACACCCAGTCCCGGCTGCGGCAGAGCGAGGATCGCTTTCAGGCTACCTTCGAGCAGGCAGCCGTCGGCATCGCCCTGGTATCCCCCGACGGCAACTGGCTTCGGGTCAATCAGCGGCTGTGCGACATGGTGGGTTATAGCGCCGACGAGCTGATGGAAATGAACTTCCAGCAGATCACCCACCCGGACGATCTCTTCATCGATCAGAGCTATGTCGATCAGCTGCTGGCCGGCGAGGGCCAGCACTATGCCCTGGAGAAGCGCTACCTGCGCAAGGGGGGCGAGGCGTTCTGGATCACCCTGACCACGACCCTGGTCAGGGATCTCCAGGGGCAACCGGACTACTTCATCTCCATCATCGAGGACAACCAGCAGCGCAAGGAGACCGAGGCCGCCCTGCGCCGGAACGAGGTGATCCTGCGCGAATCCCAGCGTCTGGCCAAGATCGGCAACTGGCGCTGGCACATCGTTCAGGACACGCACTACTGGTCTCCGGAAATCTTTCGCATCTATGGCCGGGATCCGGCGCTCCCCCCCGCCGTCTATCCCGAGGTGCAGAACTACTTCACCCCACAGGCCTGGCACACCCTGAGCCAGGCTGTGGATCGCTGCCTGCAGGATGGCGCCCCCTACGAATGCGATGCCGAGGTCGTCACCCCCAGCGGGGAGGCCGCCTGGATCATCGCCCGTGGCACTGCCCTGCGAGACGAGAACGGGACCATCGTGGAGCTGTACGGCACTGTGCAGGACATCACGGAGCGCAAGCAGGCCGAGCAGCAGTTGCGACAGCTGTCTCTGGCCCTGGAGCAGAGCCCGGACGGGATCTTCATCACCAATACCGAGTCGCGCATCGAATATGCCAATGCCGCCTTCCTGGCCACCAGCGGCTATGCAGAAGAAGAGGTTCTGGGGCAAAGCCCTCAGCTGTTCGACTCCGGCCTCACCCCGCCCGCTACCCATGTCGCCCTGCAGGACGCCCTCAAGCAGGGCCAGCGCTGGCACGGGGAGTTCGTCAACCAGCGCAAGGATGGCAGCCACTATCAGGTGCTGGCCTCCGTCTCCCCCATCCGCCGGGATAACGACCAGGTGACCCACTTCGTGACGGTGCAGGCGGACATCACCGAGAAGAAGCAGCTCGGGGAGGAACTGGATCAGTATCGCTTCCACCTGGAGGAGATGGTCAGCGAGCGCACCCAGCAGCTGGCCCAGGCGCACCAGCGCGCCGAGAGCGCCAACCAGGCCAAGAGCGCCTTCCTCGCCAACATGAGCCACGAGATCCGCACCCCCATGAACGCCATCCTGGGCCTCACCTACCTGCTCAAGCGGGATGCCAAGGAGATAGCCCAGCACGAACGGCTCGAAAAGATAGACAACGCGGCCCAGCACCTGCTCACCCTCATCAACGACATCCTGGATCTCTCCAAGATCGATGCGGGCAAGATGGTGCTGGAGTGCCACGACTTCTCCCTCGTCGCCATGCTGGACAACGTCTGCGCCCTGATGGACGAGCAGGCCAGCGCCAAGGGGCTCGCCATCCAGATCGATCTCGATGGCGCCCCGGTCTGGCTCAGCGGCGACATCACCCGCCTGCGCCAAGCGCTGCTCAACTATGCCGGCAATGCCATCAAGTTCACCGAGACAGGCACCATCACCCTGCGGGTGCGGATGCTGCGCAAGCTGCTCAGCGGTTATCTGCTGCGTTTCGAGGTGGAGGACAGCGGCATCGGCATCACGGCGGTGCAGCGCGAGCGGCTGTTCCAGGCCTTCGAGCAGGCCGATGTCTCCACCACCCGCAAATATGGCGGCACCGGCCTCGGGCTTGCCATCACCAGCCGGCTGGCCAAGCTGATGGGGGGCGAGGTGGGGGTCGACAGCACCCCCGGCAAGGGCAGCTGCTTCTGGTTCACCGCACAGCTTTCCCCGGGCAAGAGCATCCCCCTGCCCCCTGTGTTGCCGACCCAGCCCAAGCAGCCGTTCTTCTCCTCCTATCCGGCTCGTCTGCTGCTGGTGGAGGACAACGCCATAAACCGGGAGGTGATCACCGAGCTGCTCACCGGCAGCGGCCTCATCATAGAGACGGCAGTTAACGGGTTGGATGCGCTGGACAAGATCCGCCACCAGTCTTTCGATCTCATCCTGATGGACATACAGATGCCGCTGATGGATGGCTACAGCGCCACCCGCGCCATCCGGGCCCTGCCCGATCAGGATCAGGTGCCCATACTGGCGCTCACCGCCAGTGCCTTTGAGGAGGACAGGAAGGCCTGCGAGGCCGCCGGCATGAACGACTTCATCACCAAGCCCGTCACCCCGGCCAGGCTGTTCGAGGCGCTGCGGCAATGGCTACCAGCGGGCACCCCCGCCGCAGCCTCGCCCCTACGGCCCGCCGAACGCTGGTGCGCCCCCCTCGCCCGGCTGCAGGAGATGCCCGGCTGGGATCTGGTGCAAGGCCTGGCGGCGCTGCAAGGGGATCAACATAAATACCTCAGGCTGCTGCGCTTCTTCGCGGTCCAGCATCGAGGAGACACCGAGCACCTGGCCGAGTGCCTGGCGAAGGGGGATCGCCCCTGTGCCATTGGCCTGGCCCACAGCCTGCGCGGCGCCGCCTCGACCCTGGGTCTGACCAGCCTCGCCGAGCAGGGGTTGCAGCTGGAGCAGGCCCTGCGGGCACAGGAAGAGGATCTGCTGGCCGCCCTGATCGCCGGCATAGGCCGGGATCTCGTCGAGCTGGAGCTCCGGTTGGGGGCCGAGGATGCGCAGACGGATATCGTCTCCCCCCTGCCGAGCAGCCACTGGCAGCAGCAGTTGCTGCGCCAGCTGGAGGCGCTGCTGGCCCAGAGCGATACCGCCGCCATCACACTGTTCGATCAGCACGCCGGCGCCATGCTGACCGGCCTGGGCGAGCAGGGCACCCTGCTCGCCCAGCAGCTGAAGGGGTTCGACTTCGACGGTGCCCTGATCACCATCAGAGGGCTGAAACAGGTGGAGGACAACCTGCTGGCCTTCCGTTCGGAAGGATCCGGCGCCATCACCCGGCATTGATAAGTAGCAGAGAGAGGAATGCGGAGAAAGGGTTGGATTGCGGTACAAGGTCGTGCTTATAGTGTGGGCTCTCCCGCCTCGGCCGATGCCAGCGCCATGCCAGCCCGCTTTATCCAGGATCGCGAGAATGCCGGCACCGTCTGGCTGAATCGAATGTTAACCGTGCTTTACATGGAGCAACGAGCATGTTGTCAAAGCGTATTATCCCCTGTCTCGACGTCAAAGACGGCGTGGTGGTCAAGGGAGTGCAGTTTCGAAATCACGAAGTGATGGGGGGCATAGTCGAGCTTGCCCGCCGCTACGCCAGCGAGGGAGCCGACGAGCTGGTGTTCTATGATATCACCGCCTCCAGCGACGCCCGGGTGGTGGACAAGAGCTGGGTGAGCCGAGTGGCCGAGGTCATCGACATTCCGTTCTGCGTCGCCGGCGGCATCAAGAGCGTGGAGGATGCGCGCCAGATCCTGGAGTTTGGCGCCGACAAGGTCTCCATCAACTCCCCCGCCCTGGCGGATCCTCGCCTTATCACCGCACTGGCCGAGCGCTTCGGCGTGCAGTGCGTGGTGGTCGGTATCGACTCCTACTTTGATGCCGCCACCGGTGAGTATCAAGTCAAGCAGTTTACCGGCGACGAGAGCCGCACCCGCACCACCGCCTGGACCACCCTGGAGTGGGTCAAGGAGGTGCAAAAGCGCGGCGCGGGTGAAATCGTGCTGAACGTGATGAACCAGGACGGCATGCGCCAGGGTTACGATCTCGAGCAGCTCAAGCTGGTGCGGGCCCTGTGCAAAGTGCCGCTCATCGCCTCCGGCGGCGCCGGTACCATGGCACACTTCCTCGATGCCTTTACCCTCGCCGACGTGGACGGGGCCCTGGCGGCCTCCGTGTTCCACAAGGGCCTTATCCCCATTCCCGAATTGAAACGCTGGCTGAAAAACGAAGGAGTCGCCATCCGTGAATAACCAAGCTGTAAACAACCAGACCCCGCTGGCCGAGCGCCTGGATTGGGCCAAATGTGAGGGCATGATCCCCGCCATCGTTCAGCACGCCGCGAGCGGCCAGGTGCTGATGCAGGGCTTTATGACCAAAGAGGCGCTGGAAAAAACCCAAACCACCGGTCAGGTCACCTTCTTCAGCCGCAGCAAGCAGCGGCTCTGGACCAAGGGCGAGAGCTCGGGCCATGTGCTCAAGCTCGTCGCCATCAGTACCGACTGCGATCAGGACTCCCTGCTGATCGCAGCCGACCCGGTGGGCCCCACTTGCCATCTGGGTACCCCTTCCTGCTTCGACGGTCACCCGCTGCCGCCGCTCGGCTTCCTGGCGGAACTCGAGCAGATCCTGGCCTCGCGCAAGGGTGCCGACCCCGCCACCAGCTACACCGCCAGCCTCTACGGCAAGGGCACCAAGCGCATCGCTCAGAAGGTCGGTGAAGAGGGTGTGGAGGTGGCGTTGGCCGCCATGGCCAAGGATCGCGAAGAGCTCATCAACGAATCCGCCGATCTGCTCTACCACCTCACGGTGCTGCTGCAAAATGAAGGGCTGGGCCTGCAGGATGTGGTACAGCGGCTCGCCGAGCGCCATAACAAGTAGTGTTTCAACGGATAAACAGAACGGGCCATTGGCCCGTTTTTTGTGCCCGCTATTTGGCAAGGACAAGCCGCTGGGCGGTTGACTGAAGCTGGCCTGAACAAAGGGACCTTTTAACGCCGCACATGGGGTCTAGCGGGATAATGACGTCATACCGCCCATCGCAAGATGACCCTATGGACAGACGCAGAAAGGCGATCGCTGATTTGTATAACCAGCGATTCCTTGAAAACATAGCTAGATAGTAATATCTGATGTCGACTTCGGACTTAATTGCTGCGACCAACTATTGCTAGCCCACATCACCTGGCCAGCACGATACAATCTGACAAGTTTACGTCGCAATAATGTCAAGCAGTCCAGCTCTTCCTCTGTCGCTGCACCTAGTTCTTTTGCTGCAATCAAAAGAGCGATCTTTGCCTGCACAATAGACATTTCGTAGGTATTGTCCAACTCTTGCGGCGCCACATATGGTGCAATAGGACCAAACTCGCCAGTCTGCGCACGTTCATACAGTTCGCGCCCATGAGGTTCGGGATCTCCTAGGGAAGCAGTGAACGGAATCTCATTACTGAAACCCGTGAATTTCACTATGAAATTGACCGAGGTCTTAATAGCCGTTGCCCAGATTACTGAATGGGCACCCTCTATGTAAAAAAGCGTTACTCATTATGTTCTCACGCAATCCGGATCCACAACGACGCATTCTCAGCCGCATAACCACCACCTATGGTCGAACCAGCTACGCCCCCCATCAACTGCCAAGTTCCACTGGGACTGCCAGCGTCAACGCCACCAGAACCTGCCGACCATTTCAGCTGAGCTCCTGTTGCCAGGAAACCAGGAGACTTTATCCCGCCGCCACCGATATAGACCATGTACGCCGGAGCCCCAATCATTGCATAGCCACCCGCAATAATGTCTTCATTAGATTGAGCAGCAGTGTGAGTGTGAGTGAATCTAGCGGCATCCAGCGTTACCCTTGCAGAGGGTGCATCCACTTTATAGAGTAATCCCCGCATGTACCCGCTCACCCCCAGCGTGGTCAGAACGTCCGCGCCGGTGGTATTATCCAGCATGGTTCGAGCAAAAGGGCTCAGGGTTGTCAGAGCCGCCACGTCATTATCGGTGAAGTACGGCATCTTGTTAGCGGAAGTATCCAGACCAGCCAACGCGGTCAGCGTATCATCTTCTGGCTGTGCTCCTCCGCCGCCAACAGACTCATTTATGGCAGATATAGCAGCGTTTATTTTTTCTCTGGCTGCTAATCCTGTGTCCCCATTCTGGATATGCTCAATCGTCATGTAACCCCCTACTCATAGGGCTCTGTGGCGACCGATGAGACAATGACCGCCGAAATAATGCTAGGCACTCGGCCCAGCTCCCCTTCAAATTGTTGAAAATACCACTCAAAGGGGCTGGCAGAGTGAGTGATGCGTGCAACCAGCTCATTAAGGCGCCACCGGCCATTGCTCGACCTGAGGCCAGCCGGGGGCGGTGTCCAGGGCATAGATCGCCTGGTAGTAGTCTCGCCAGGCAGCGGCTTGACTGGGATTGCCCATCATCTCCCAGTGCATGGCCTTGGTAGTGGCGCGGGCCAGTTCACTTTGCCTGACCTTTAGATGATCGCGGAGTGCGATCTCATTAGGGGTGAGTGCTACATGGGGTTTAACTTGTCCGAACTCCTCATTTAGTGCCTGGATGAAAATGTTTCGACCATGCAGCATCACGTCATCAATGGACGCGGTAAAGGGTACTTCTTCATCAAGATGTTCAAACTTGGCGACCATATTGATCAGGGTGTGAGCCTTATCAGCCCAATATGGATTTTTTGCGTACTCTAATTTGATCATGCGATGCGGATCCAAAGTGATGACATAGAACCAAAATTGTCGGTAGCAGGCACGGAACGCGCACCCATGAGTTTCCACGTTCCAGCGGCTGTGCCGCTGGGATGTCCGCCTTCTCCATCCGCCCAATGGACATTTGCCCCTGGCTCTATAAATCCAGGACCAGTGGGGCTAACATTCGAGCTCCACAAAAACGCATAGCTGCCAACCTGCCCATACCCGTTAGCTACGATGTCGGAGTTCCCCTGTGCTGCGGTAGGGAGATGCGTTTGTGAAAATATGAGATTCCACACTCCCGCAGCCCCGGTAACTGGCCAGCTGCGGATGTAGGTAGCCCCGCTGAAGGGATCGATGTAGATCTGAGCGACGGTGTCCAGTGCTGCGCTCACTATCATCTGACCGTAGCCGCTAGGGTTAGGGCAGTTTGGATGCCCTGAACCTGCTTCGGCCAAACGATAAAAACCAGACGTCTGCACGGTGTTCAGATCAGTGCCTGTTGGAAGAACTACATATGGGGCCACGGCACCCACATCAGCGGCGGAGGGTTTGTTCTGGGTATTGTACTGCTTGGCCCATACGGTCCAGGCCCCCGTGCTGTATTGGGCTCGGATATACACCCGGCTGGAGTTGTAGACATAATACTGCTGCACGGGTCCTGCGGCGGTAGTCACTATCAGCGTGCCGGCAGCGGCTTCCGGATATCCCCTTGCCGTTGCGGCATTCGCATTGGCCGACTGGTAGTAGACATTCGCTGCTTTCAGGTCATCGAGATGCTCAGACGCGCCAAGGGCGATAGGCGCTGGGATAGTACCTAGGTGGCTGTGGCTTGCTGCAGCAGCCCCCAGTGTACCCCTTGCCGTCGCGGCATCCGCATCCTCCAGCAGTGTGCGGGCGAAAGCGGTCAGTACCGTCACGGCCGCCGTGTCCGCACCGGTGAAATAGGGCAGCTTGTCAGCTGCCGTCGCCAACCCTGCCAGCGCGGTCAGAGTAGTATCCGATGCCTGTGCCCCCAGCGTAGCCCGCGCCGTTGTGGCGTCCGCATCATTGAGCAACTCCTGAATGAAGGAACTCACACCTAGTGTCGTCAGCGCCGCTGCAGCGTCGGCATCCTCCAGCAGTGTCCGGGCGAAAGCGGTCAGTACCGTCACGGCCGCCGTGTCCGCACCGGTGAAATAGGGCAGCTTGTCAGCTGCCGTCGCCAGCCCTGCCAGCGCAGTCAGAGTAGCATCCGATGCCTGTGCCCCCAGCGTAGCCCTCGCCGTCGTGGCGTCCGCATCATTGAGCAACCCCTGAATGAAGGAGCTCACACCTAGTGTCGTCAGCGCCGCTGCAGCGTCGGCATCCTCCAGCAGTGTCCGGGCAAAAGCAGTCAGTACCGCCACGGCCGCCGTGTCCGCACCGGTGAAATAGGGCAGCTTGTCAGTTGCCGTTACTAGCCCAGCCAGCGCGGTCAGAGTAGCATCCGATGCCTGTGCCCCCAGCGTAGCACGCGCCGTCGTGGCGTCCGCATCATCCAGCAGTGTCCGAGCGAAAGCGGTCAGTACCGTCACATCCGCCACGTCTGCATCAGTGAAATACGGTAGCTTGTCAGCTGCCGTCGCCAACCCTGCCAGCGTAGTCAGAGTAGCATCCGATGCCTGTGCCCCCAGCGTAGCCCGCGCCGTCGTGGCGTCCGCATCATCCAGCAGTGTCCGAGCGAAAGCGGTCAGTACCGTCACATCCGCCACGTCTGCATCAGTGAAATACGGTAGCTTGTCAGCTGCCGTCGCCAACCCTGCCAGCGTAGTCAGAGTAGCATCCGATGCCTGTGCCCCCAGCGTAGCCCGCGCCGTCGTGGCGTCCGCATCATCCAGCAGAGTCCGAGCGAAAGCGGTCAGTACCGTCACATCCGCCACGTCTGTATCAGTGAAATACGGTAGCTTGTCAGCAGCCGTCGCCAACCCGGCCAGCGCGGTCAGAGTAGTATCCGATGCCTGTGCCCCCAGCGTAGCCCGTGCCGTCGCGGCGTCCGCATCATTGAGCAACCCCTGAATAAAGGCGCTTACCCCTAGTGTCGTCAGCGCCGCTGCAGCGTCGGCATCCTCCAGCAGTGTCCGGGCGAAAGCGGTCAGTACCGCTATGGCCGCCGTGTCCGCACCAGTGAAATAGGGCAGCTTGTCAGCTGCCGCCGCCAGCCCTGCCAGCGCAGTCAGAGTAGCATCCGATGCCTGTGCCCCCAGCGTAGCCCTCGCTATCGCGGCGTCCGCATCATTGAGAAACCCCTGAATGAAGGCGCTCACCCCTAGTGTCGTCAGCGCCGCTGCCACGTCGTCGTCATCCAGCAAACTGCGAGCAAAGGGGGTCAGGGTTGTCAGGGTCGCCACATCATGATCGGTGAAGTACGGCATCTTATTAGCGGAAGTATCCAGTCCAGCCAACGCGGTCAGCGTGGCATCTCCTGGCTGTGCTCCACCGCCGTCAACAAGCTCATTTATGACAGATATAGCCGCGTTTATTTTTTCCCTGGCTGCTAATCCCGTTTCTCCATTTTGGACATGCTCAATCGCCATGTAACACCCTATTTATATTTAACGGTTAGAAATGACGATGACAATCTGAACATTCATTCTCATCGCTGCTATTCTCATACCTAGTTGTTTGAGTATTTTCGGAGGGGTTAATTCCAAAACCTTTGGTGAATAACAACCTGTATATACAGCCGTATATAACAAAAACCCACCGGACAAAGCAGCTGCATCATTGGATGCGTCATCTACATTTAATTACTTCACCAATGAGTTGTGATTTATACACGGAGATAGCTTATCCATTTCACCATACGGTAAAAATGGTAAAATAAACTATCATCCAGCTCACTCCCCAGCCTCCGTTAAAAATACGATCGACAATGGTGCTTATATCTAAATTTCAAACCTCCTTGATATTGACATCACGCCGCAAAAATTACATTTTCTGAAATAAAAACTGGTGTCTGCGTAAAGCCATAATCCTCTTGGAATTCCCTCTACTCTTTCCATTCTCGTTCGACAGCCAGATCTTTGGTGATAACCTTGATATCCATCCGTCCCGCCACCTCGATAACTTCCTTGATTCGGATGCAAGGGATACAACCACGTTTGATCCGTAAGGTCATGCGGTGCGGAGCCAGAGTTGGCCATTGAGGTGCAGGCCTCGAACGTCCAGCGTCGCGCCAGCGGTGCCGGCATTGCTGACATGAACGGCCGGCTGGGATTGGTCTATGGTCAGGCCGTGGGCATGCTCGCCTGCAGATAAGGCTATCGGCCCCATGTTGGTGTCTTGATGGTGTTCTGCCGCGCCGCCCTCGTAACGGCCTGCATCCCAGCCCACACCATCCCACAAGAAATCTGATTTGATTTTTGCACTTACGTTGTGCGTATGGGCGCCACCAGAGCCAACGCTCCCTGTGTGAAAGTGCGCATCCTGGCTGGCACTATGACCATGATCGGGAATCGGCACGACTGGATCGCTGGTGCCGGTATAACTACCTGAATCTGTGCCGTCAGCCAAACCAGTTGCCAGGGTCACATCAGGGGAAGCCTTGGTCCACGTACCGGGGAAACCTAATTCCATCGGAGTACGGTTATCCACCCGATAGAGGGTCGAACCCACAGGAAATAACCGTGCCAGAGTACGGGCCTCAAGGAAATCGGCCAGTTGCAACAGCGTCATCTTGAAAGTCTGCGCCGGATCGTCAACGGCCAGGAATTGTGACAGATCGATCGCCTCATCGGAGATCTGGTCCAGATCTAATACTCTCATTCGTTACCTCTCTATCAGCCATCAGGCCGGAATGATTTCGACAAACATGCCGGAAACGTTTAGCAATTCGATAAGCTTGATCGTCTCCTGAAAAGTGAGTTGTGCGGCTGAGTCCACCAGTGTGAGCAGTTTCCCATCGTAATTGGATCCGCCAGTATGAAGGGAAGTCATCGTGCCATCTGCCAGCGCGACGCTCCAGGGACGGAACACATCCCCGGCTTTCACCGTGATGATCAGGTGCCCTGGGCTCGGATTGTCAAAGGTGATCAAACCATCCCCCAGTGCCGAATTGACCACGATGATGTAGGCCTCATAGGTGCCAGCAATTTTCATCGCCGCGATGATGGCCTCATAGTTTTTTGACCAGTAGACACGGCTAAAGAAGCGGGCCAGATCAAACAGCTGGTTATCCCACAGAAAACGTCCAAAATGCTGTGACGTCGAAAAAGTGTCTTTCAGCTCCCACAGCTCGGCCTGCTGGAGTTCATTGACCCGGTTGCAGACATCAAACATCCCGTTCGTGAGCTCGTCGTCATGACGAAAGAGCTGGATATTTGGCTTATCCAGTGCCAAGTCCGTCTTTGCCGGATAATCGCGCCAGCGCCAAGGCAGGCCATTGGGCTTATTCTCCACGAAGAACCCTGAATCGAGCCACCAGCCCCTGTGCGTCACAAACTCCGCCTCGAGCGGCAATGTGTTTATCGCATTGATCTTCATACTTTGCCCTTTAAAGGATGACCACGTTGGCAGGTTCTAGCTTGGCCGCGTAACGCTGATTGAATGCGCTGGTATGGACGCTGGTGGCCCACTCTTCACCGCCCAACTCGTCATATTCCACTGTCACGGCCGCCGCCCATGGCAGGTCGACAGTAGTCAGGTAAGTAGCCGGGGTAATGTCAGACCCGATCCCCATCTGGGCGCTGTAGTTGGTCATGAATTTGCCGGTGATTTCTTCAACCGTCTCAATAGGATACTGACTCCCACGAGCACGGGTGATGGTGACCCGGAAATTGGCGTTACCTTCGATGGGAGTTGTCCAACGGATGGTCACTGGCTGGCCGTTGCTGATCGCGGTGGGGTATTCGATGTCCCCCTCCAGGAACTGGCCCGCTGGCCACAGCTCATCCCGGATGGTGGTCGCTACCAGTTCAGAGGCCGCGGGGGGGGCATCCACGCAGATGGCCACAATGCCACGGGTATTGATATCAGGTACCCGCAAGGTGGCCTCGAACCCCAGCTCGGCGAAACGCTCAGAGACCCGGGAGTGCAACACCGCGGGGCGCTTTATCTGCTCGTTTTCCTTGGCGATGGAGCCGAGCACCGCGTCCAGCGCCTCCAGGGTCATCTCACCATTTTCCACCTGCAGCTGGATGGCGGCATAGGCTATCTGATATTCATAGCTGCCGCGCCACTGCGAGATGGAGATGTTGGCCTCCGGGAAACGGGTGATAAAGGCCTTATAAAAGCTGTACTCAACCCGAGCGAAATCCAGTACGACCGGTACGCCATCAACAAAAAGGAACATATTAGATACCTCTGGACAGGGTGGCTTCTTCTGACAGCAGCCTGCTGCGGATAATGAGGGTGAAATCTGCCACCTCGAACGCCTGATCCAGCACCACGATGCCTTGCAGCATGGCCTTCTGGTTCAAGTAAGAGAGGAAAGAGCCGACCGGGATCTCCACTTCTTGGGTCTGGAAAAAATCCCAGTCCAGGCCGTAATCCGGCAGGTAGTAGGCCGAACCGACCTGCTTGTGGAAGAGGTTTTCCAACCGGTGGGTTTCGTGCTGCTGGTTTATCAAACCTGTCACGCTGGGTTTGTTCATCGGATCTCATACTCCTGTAGTGCGTCGGCAAGGGCCCGAGCCTCTGCCCCGATGGCCTGCATCTCGGCATTAACGGCCATGCCGACGGAGGGGATGGCAAAGGTAGCCACCTCACCCATGCTGGCCAGCTGGTTTGCCAGTTCGCCGAGGCGAGCCAGCATAAAGGCCATGTCCACCTGGGTGTCGGTGAGATAGCGGCACACCGATTCCCCCACCAGCACGAAACCGTCTGAATCGGCCTGCCCGGCCCCCAGGATCACCACATCATCGGCTCGCACGAACTGCTCGCCCTGCAGGATCTCGACCACGCCAGCCCGGACGCGGGCGATCACTATCCTCACTCTTTCCATAACTGCGCCAACCTCATAAAGTCCATCTGGCCGTAGAACACCCGCCGGGTCAGGTCATACTCCCCATGGACTGCCACACAGACCCGGTCGGGAAATTGGGGCGTGGGGTAGAGCCCATACACCTGCGGAATATGATCGGCCTGGATCCCCAACCGGCTCTGGCCGATGGCGCGCGATGGCAGATAGAGCCCGCTGGCGACATCCATGACCACGCCCTTGCTCACCTCGACCCCGAGCTTGAGCGCGTGCAGGGTCTGGGTCGCGCTATCAAACGCACGGGTGGCCAGCGCCACCTTTCCCAGATAAGCGGCATCCTTGATCAGCCCCCCCGGCACGGCATCATAGGCGGTAAAGGTCCAGCCAAAGGCGGACGAACGCACCTTGCCGACGAAGAGATTGAGGAAGAGATCCAGCTCCAGGCTGTGGGGCAGCAGCTGATAATCATCCCGGATGGTGGCATCAACTTTCACGCTTTATCCCCAGATAGAGGCTGTCGCCATAGCGCACCAGCCCCAACGGGGGGCGGTACTTGAAGGGCTCCCTGGACTCCAGGGAGATATTCTGCCCGCCATAGGCCACCCCCTGCATATTGCGCTTGGCACCGGTGCGATCCTTGCTCTCCACCCGGAAGATCTGATAGGGCTGGCGTTTGATGGTCTGCTCCGCCTCGAAGTGCGGCACCGGGATGGCATCGAGATAGTCGCGGGTCGCCACCAGATAGAAGTCATAAGCGGGATCGAAATCGGCCAGGGTGGCCTGTGCCTGTTCCAGCGGGTCCGACGATTTAGCTGAGGATTTACCAGAGGAGTCGAGAGTCTTGGAATCGGTCTTTGGGGTCTCTTTTTCCAAGACAACGACAGCGTCGGTAACAGTTTCCAGTGTCAGAGTGACCATTTCCTTTTGGGAATTGGTCACGGTAGAACGATTGATACCGATAAATTTTGCATCAAAAATGCACATGGTGGCACTGAAAAAGCAAATACGCGGCACATCGCCAGCCTTCAACGGTGCGCTGTTGGCAAGAGCGTGCAGAATATCGGCAATGGTCGATATATTGCTGACCGACGATTTTATTTCAAAATTTAATGTAATAGTATTGTTGGCTGGGGTGGTTGTCGTGGTGATGACACTTCCCCCATCTTTATTGGTTGTTTTTTGTGTTATCGACTCATTACGATTATCCGTGGTGCCACCGGTATAATGAATAGGATAGAGGGCATCGTCGATAGGGATAAAAAGGCGCCGCTTCTTTTTTGATACATCAGAGTCAAGAAATTTATCAAGAGCGTTGTCAAGCCAGCCATTTTCGGCACCAGTCACTTCTCCAAGCTGCAGTGATAATGCCCCGAGATGTTGATTATAAAAGTTCGGCACATCATCAATTGCGATACCAAGAATTGGGGTTGCGCTTTCTAATAGCATAAGATCACCTATTAAACAAGTTGCATTTTTTTTCAAACACATTCATTATTGCAATATTAGTCTCTATTTCAGCCTCGATTTTTTCATTTTGCTTTTTATATTCTTCATCGTAGTAATTGACAACCTTGGTTGTCGTTTTATTCCCTTCCGTTATGCTAACCAGCTCAGATGGTGGAGCTTTTATCGTCCATTTAAGGCTTTTAGCTTTTTTTCTTGCATCATAAAGATCAGATTGTGCCTGTCGATATTCATTGTATCCATCGCACCGGCCATACATAATTGTTTGACATCCCATCATGGAGAGGCAGACAAGTGATATGAAAATTATTTTTTTCATTTTAAACCCAATTTAATTAATGCATTGGTTTTAGTGTGTTTGTCCATTTTTTATCAAGCCAGCCGCCTTCGGCATCGGTCACCTCACCCAGTTCTTGCGAGAGTGCGCCGAGATGCATATTATAAAAATCAGGCACGTCGTCAATGGCGATGCCCAAAATAGGAATAGCATTTTCTAATAACATGACGTCACCAACTATATAATGTGCATGCTTTTTCGAATTCTTTCATCTTTGCATGATGAAAGGCTTTTTTCCTTGCAATCGCTTCTCTTTCCTCTTCCAGAGGATTAACTAACACTGTAGTTGTCACCCCATTTTTTTCTGTGCTGACTGCTGTTAATGACGATCTTTTATAGGCGAAAAGAATATCTTGCTGTTTCATTTCTGCGCGAGAATATTCTGCGTATTCTTTTTTATACTCTTCATAACCAGGGCATCTGAAATACATCGTATCAGCAACAAAGCCATTGGCACAACCCGTTAGCGCCCCCCCAAAGAGCACAATCATCATCATTTTTTTCATATTCACCCCATTGACTAACCAGTATCCATGGCCAAAACCAAGTTTATAAAAATAGTATAAGCACCCATCGTCATTGGTATAGTGCTTTATCACAATATGCCAATGACGACGAAAAATAAGATTGCTATACCTCTCCTGCATATTGCGCTTGGCACCGGTGCGATCCTTGCTCTCCACCCGGAAGATCTGATAGGGCTGGCGTTTGATGGTCTGCTCCGCCTCGAAGTGCGGCACCGGGATAGCGTCGAGATAGTCGCGGGTCGCCACCAGATAGAAGTCATAAGCGGGATCGAAGTCGGCCAGGCTGGCTTGCGCCTGTTCCAGTTGGTCCGACGATTTAGACCGGGTACTGCCCGATGAATTGGCAAGGCTGGGGTCTTGCTTTTTGGCATCCTGCTTTACTGGGGCTAGCAGGGTATCTTCTTCAATACCGAGCTCCAGGCTGACCATCTCCTTTTCGGAGTTGGCGACGGTTTCCCTCCTGATACTTAAGAAATCCGCATTAAGAACGCACATCGTTGAGCTGAAAAAGCTAATTCTCGGTACATCCCCCGTATGTAGCGCATCACTCTTGGCGATAGCGTGCAGGATATCGGCGATGGTGGATAAATTGCTGAGCGATGATTTAATTTCAAATTTCAACGTTACCGTATTATAGGCAGGGCCAGTGGTTGCTTTCGTTCTACTATTACCCTGTTTATCAGACACCTTTTGTGTAACAGAGTCATTTGTTTTATTTGCTATGCCGCCGGTATAGTGAATCGGATACAAAGTATCATCGATAGGAATAAAGAGGCGTCGTCTTTTATCGTTAACATCTGAATCAATAAACCGATCAAGAGCATAGTCAAGCCAGCCATCTTCAGCGCCAGTCACTTCACCCAATCTATGCGATAGTGCCCCAAGATGCTGATTGTAAAAAGAAGGCACATCATCAATCGCAAGGGCTAGGATAGGTACTGCATTTTCTAACAGCATAATATCACCATTGATATATTGAGCAGCTCTTCTTAAAGGCCGCAACTTCAGCCTCTAGCTCCGCCACCCTTTGACTAAGTTCGTCTATTTCGTCATCCAGCGGATTAACTAGAAAGGTCTTGGTAACATTGCCTTCGGTCACTGTTATCGCCTCCGGTATGGCACGGTGAGACGAATTTCTAAGACCAATTAGCTTAGGCCTTGCACCACCCAATTCATTGGCTGCCTTTTTATATTCATCATACCCTTCGCAAGTTTTAAATTTTTCATGTGCAATAATGCCATTAGCACACCCCATAAGCATAAGCCCAAGGAACACGACTACCATCAGTCTCTTCATCTATAACCCTTCCGCCTGTTAATATTTATCGCCATGATTTTGTAAAGTATGGCATGACTACCCATCATTATTGGCATGTTGCCCCATCACAACATGCTAATAATGACTGATATATCTTTTCAAGATAACGCTGACCTCACCTCGTTTCTGCGATAGTGCGCCGAGATGCTGATTATAAAAATCAGCGCATTATCGATGGCAATACCCAAAATAGGAGTAGCATTATCTAATAGCATGATTGTCACCAACTATATAAGGTACAAGTTCTTTCGAATTTTTTCTTCTTCTCAAGCAACGTGGCCATCTCCTTTGCAATCGCCTCTCTCTCCTCCTCCATAGGATTGACAAGCACAGTGGTCGTGACGCCATTTTTTTCTGTTGCGACTGCATTTAATGGCACCCGGCTATAGGCGAACAAAATATCTTGCTGTCTCATTTTTGCGCGCTGATATTCTCCGTACACCTCTTTATACTCTTCATATCCGGCACACCGGCTATACCCCATTTCTGCAATTGCACCATTGGCACAGCCTGTGAGCATTATTCCAAGGAACACGACTACCATTAATCTCTTCATTTGTTCCCCTTCATTTTATTAACCATTCTCGCCATTACTTCGTAAAACACAGCATGACGAACCATCATTATCTCCCCCTGGGGCTATATGCCAGGGACGATAACGGTGAGAGTGGAGAGGTATTCCCGGTGACGTAATGGGCTTGACCTCCGGTGGATCTCCGGGCTTCATTTTCGGCTTGTTGTCTTGCCGCCTGCACCGGGTCGCCCATCTTGGTAATAATTTCATTCAGCTTGGTGATGGTCTCTGCCGTATTGCTCACCAACGCCGTCATCGCCTCCTGATGGGAAGCTTGCGCGGTATTGGCGGCCCCCAGATTTTGCTGGAAGGGCTCGATAAGCGTTCGCTGCTCCTGAGGGACCCCCTCCTGCCCACTAAAATAAGCGCCGATGTCACCGCCACTGATCGACTCGTTTATCATCTCTCGCTGTGAGAGTGCTTGCTCGACCCCACTGCGGCGGAATGTGTCAGCCAGTGCGATCTCTTTGTCAGTGGAGATGGTGGCCCTGTTTGCCTCGATACTCGCCTTTGCCGGATCTGCCGCGCCAAAGATGTCATGGGTCTTGAGTGTGCCGGTGGCAGATCCTGCCCGTTTTTTCTCAAGCAGCGTCATCAGGGCGCCGACGTTTTCGCCACCTACTTCCAGTTTGCCCAGCCAGTAGAGCTGCTCCTTTCCCGAGAGGTTGCCAATGGACGCGAGTACGGCCCCGACGCGCTCCTCTGGTTTAAGCTTGGCGAACTCTTTGAGCATCGGGTTGCCTTCAAATTCCGATTTGCTGATTGCGGCGCTGAGCGTGACCAGCAGCTCACTTAGCCCTGCCCGATCCGCCATCCCCGTCTTTGCCATATCCAGGGCAAACTGCTCTAGTTGCACGTCAGATAATCCGGCGGCGCGGCCGATTACCCTCTCTTGCGCGGCGGTGGAGTGGCCAAGGTGGTCCGACATCGTGGCCCCGGAGTGGATCGATTCATCCAGCAACCCTGCGGCGTGACGCTGGACGATCCCGCCCGCCATGCGACTGGCGGCTCTGGGACCAACGCCCAACCCCATCAAACGTCTTGAGGTGTTCAGGTCTATCCCGCCCTCGTTGCGGATGGCGTCCGCAAGGTCCCTCTCTATCTGCTTGCTCAGACGTTTGAAGGCGTTATCCCGCGTGTTTATCGACCGCATTAGATCAGTGCGGGCGATATCCGGTGTGATCAGTAGTTCAGCGTCAGCCACGGTTCACTCCTTTGAAGCAGTTCTTGATGGCCAGGGACAGCAGCTCACCCACTCCCATGGCGGGGGCCCGGGTCAAGATATCGGCAGCCTCGGCTTTTACGTCCAGGCGCTTGCCATCCAGGGTGGAGAGCTCCGTGGCCGTGACCAAAGACAGATCAACATCGACCATGGAGGCGGCCAGCAGTGTTTCCAGCAGCATGGGGGTGAGCTCAGACAGCGCGATGTTGCCCATATTCGCCCGGCTATATGGGATGCCATTGGCATCGCTGTGCACGGCCAGGAGACGCACCACTTCATCATCGGTGAGATCGGCGAAGGTCAAACATTCCAACAACGCCATCTTGCGGGCATCGGTCTCTTTGGCTTTAAAAGCGGCGATGCATGCCGCTTGGCTCATTGGCTGCGGGATACTGTTGACGTTGAGGCCCAGGATAAAGGCACGCAACTCATCGACGGTTTCCAGGCTGACAGCAGCGGCAAGCTCCTCGGAAAAGCGCCGGGAGCCTGCGCGATTTTCTTGGATGAAAGGCAGGTGAAAGGCGACTTTGTTGTATACCAGCCAGGCCGATACCCCCTTGACACCGACCAGCTCCTTCATCATGCAGTCGGCCCTTGGTAACTGAAACCATTGGGCGGCGTAGACAACTTCAGGGGCTGGTCAAGTGCGGCCTCACCTGTGCCGATGGTCTGGATCACCGGGTTATTACACAGCAGGGAGTCGTTGAGGTCGTAACGCTCGTTGGTACTGGCGTCCAGTATCATCAGGTCAAAGCGGGTTTGCGCCTTGAATGCCTTCTCGTATAAAGACAGCAGCTCTGGCTGCATCCCTCTGACCACCATATCGGCGGTGATAGAGCTGGTGGTGCCGGTGCGATAGGCGATGCCTTTACCGTGACCTTGCGGACTGACGGCCAGCTCATTCTGGCGTGGGTCGACGATGGCGATATTGGTCACGTATTCGTGGTGATAGTTCACACCGTTGAAGGTGACGGTAACGGTAGCATTTTCGATGGTGATGGACATGATTACCCCTGAGTCTGGAAGGCATCCATCCGAACGCGCCACAACGCGACGGAGGGTGATGTAACAAGATTACCGGCGACCGTAAATGCTTCCGGCGTGTCGATAACGGTGAGTGAGTTCTCTTTGTCAGGGTCGAGGTAGCCCATCTCGATAAATTGGTTAATGACTTTCAGCCCCAGGCGGGCCAGCTCGTTGCGGCTCACCGCCACATTGAACGGCTGGTTTACCGCCAAGAAACTCGCTTGCTGGTACTGGATGGTCAGCTCGACTTCCTTGCTGATGTATGGGGTGGTGATGGACAACCCACCGGCGGCAAAGAAACCAAGTCGATTGCCGTTGTCGTCATCTTGCAGCCAGAAACTCACCCGCGCCTCGAAGAGGCTCTCACAGATACCCAGGGTGCCTGCCAGGCCCAGCAGGTTGGTGGTGGTAATGTATTGCTGGTTGCGCCATGTGCCCGCACTCAACAAGCGACCGAAGGCAAACAGGGGATTGTAGGCACTCAGCGAGGCGCCCACGTGCCCAAAGAGGCAGAAATTAACCACCGAGGCATGAGGTGCATTAGCAAGGTCATCGGAGACGGTACTGCGTACACCGCCCCAGGTTGCCGTATTGGCGATAAAGCCGTCGATGTCGATGGCATGATGACCAAAGAGGGTGTACCACTCCCCTTCGCGCCCCTCAATCAGGGCTGGCAGCTCAGCAATATCCGATACGCGGATAAGAATGATGGACGACAGGCCACCATCAAAGGCGCCTTGCAGCTCAGCAGCATGAGCCGTCAGCGCTGCCAACTGCGAGGGGTCAGCGACGATGGTCACGTCAGCAGGTGTGGCTGGCACATCGTGCAACACGACGACGGCTAGCTTATGCAGAAACCCGAACGAAGGGGGCGGCAGGCTAGATACCTGACTAAATGGAATAGCATAATCGAGAAGAATATTTGCCATCAGTGGCCGTCTCCATGCAGGTGAATATTGTATTTATTTAATACAGCAATATAAGGTGTAGGTAACTGCTCTACTTTTTAACTGAAACCATTCATTATCTATGAATTTGGTTATCGTGAATAAATTTCTCTGCCTTTATTACTACAGATTTTTCAGACATAAGGGATTTCATGTCGAATTATTTCACGACATTAATACCAGCTAGCAACTCACTTAAAGCCATAAATAGACTCAAATCAGGTCTATGGAACAGATGATAAACCTGTGCTGGTCAGTTGACATTTTTGGCAGCTATGGATGGAAGGCTGGTACAGCTTATTGTATGAAGACTTCGATCGCAGTGCACTATTGCTCAATATCATCATCTTAATCACCTTCATCTACGCCCCGTATGAAGCATCTTTTTCATAAAATACAGGAAATTCAGTACGAATAAATAAGGAGACCAGACAATAAACACGGCATTCAGGCCCCATACAGACCCAGTTCAAAATACATACATAAAGTCATTTTTAGGATTCTTTTTAATCGAAAAGAGCGATAAGACACTGTATTAAGAAAGCACCACAACACGTGATCAACGAATCCATTTTGACCCAGATCTACCACCTCACGGTGCTGCTGCAAAATGAAGGGCTGGGCCTGCAGGATGTGGTACAGCGGCTCGCCGAGCGCCATAACAAGTAGTGTTTCAACGGATAAACAGAACGGGCCATTGGCCCGTTTTTTGTGCCCGCTATTTGGCAAGGACAAGCCGCTGGGCGGTTGACTGAAGCTGGCCTGAACAAAGGGACCTTTTAACGCCGCACATGGGGTCTGCCCAGCGGGAATGCCCCCATGGATAATGGCGCCATACCGTCCAATGTCAGAGGTTCTATGAGCAAATATCAGTTCTTCCGCCTGGGACAAGATCCCGCCAGCGTCACCTTCCTGCTGATGTCATCGCCTTCCTTCTTGACGGCCAAGGCGCAACTGCTTGAGCAGGGGTTTGAAGTGGTGGGGGATTACATCGAGGCAAGCAGCGATCGCGAGGCCCTCGCCGCCTTCCGCAGCGGCATGATCGAACCCCTGACGCAATACACCAAGGCCACCGAGGAGGGAGGGCTCTATTACTTCATCACCGGCCTGTGGGAGGCGCTGAGCAAGCGCATAAGGGGCGCCAATCCTCCGCACTGAGAGTGCGCCAGGATGACAGGCCCGCGCAAAACGAAAAGCAGTGCCTGCAAGATGTGGTGCAGCGCCTCCGTGAGCGGCATAACAAATAGTCGGTGTATTGATATCCGACGGCTCACCCGGCTTGCCTTGCCCCCTTGAAGGGGGGCAGTCGTGAGGATGTCAACAACCAACAATAGGGAGGCATAATGTCTCCCCATTTACGCCGGGCAAGGTTTTGCAGTCACATAAGGGTTTCACCCCAGCTCATTGGTCGACTTGAATAAGCAAACATCAGAGTGAAATCCATAGGCTCCTATCTGGCTTTCAATCAAACAGCTCGAATCCAAAACCATCCAGCAAATGGATTGCCTCAAGCCGTGTGAATTTAGTCCCTTTCAGGTGATTGTCCCGCACATCGATACGGTAATTTGTCGCCTCCCTGAAATCAGTACCGTTCAGATTGGTATTGCCGAACATGCTTTCAGTAAAATCCGAGTATGAGAAATCGGATTTGCTGAAGTCGCCACCTCTGAAGTCGGCTGCCCTTACCTTGCACTCCTCCATGATCATGCCAGGCAATTTAAGACCAAAAAATGAGGAGTCATTTAAAATAGATTTTTTGAACATGAGCTGCCCAGGCACCACAAACCTTGACCACTCGGCTTTACTCCAGTCAACCCCGATAATTTTACACTCTTCGTAAAGCACGGCTAAAAATCGGCTGCTATCAACTCGGAGGTTGCTCAGATCTGAATTTTTGAAGATGCAGTCAACGAATTTGCAACGTTGAAAATGGGCACCATTGAAGGAGCAATTCACAAAGACACAGTCTTCAAATACTTTTACGTAGATATGGGTGTCGGCGTACTTGAGACCATTGAACTCTTCTTGGTAATACTCGGCGATGCCGTCATCTATTCTATCTTTCATATTGAGCCTTATTGCGATAATTCTGTCATTCACGCTCAGTCTTCATTGAGTGCTGCTTGCAGTTTTTCGAGAAACCTGCCGATATGAATGCCATCAACAAAGGAGTGATGCACCTGCACGGAAAAAGGCAGCATGACACGGCCCTCTCTCTCGGAATACTTTCCCCAATTGAAAAGAGGGATGGCGTTCTCTTTGTCTCCGGAGAATGTATGAGACAGTTGCGTATATGAGAACCAAGGTAGCGGTGAAAATTGAAAAACATTGCCCCCCGCTGGCGCTGTAAAATACGCCTGTTGTGCAAGCGTGGCCTGCTGCGCCGCCAACACATAGGTCTGCAGCGTATCAGTCAATGGGGCGTCAACAACCTTGAATAACTCTGTTTCCTTGTCAAGGTAAGTAAACACAGTATTGATTTGATCGTATAGCACCACGCGCCCATCCAAGAATCGGTAGCGAAATGCCTCTACTTCATTTGCACACCTGGCCGTGACGAATATCATGGCAAAGGTGAAGGATGTCTCCAGCTTGCGGATTTTGTTTATAAATTTCGTCACATCCAGCTCAACGGTCACGCCATAGAGTGGATTGCTGAAATTCTTGAAAATATTGCAATGGAGTGCACGTCCCCACTTGGTTTCATCAACCAGGAGATAGTTTGACACAGCGAAACAGCTTGTTTTAAATGGGTTTAAAAAAGCTTCACATCAAAAGCTGGTGATATCAACATTGCTTAAAACAGCAATCCAATATCAATAAATCGTTATCAGGCTGGCTTGCCATCGATCAAGAGCTGTATCGCTTCACCATAATGCTCGGCAATAATATCGATTGGCGTTGCCAGCAGTGTTTCGTGCTGGATAACGGCCAATGAATTGATAAGCCCGCCCATCTGGGCTGACACAAGATGGGCTCTCAATTCAGCATCCCGCCCAGGCAAACGTTGCGCCAGTTGCTCAACGAATCGAGTTCTAACGACATCCTGTAAACGGGCTCTTATGGTCTCGCTGTCAGAGGCCTGAACCAAAGACACATAGGAACTCATTTTATGTTTGATATCGCCGGAGATCAGTTCAAGAACGATACGGTATCCCATGCCATCCAATGAACCTGTGAGTGCTTTTTCACAAAAGTCGCTGATAGCCAGCGCTTCAAGAAAAAGCTCCTCCTTGGAGCCAAAATAGCGGATGAGCAATGCGGGATCGACCCCGACTTCCTTTGCGATGGCCCTGAGCGACGTCGCTCTGTAGCCGGTTGAAGAGAAAAGTCGTCGAGCAACATCCAGGATCAAGGCTTTGGTTGTGTCAGCACCACTCAATTTCACCACCTCCTCGGTAACAGCATCCTTGATCATATTTCCTTCCCTTTCCAAGCCGTCATGATGAGCGATTTTAGGTATGTCCCTCATGCAAGTCAACGGCGTTGACATGGATTATTCAACACCGTTGACCTGGACTGTCCAGCGACACATCCACATGACCACAGGAGATGAACTGCCCTCAGATGCCCGTCCGCATCCCCTTCGACGGGATCACTCCAGCTGCTGGCGCAACATGAACTTTTGCACCTTGCCGGTGGAGGTCTTGGGCAGGGGGGTGAAGATGATGCGCTTGGGGGCCTTGAAGTGGGCCATCTGCTCGCGGCAGAACGCGATCAGCTCCGCTTGGCTCAGCTCCCTGCCCTCCTTGAGCTTCACGAAGGCGCAGGGCACCTCTCCCCACTTCTCGTCCGCCATGGCGATCACCGCGGCCTCGTCCACGTCGGGATGACGGTAGAGCACATCCTCCACCTCCAGGCTGGAGATGTTCTCCCCGCCCGAGATGATGATGTCCTTGGATCTGTCCTTGATCTCCACGTAGCCGTCCGGGTGCCAGACCGCGAGATCCCCGCTTCTGAACCAACCTTCCGCCATCGCCTCCTCGCTCGCCGCCGGGTTCTTGAGATAGCCCTTCATCACCACATTGCCGCGCAGGAAGATCTCCCCCAGGGTCTTGCCATCCTGGGGTACCGGCTCGCCGCTGACCGGGTTGGCGACGCGCATCTCCCCCTGCAGCGGTGAGGCCACCCCCTGGCGTGCCTTGAGCCGCGACAGGGCGGCGGCATCCTGCCCGTCCCAGCTGCGCTGGGGCTCGCAGACCACGCAGGGGCCATAGGTCTCGGTCAGGCCATAGGTATGGGTCACGGCTATCCCAATCGCCTCCATGCCGGCGATCACCGTGGCTGGCGGCGCCGCACCGGCCGTCATCACCTTGATGGGGTGATCCAGCCCCTGCTTGAGCGCCTCGTCGGCGTTGTTGAGCATATTGAGGACGATGGGTGCCGCGCAGAAGTGGCTCACCTTGTGGCTGTGCAGGGCCTCATAGATGGCGCCAGCCTGCACATGGCGCAGGCAGACGCTCACCCCGGCGGTGGCCGCCATCGTCCAGGGGAAGCACCAGCCGTTGCAGTGGAACATCGGCAGGGTCCACAGATAGACGGGGTGCTTGGGCAGCTCCCAGGAGAGCACGTTGTTGACCGCATTGAGGTGGGCGCCGCGATGGTGATAGACCACCCCCTTGGGGTTACCCGTGGTGCCCGAGGTGTAGTTCAGGGAAATCGCCTGCCACTCGTCCGCCGGCAGCCAGCCGGGCTCGTCGCCGTTGCCCCCGGCAATGAAGGCCTCGTAGTCGAGCTCGCTTACCAGCGCTCCCTGCTGATAGAGGGGATCGTCGATGGCGATGAGCAGCGGCGCGGCGTCGAGCAGGGCCAGCGCCTTGCCGACCACGGCGCCAAACTCCCTGTCCACCAGCACCACCCTGCTCTGGGCATGCTGGAAGATGAAGGCCATGGACTCGGCATCGAGCCGGGTGTTGATGGTGTTGAGCACGGCGCCGCTCATGGGTACCCCGAAGTGAGCCTCGAACATGGCCGGGACATTGGGGGCGACGATGGAGACAGTGTCCCCCTCGCCTATCCCGTGCCGGCGCAGGGCCGAGGCAAGCCGGCGGCAGCGCCGCTCGGTCTGGGCCCAGCTCTGGCGCAAGGGGCCGTGGATCAGGGCCGGGTAGTCGGGATAGACCCGGGCCGCCCGGGTCAGAAAGCTCAAGGGGGTCAGGGCCTCGAAATTGGCGGGCGTCTTGCCAAGGCCTGTCTCATAGATGTTCTGCTCTGTCATCGGGTTCCTTCCTCATATGTGGCACAAAGCGGGTGGATCCGGCTGGCCGGCCTGTTGCCGGGAAACGGCGCCGGGCATCATGCCCGGGGCCTATGCCCTATGGAAAGAGAGGGTATCAAGGGGGATCCGCGACAGGTATTAGCAAAACGTCTTAGGCCTTTCTGGGTATGGCAACGGCCGTTGTCGCCAAAGCCCGACACCTTGTTGGCGAGATAATTTTTGGTGAAGTCAGAGGCTGTCGTGCCTGCGCGCGGCTTCCCTTGTTCATCCACGACGGTGTGCCAAGATGACCGCAAGCTCGAACAGCATCAGATGATGCATCTCAGGAGAACGCAAAATGAACACATCCATGTTGGCAGGTGTCGGGATCGGTATCGCCTCTGCGCTGGCCTTGTCGGCGGCAGCCAGTGGATCCCTGTTTTCATCCCAGCCCCAGTTTGCCGAGGTGCTGGCCAGCAAGCCGGTGACCGAGACCATCAAGACCCCCAGACAGGAGTGCCGCAACGTCGCCGTCACCCACCGCAAGCCGGTGCAGGATGAGCACAAGATCCTGGGTACCGTGGTCGGCGCGGCCTTGGGTGGCGTACTGGGCAACCAGTTCGGGGGCGGCAGCGGCAAGAAGGTGGCCACCGTTGCTGGCGCCGCCGCCGGTGGCTACGCGGGCAACCAGGTGCAAGGCAACATGCAGGCCGGTGATACCTACACCACCACGGAGCAGCGTTGCAAGACGGTGCAGGACAGCAGCACCCGCACCCTGGGCTATGACGTGACCTATCGTCTCGCAGGGCAAGAAGGGGTGATCCGCATGGAAAAAGAACCCGGCCCCACCATCCCGGTCAAGGATGGCAAGTTGGTACTGAGCAACGCGCAGGGTTGAACCTCCGTTAGGAGCGCCCTGCCTTGAAAAAGGCCCACCCTGTCAGGGGTGGGCCTTTTTTCATCTGCGCCGTCTCGGCCCCCCTCTCACACCATTCCCTTCCCCGCCTCGATAATCTCCATTGGCTCGCTTGTCGCCAATCACAGACAGCGCCTTGACACAGCGACTTTCCCTGTCGTCAGCCACTGTCGCAATTGATGGGTCCCTCTCTTGAGCCGCGGCGGCAAAGCACCAACAATAGGCCGCAATTGACAAATCAAATAACAGAGAGAGCTAGATGAACAAGTCCATGTTGGCAGGTATCGGCGTCGGCATCGCCTCCGCATTGGCGCTGTCCGCCGTCGCCAGCGGATCCCTGTTTTCCCCCGAGCCCCAGTTCGCCGAGGTGCTGGCCAGCAAGCCGGTGACCGAGACCATCAAGACTCCGCGCCAGGAGTGCCATAACGTCACCGTCACCCACCAGCAACCGGTGCAGGATGAGCGCAGGGTCGCCGGCAAACTGGTCGGGGCGGCGATCGGTGGCGCCATCGGCAACCAGTTTGGCGGTGGCAACGGCAAGAAGGTGGCGACCGTGGCCGGCGCCGTGGCCGGTGGCTATGCCGGGGATCAGGCACAGGCCAACAGACAGGCCAAAGACACCTACACCACCCAGGAGCAGCGCTGCAAGACGGTGCAAGACAGCAGCACCCGCACCCTGGGCTATGACGTCACCTACAGCCTCGCCGGCCAGCAGGGCGTTATTCGTATGGAGAAAGAGCCCGGCCTTACCATTCCGGTCAAGGACGGCAAGCTGGTACTGAGCACGGCGCAGGGTTGAACCTCCGTTAGGAGCGCCCTGCCATGAACAAGGCCCACCGTCGAGGTGGGCCTTGTTCATGTAAACACGGGAATGGCGATATCGAGCAGGGAGCCAAATCTGGCGGCTCCGTTTAGAGTTCGCGGGCGGGACGACCCATCAGCACCACAGGGTCCAGGGTGACTTCCTGAGTGCCATTGCTGATCCAGAGCTGACCATCGGAGATGGTGCAGGTGAGCTGCATGGTGCGCTCCACCATGGCGGTCAGCGGCAGGGTCTGGCTGTCGGAAAGCTCGATGACGCTCAAGTTGTCATGCTGGCTGAGCTTGCCCTGGTTCTGCTTCCACCAGACGTTGGTGCCGCGCCCGCCGTACAGATAGAGCACCACCTGGCGGGAGCGATTGCAGGCTTTTTTCAGCCGCTTCTCATCGGGCTGACCCAGTTCAATCCAGAGCTCGATCTCGTCGGTGTAGTTCTTGCACCAGAGCTCGGGCTCATCGTCGGCACTGAGTCCCTTGGTGAACTCCAGCCGCTCGGCGGCGTGCCAGGCGAAGGCGGCCAGCCGGATCATCATCCGCTCGTCGGTTTCGGAGGGGTGACGGGCCAGGGTGAGGGAGACATCCTGATAGAGATGGCGATCCATGTCGGACAGACTGAGCTGGGCCTTGAATACGGTTGCCTTGAGAGCCATAGAAACCTTGAATAGCTGGAAATGGGCGGGAGCGCCTGAGAGTGCGCGCCAGTGTAATCAAAATCGGCGCCGGGTTCGACCACCTTGGTGCAACCCTTGGCATGGGAAGGGGCGCACAAAAACAAATGCCAGTCGTAAGACTGGCATTTGGCGCTATGAACGAGAGTGACTCACTTCTCGGCGGGCTTGACCCCGAAGGCATTGAGCAGCAAGCAGCAGGTCACTGCCACGGCCACGAACCCGCTCAGGAAGATAAAGGGCATGGCCCCGTATCCCAATATGTTCCAGATGGTTTGTTCAAGCAGACTCATAGTGTGTCCTTCATCCAGTGAAATGGGTGTTTCCGTTGGCGGCGGGGATACCCCGCTCCTGATGCCGTTATTTGAACTCAACCGGCGCCTAACGCCTATGCCACCAAAGTAATAAATGGGGCACTTGTTTGCGCTAGATCAATAATTTACCCCCTATTGACCCGACTATCTGTTTGCCCAGACGCTCCTGATGCCCTCCGTTCAACGATAGCCCAGGAAAAGAGAGCAAAAAAAGAGAGGCGACCCGGGTCGCCTCTCTTGATCGTCCTGTTCATACCGCGCGGGCATGCCCCAGGGTTATGGGTAGAAACGCAGCTGCTCCGCCGCCATCGCCTTGAGCCGCGCGCAGGGGGCGAATCTGTCCCCGTGGCGCTTCTGATAGTGCTCGAGACGGCCGACCAGATGGGCGATGCCGAGGCTGTCCATGTAACGGAAGGGGCCACCCAGGAAAGGTGGGAAGCCGATGCCGAAGATGGCGCCGATGTCGCCGTCACGGGCCGAGGCTACCACCCCGCCGTCCAGCGCCATGGCCGCTTCGTTGAGCATCAGCAGCACGCAGCGCTCGGCGATCTCCGAGCGGGCCAGCTTGGGCGATGGCGAAACTCCGAGCACGGCGTAGACGCTCTCGTCCACCGTCTTCTTGCCTTCCTTGCCGGTGAGCCGGTTGCGCGGTGCCGCCTTGCCGTAGAGATAGAAGCCCTTGCCGTTCTTGCGACCCTTGCGATCCCCTTGCAACAGCCTGTCAAACGCCTTGGGCGCCTGGAACTGTTCGCCACCGAGCTCGCGCTCGAGGATGGGGGAGATCTTGGCGCCCACGTCGATGCCCACCTCGTCGAGCAGGGTGATGGGGCCGACCGGGAAGCCGAAGTCCAGCAGGGCGCCGTCCAGCACCTCCACCGGCTCCCCTTCCAGCACCAGCCGCGCCGCCTCGTTCATGTAGGGGGCGAGGATCCGGTTCACATAGAAGCCGGCCTCGTCTTTGACCACGATCGGGGTCTTGCCCTGAGCGCGGGCGAAGGCCAGCGTCGTGGCCACCGTCTCGGCACTGGTGCCGGCGTGGGGGATGATCTCGGCGAGCGGCATCTTGTCCACCGGGCTGAAGTAGTGCAGCCCCACAACTCGCTCAGGATGGGCGGCATTGGCCGCGATCTGGTGGATGGGCAGGGAGGAGGTGTTGGAGGCAAACACCGTGTGTTCGCCACATTCGCGCTCCACGTCCTGCACCATCTGATGCTTCAAGGCGAGATCCTCGAACACCGCCTCCACCACCAAGTCGACCCGGTGGAAACCCGAGTAGTCCAGGGTGCCGGACAGCATGCTCATCTGCTTTTCCAGTTCGCTGCGCAAGATCTGACGACGTTTTAGCTTCTTGGCCAGCAGATCATAGCTGTAACGCATGGCGTTGCCGATGCCCACACTGGCCACGTCCTTGATGCGCACCGGTACCTTGGCCTTGGTGGCGGTGACGAAGGCGATGCCGCCTCCCATCAGCCCCCCGCCGAGCACGGCGGCATGAGCCACCTTGCGCGGGGCGGCGCCCTGGTAACTCACCTCCTTCTTCATCTCGGTGGTGGCGAAGAACAGGGAGCGCAGGGCGGCGGATTCCGGAGTCATCACCAGCTCGCCGAAGTGGCGAGCCTCGGCGATGAGGCCGGCCTGCATCCCCTCCTCCACGCCGATGCGCACCACCTCGAGGATCCGCTCCGGCGCCGGGTAGTTGCCCCGGGTCTTGGCCTTGACGCCCTTGCTCGCCTGGCTGAACAGCACCTTGCGACCGAGGGCATTGGTCTCCAGCAGCTTGCCCTGCAGATCCCGCTTCAGCGCATGGCGCGGCTTGCCCTTCTTGGCCAGCTTGATAGCGGCCTCCAGCAGTATGGAGGGGGGCACCACATCGTCCACCAGCCCCAGTTTCTTCGCCTGCTTGGCCCTGACCTGCTTGCCGGTCAGCATCAGATCCAGCGCCTTGGCCACCCCGATGAGACGCGGCAGGCGCTGGGTGCCGCCGGAGCCCGGCAGCAGACCGAGCTGTACTTCCGGCAGACCCAACACGGTTTTGGCGTGATCGGTCACCACCCGGCCATGGCAGGCCAGGGCCAACTCCAGCCCGCCGCCGAGGCAGGGGCCGTGGATGGCGGCGATCACCGGGATGCTCAGGGACTCGATCTCGGCGAACACCAGTTGCCCTTCCCGGGACAGGGTCTGGGCATCTGTCGCGCTGGTGCAGGCCGCCAGCATGGCGATGTCGGCGCCGGCGATGAAGGAGTCCTTCTTGCCGGAGACCACCACCAGACCGATCAGATCCCGGTTGGCCTTCACCTCGGCCAGCACGGTGCGGATCTCGGCCGCGAAGGCGGCCTTGAGGGTATTCATGCTCTCGCCGGGCACATCCATGGTCAGGATGCCGATGCCGTCCTGGCGAATATCCAGTGCAAATGTTGCTGTGTTCATCTTGCTCGCCTCCATCATTCCACCTCCAGCACCATGGCCACACCCAGCCCGCCCGCCGCGCAGGCGGTGTTGAGCCCGAGGCCCCCGCCGCGACGACGCAGCTCGTGCAGGGTCTGGGTGATCATGCGGGCACCGGTGGCGGCAAAGGGATGGCCATAGGCCAGGGAGCCGCCGAGCACGTTGAATTTATCCATGTCCACCTCGCCGATGGCGCTGTCACGCCCCAGCTTGTCGCGAGCAAACTCGTGGCTTGCGAACATCTTGAGGTTGGCCAGGGTCTGGGCGGCGAACGCCTCGTGCATGTCGATCAGGGTCAAGTCGGCCAGCGTGATGCCGGCGCGGTCCAGCGCCAGCGGGGTGGCGTAGGAGGGACCCATCAGCATGTCCTGCCACACATCGATGGCGGAGAAGGCGAAGCTGCGAATGTAGCCGATCGGCTCCAGCCCCAGCTCCTTCGCCCGACCTTCGCGCATCAGCAGCACGGCGGCGGCGCCGTCGGTGAGCGGGGTGGCATTGGCGGCGGTGACGGAGCCATGCAGCCGGTCGAACACGGGCTTGAGCTTGGCGTAGCTCGCGAGATCAGAGCTCTCGCGGATGTTGTTGTCTCGCTCCAGCGGCGACTTGTAGGGGGGCACGTGGGCGGTGAAGACCTCGGCATTCAATTTTCCTTCGGCCCAGGCCTGGGCTGCCAGGCTATGTGAACGGTGCGCCAGGGCGTCCTGCGCCTCCCGGCTGATGCCGTGGCTCTTGGCCATCTGCTCGGCGGTCTGCCCCATGGAGAGGCCGGTGGAGTACTCGGCCACCGCCGGCGGTACCGGCATCAAGTCTTTCAGGCGCAGGCGGCGCAGTATGTTGAAGCGCTGCTGCAGATTGCGGGCCTTGTTGAGATCCACCAGGGCGCGGGCCAGGGACTTGCTGACCCCGATGGGCAGCACCGAGGAGGAGTCGGCGCCGCCGGCGATGGCGATGTCGACCGTGCCGGCCATGATGGACTCGGTGACGTTGGCCACCGCCTGGAAACTGGTGGCGCAGGCGCGGGACACGCTATAGGCGTCTGTGCTGACGCTCATGCCGGTGCCGAGCACTATCTCGCGGGCGATGTTGGGCGCCTCCGGCATCTGTACCACCTGGCCGAACACCAGCTGATCGATAAGCTTGGGGTCGAGATCCGTGCGGGCGAGCAGTTCGCTCACCACCAGCTTGCCGAGATCCACCGCGGGCACGCCGTGAAAGGCGGTGGCCTGCTTGGCAAAGGGGGTGCGCAGACCCGCCACGACGGCAATCCGTTCGCCCTGGCGCGTCGTCAGTTTCAATGGCTGTTTCATCCTGGCTCCTTGGGTTGAAGGGGAAGAGGTCTGACCTCATTGCGCCACATCTTAACAATCCACTCACAACTTTCATACGGCTGATTGAAACTAAATTGTCACCATCTTGGCCCCTCGCCTCGCCCTCTGGGGGTATCTGGGGTATAAAAAGAGCAACTTCTATTAAAACAACGGGTTCATTCCATGGCAGCGGCCGGGTTCAGAGCACTTAGGGACTATCTTGGCAGTCAAATTCTGGGACAGGGCCCCCTCATCGAGGGGCTGCTGATCGCCTTGCTATGTGAAGGACATGTGTTGATCGAGGGGGCGCCGGGTCTGGCCAAGACGCGCGCCGTCAAGGCGCTGGCCGGCGTGGTGGAGGGGCGCTTCTCCCGCATCCAGTTCACCCCGGATCTGCTGCCGGCCGATCTCACCGGCAGCGAGGTGTTTCACCCCCAGGATGCCAGCTTCGTGTTTCAGCCCGGCCCCCTGTTCAACCACCTGGTGCTGGCGGACGAGATCAACCGGGCCCCGGCCAAGGTGCAATCTGCCCTGCTGGAGGCCATGGCCGAGCACCAGATCACCGTCGGCAAGAAGAGCTGGCGTTTGCCGGCGCTCTTTATGGTGGCCGCGACCCAAAACCCCATAGAGCAGGAAGGCACCTACCCCCTGCCGGAGGCCCAGCTCGATCGCTTCCTGCTCAAGCTGATGGTGGATTACCCCAGCCCCGCCATGGAGCTCGCCATCTTGCAACTCAATGCCCGCGGCGACACCCTGACCCCGCCACCCCTGACCCTGAGCCAGGCCGATCTGCAAGCCGCCCGCACCGAGGTGCTGGCCGTGCAGATGCAGGCGCGTCTCGAGCACTATCTGGTGCAACTCGTCTGCGCCACCCGTCTCGGCAGCGGGCTCTGTCCCGAGCTAGAGCCCCTGATCGCGGTCGGTGCCAGTCCCCGCGCCAGCATAGGGCTGGCCCGCGCCGCCCGGGCCAGGGCCTGGCTCGCGGGACGGGACTTCGTGCTGCCGGAGGATATCCAGCAGCTGGCCCCCGCCGTGCTGCGCCATCGCCTCATTCCCAGCTATCAGGCCCTGGCCGACAACCTCGACAACGAGGCACTGATCTCACTGCTGCTGGATGTCATTCCATGTCCCTGAGCCCTCGCCCTCTGGCACCATCGCCTTCTTTCTGGCCCAGCGCTCAAACACGGGTGATAAATCCTGCCGACGAGGCATTTATCACGCTGCTGGATACCCTCCCTTGCCTCTGACGCAACATGAGGATCCTCGCGCTCATCCCGACATCGCCTTGCCGCTGACCCGGCTGCTGGCCATCCGGCTCTGGGCGAGGCAGGGACTCAGGGCGCGGGTGCATCAGGCAAGGCAGGGACGGATCGGCCGGATGCCGGGCTTGAGCTTTCGCGAACTGCGGGCCTACCAGGCCGGGGATGAGGTGCGTCACATCGACTGGCGGGTCACCGCCCGGCTCGGTCGCCCCTACACCCGGCTCTACGGCGAGGAGCAGGAGCAGGCCCACTGGCTGCTGCTCGATCTCTCCCCCCCCATGTATTTTGGCTCCGGGCCTCAGCTCAAGGCCCGTCTCGGCTGCGAGCTGGCCGCCGCCCTGCTCTGGCAGGGGGAAAAGCAGGCCAATACTCTGATCTGCCATGGGATGGCCCCCAAGATAGCGCCCCAGCGCGGCTCCCTGGTGCCCTTGCTGCAGACCCTCTGCCAGCAGTACGAAGCCGGGTTGGCACGCTCGCCACTGCCCTCATCCCTGGCCCAGACGCTGGCACACCTGAGACTGCCCCAGGGCGCCAGGTTGACCCTCATCGGCGATCACAATCCTTGTGACGAGGCCCTCGCCCAGCAGTTGCAACTGCTCGGTCGCCGCCACGACATTCACTACTGGCAAATTCGCGATCCTCTGGAGGCGAGCCTGCCCACACAAGGGCGACTGGCGGTGCAATCGGGCAAGCTCAGCGGCTGGCTCGACGCAGGGCTGCCCGCCTTTCGCCAACGCTACCGGCAAGCGGCCGACCAGCAGGCCGAGCGCAGCCAGCAGCAACTGTTGCCGCTGGTGCAACGCCTCTATCGGCTCGACAACGGCCAGAGCCTGCAACGCCAATGGCAGGAGGGTGGATGCCGTCTGCTCTGAGCGCCCCCCCTGGCGCGACCCTCGCAACGGATCAGGCGCCGCTGGATCAGGGGCGATTGCACGAGATCCAGGCCCAGTTGCGCGACATCCACCCAGGGCCTGAGCTCGCGAGTGTTGCCGATCCTCGCCTGTTGGCCTGGGGCTGGCTACTGATCATGATGCTTATCCTTTTTCTGATCATCACCCTGGCGCTAACCCTGTGGCGCCAGCGGCGCTGGGTGCGTCAGATAGACTGGCAAGGCGAAGATCTGGTGCCCAGGCTGCAAGCCACGCTGCGCCAGGCGGCGCTGGCCCGCTGGCCAGAGGCGCGCACCCTGCAAGGGGAGGACTGGCTCAGTTGGCTCGATAAAAAAGGGGGCAGTCACTTTGCGGATCTGGCAGAGCATTGGTCCGACTGGCTCTATGATCAGCAACAGCCTGATGCCCGGCAGCGGGCCTTGCTGCGCCGCGCCTACCTTCGCTGGGGACGTCGCTGCGTCAGCTCGCCACGGATACTGCCGCGGGGTCAGGTGCGACGAGCCTCCGGCCCGGGCCGCAGAGGTGCCTCATGATCCTCGCCTGGCCCTGGTTTGCCCTCGCCCTGGTGCTGCCGCTGCTGGTGCGCTTCGGTCTGCCCCCTCTCTCAGGCAACCGGCACGGCCACTCCCGGCTAGTCCACGGCGGCTTCCCCCTGCTGCTCCCCCAGGCCGGCCAGCCGCTCTGGCGCATGACCCTGTGCTGGTGCGCCCTGGTGCTGGCCCTGTGCCGCCCCCAATGGCAGGTGGAGCCCCTCATTCATTACCAGACCAGCCGGGATCTCATCCTGGCGGTGGATCTCTCCGACAGCATGCGCACCCAGGACATGCTGGACGAGGGGGAGCAGCGGGACCGGCTCGGCGCCGTGCGCCAGCAACTCAAGGCCTTGATAAGCGCCCGACCCGGCGATCGCATCGCCCTGATCGTCTTCGCCGATCACGCCTACCTGCTCTCCCCCCTGACCCAGGAGACCAGGGCGCTGCTGACCCTGAGCGATGAGCTCGATTTTGATCTGGTGGGGCGCACCACGGCCCTCGGCGAAGCCATACTGCTGGCGCGCCAGCATGCCGATCCGGCCCGTCCTACCGCCCTGCTGCTGGTCACCGATGGCCGCAACACCGCGGGCAATGCGGATCCCTTGCGCGAGGCCAAACTGGCCGCCGCCACGGGGATCCGGCTCTACACCCTGGGAGTCGGCGCCGATCCCGGCACCTTTGCCCAGCCGCTGGGGGGCGCCGATCCCAGCGCCGAACTGGATGAACCCTTGCTGCAACAGCTGGCAGCGATCGGGCAGGGCCGTTATTTTCGCGCCCGCAGCCAGGCCGATCTGATGGCCATCAACCAGGCCCTCGATAGTCTGGAGCCAGTTGCCCGCCCGCAGACCCGCTATCGTCCCAATCAGGAGCTCTATCCCTGGCCACTCGCGCTGGCCTGGCTGCTGCTGAGCTGGCCGCCCCGGCTGAGCGCCCTGGCGTCAGGTTGGCCCAGATGGCGACGCGCCAGCCCACCAGAGGAGCCGCCCCATGGGTGAGTTGCCGGGAATGCCCATCATGGAGCTGACGCTGCTGCGCCCGCTCTGGCTGCTGGCCCTGCTGCCCTGGCTGTGGCAGGGATGGCGCCGTCGTCGCCAACCCGCCCTGCTCGCCCCCGCCATGCAGGCCTATCTGCTGCCGGGTCAGGGCCGCCCCCTCCCCTGGCTCTGGCTCGCCTGCCTGCCGTTGATCTTGGCCTTGAGCGGCCCGGCCCTGCGCCAGCAGAGCCAGCCCATCGAGAGCCCCGCCCTCGACATCTGGCTGCTGGATCTCTCCGACTCCATGCGGGCCGGCGATCTGCCGCCGGATCGGGCGACCCGGGTACGGCTACTGCTGCAGGACATGCTGGACGACGCCGCCTCAAGCACGGGCTCGAGCCAGGAGCGACACCCCATCGCCCTCATCCTGTTCGCCGACGATGCCTATCTCGCCATGCCCCCCAGCCAGGATCATCAGGCCATCTCCTTGCTGCTGCCAGATTTGCGCCCGGCCATCATGCCGCAGCTGACCTCCCGCAGAGGCAGCGCCCCCGAGCGCGCCGTCGCGCTGGCCCTTGCACAGATCCCCGCAGGCCAGCCCGCACGACTGCTGCTCGTCACCGACGGACTCTCGGCGGCTCAAATCGAGCGCATTGCCGACCTGTGGCCTTGCCAGGGCACGCTGTTCTGTCAGGGGTCGACCAGGCCTCGTCTCGATATCCTGCTGGCCAATGGGGGCAAGGCTACCGAACTTCCCCCCTCACCCGCCGCCAACCAGGGGCTCGGCAGCACCCTTGGACGCAGGCTGCCAGCGCCCGATGGGGCGGCCATGGCGCAACTCGCGACCGATCTGGGAGGGCGTCTGCAGTGGCTGCAGGCCGGGATCCCACGATTTGCCCCCCTGCCCACCAGCCAGACGCTGACCACAGATCAAGCCCAGGATCTCGGCCCCTGGCTGCTGCTCCCCCTGCTGCCGCTGGCGCTGCTGGCCCGCATCGGGGCGCACTGGCTGCTCTTGCTCGGCCTAGGAATGGGCATTCTCAACTCGCCGCCACTGCAGGCAAGCGCGCCCCTTTCCGAGCCTTTGCTGCAGGAGCAACAGGCCCGGCAGGACTACCGGCAGGGGCACTATCTCGCTGCCGCCCGCGCCTTCCAGGACCCCGTCTGGCAGGGCAATGCCTGGTACAGGGCCGGCGACTACGCCCAAGCTACCTTGGCCTATGCCCGCGTCAACAGTGCCACCGCCCACTACAACAGGGGCAATGCGCTGGTACGGCTCGGACAGCCAGGCGCCGCCGAGCAGGCCTACCTCACCGCCCTTGCCCTCGAACCAGACAACCAGGATGCCCTCTTCAATCTGGCCCTGCTGCGCACACCGCCGCCGCCAAGCGCCTCGCAGGAGCCCAAGCCCAGTGAGGCCCCCAAGCCTTCGGCCACAGAGCCGCCCTCTGCCGCACCGGAGCGCCCGCAGCCCCCGGCTCCCCCCGTGCTGCTGCTCGAGCAGCGCCTGCGCAAGGAGGCCCAGCGCCGCGCCTTGGCCAACACAGCTGACTCCTCATTCATCAAGCCGGAGGAACCCAGGTGATCCCCGCCTTGCGTCTGCGCATCGGCGGCCTGGGCCACTGGCTGCTCCTGCTGCTTTGCCTCTCGTTGGCGGGCCAGGCACTGGCCGCGCCACCACGGGCCGAGCTATTACCGGGGGCGAGCGACGGCGACTGGCTGCTCATCATCGAGGCCGACGGGCAACTGCGCGGCGATGAGCTCAGTCTCACCCCCCTGCTGCGCCAGTTCGCGGTGGGTCGGGTGACATTGAGCCGCGTCACCACAGAGGTGCGCAGCCTGACCCGCTGGCAGATCCCGCTGCATCGGGTGGCCAGTGACGCCAGACAGGTGCCCACCCTCGCCCTCGGCACCCAATGGACACCGTCGCTGCCGCTGCCCGAACGCAATGAGCCACAGGCGTCCGCTGGAGCGGCCAATGGGGCGGCCCCCCTCTCCCCCATCGAATTGCAGGCCAGTGTGCTGCATCAGGGGCCGCTCTATCCGGGGCAACCCTTCCTCTATCAGCTGAGCCTCTGGCTGCCCGCCAACCTGGAGGCCCCCAACCTCAGCGAGCCGGCCGGCAACGGCTTCACCATCCGCCGCCTCGGCGACGACAGGTGGGAGTCCCCCGCCAGCCCCGGCATGCCGGGACGACTGACCCGCAGATGGCTGCTGCAGGCCAAGGAGCCCGGGTTCCATCCGCTAGAATCCCCCCGTTTTCAGGGAAGACTGCCCCAGGAGGGCGGTCAGAGCGAGGCGCTCTCCGCCAGGGCCGCCACCCAGTTCATCAAGGTGGACAAGGCACCGGTGGAGCCGGTGGCGAGCAGGCTCATCCTGCGCCAGCAGTTCAGTCCCGCCACGGGGGCCAGGGTTGGGGAGCCGGTGATCCGTACCCTGACCCTGGTCATGGAGGGGGGAGACGGCAACCGCCTGCCCAGATTGCCGCAATCCAGGTTGCCTGCTGGCCTGCTGGCAAGACCGGATGGGGAGCAACAGGAGGAGCGTTTCGTGGCCAAGGGGGCGCTGCGTTTTGAGCGTCAGTGGCGCCAGGCGTTGAGCGCCGAGGCGCCTGGCCGCTATCCCTTGCCCGCCGTGGATCTGCCCTGGTTCAATACCCGAAACGGGCGCATCGAACATGCCCGCCTGCCGGCGCAGACGCTGATATTTGAAGCAGCGATCCCCTCATCCGAACAGGCGCCGGCGCCTGCGGGAGAGAGCCTTAACTGGGTACTGGTGGCCTTGCTGCTGCGCACCCTGTGGCGAGGCGGGCCCCGCTGGCTGGCCTTCTATCGCCTGCAACTGGCCCTGGCGGCCGGGGAGCCAGACTCGGCCAGATGGGCCTTGCTGGCCTGGGCCGATCTACGCTGGACTGGCGCTCATCAGCACCTCGCCAGCCTGCCCTGCCATGGCGACCCCGCCATCGGAGCCTTGCTCGACAATCTGGATAGGGTCTGTTTCGACTCGTCTTCACCCGCCAATGCCGAGGTTGACTGGCGACGGCTCGCCAAGGCGCTGTGCGCCTTCGATACTGTTGCAGTAGCCTCTGGTCTCAGCATGCTGGCGTGGCTACGCCATTGAGCCCACGGCCAGCGACCCCGAATAAAAAGGAAGCCCAATCATGGCGTTAGGTTTTTTCAGAAAAAAAGGCTCGGGAACGGGAAAGGATCCCGGGGCCACGCCGGTCTATGGGGATATGGCAGACAAACAGACCAAATACGAAGCGCTGGTGCAGGCCCTGCACGCAGACATCTACCGTTACGCCTACTGGCTGTGCCGGGATCCGCAGGTGGCCGAAGATCTGGTGCAGGAGACCTTCCTGCGCGCCTGGAAGGCCATCGACTCCCTGCTGGACGACAAGGCCGCCAAGGCCTGGCTCATCACCATCCTCAGACGGGAGAATGCCCGCCGCTTCGAGCGCAGGCAGTTCGATCTCATCAGTCTCGATGAGCATCCCCTGAGCGATCAGGGGGCCCTGCACAACGAGCAGGAGATGGAGCATGAATGGCTAAGACGCCATATCGCCCGGCTGCCCGCCGAGTACCAGGAGCCCCTGCTGTTGCAGGTGCTGGGGGGATTCAGCGGCGAGGAGATCGCCGAGCAGTTGGGGCTGAACAAGAACACCGTCATGACCCGGCTGTTTCGGGCCCGCAACCAGATCAAAGAGGCCATGGAGTCAGCGGCACAACGAAGAGGACACACAAATGGATGAGCTTGAGTTTCGCCGCAGGGCCATCGCCCATCCAACGGATGCAGACCCTGCGTTCCTCGAGGCGGCGCAGGCATCCCCCGCCAATCGCAGCTATCTGGACGAGATGAAACAGCTGGATCGTCAGTTGCATCGCACCTTGGAGGTCGAGGTGCCAGCGGGCCTGGCCGAGCGCATCCTGCTCAGGCAAGCGGTGGAACCCGATGATGATGAGGTCGTGGTGCCGCTGCTGCCGCCCCCCGTGCGTACCAACTGGCGTCCCCTCGCCATGGCGGCCTCGGTCGCCTTCCTGCTCGGCATCAGTACCCGCTGGCTCAGCTGGCCGGTGACGACACCGGACGAGCCGTCCCTGGCCCAGGTCGCCATGGCCCATGTCTATGGGGAGGAGCCCTTCATCAAGGGGGTCGATGAGCGGGTCAGCCTGCAGACCATCAATGCCAAGATGGAGAAATACGGGGCCACTCTGATGGATATGCCGGGCATGAAGGTGACCTATGTCAACCACTGCGCCTTCTATCAGGGACCGGCCCTGCACATGGTGCTGCAGGGCAAGATGGGGCCCGTCTCCCTGTTCCTGGTGCCCAAGCATGTGCCCCTCAGGATCCAGCCTGATTTTGCGGATGGCCAACTCAAGGGGGAGATCTTGCCACTCAAGGGCGCCAACATGGTGCTGATCGGTGATATGCAGGAGCCACTTGCCCCTGTTGCCCGGCAATTGGAGTCCCATCTGCACTGGTCCATTTAACAGATCTTAACCCGGGCTGACTGGGTTTTTACCCCCTCGACATCACAGGCAGACACGCTCGTTGTCTGCCTGTTCATTTCAAATAGCGCGACATTCCCCGCTTATTGCCCACTTTTCCGCGCCAGAGCACGCAATTTATTTTACTGATACAGATGGCACCCATTGCCTGTTAATCACCCAATAATGGATGAATTCGGTTATTAAAACGGCAAGTTAAAACAAATGATTAACACAATGGAAACTTTTATGTATTCTGCTGTCACTGGTCTGATTTCTTACCTCCTACCAGATCCATAGAATCACGCCAGAAGTGAATGGGAAGAAGCTTACATAACAACAGATCTTGTCGTGTATAGCGGCCAAAGAGCCGTGATATCGACAGAAAATCTGCTTACAAGAGAGAACACTATGACAACTGCCTTTTTCAAGAAAAGCCTGATCGCCGCGGCCGTGACCCTGGCCAGTACCCAGACCTTTGCTGCCGCCTTCCAGCTGAACGAGCACTCGGCCTCCGGTCTGGGTCGCGCCTATGCAGGGGAAGCGGCCATCGCGGACAACGCGTCCGTGCTGTCCCGCAACCCGGCCGCCATGACCACCTTCGACAAGATGGCACTGTCTGTTTCCGGTACCTATATCAAGCCTGATGTCAATGTCGCGGGCGATATCTATGCCGGTCCCACCAAGCTGGCCTCCTCCAGCGAGAGCGACATTGCACCGGATGCCTTCGTACCGGCGACCTATTTCATCCAGCCGCTGAACGATCAGTGGGCCTGGGGCCTGGGGCTGTTCTCCAACTACGGTCTGGCCACCGAATACTCCAAAACCTTCCCGGCTGGCGCCGGTGCCGGTGATACCGAGCTGTTGACCTTCAACATTAACCCCAACATCGCCTATCGCATCAACTCCAACTTCAGCATCGGTGCCGGTATCAACGCCGTCTATGCCCAGGCCGAGCTGAACCGCTATGCCGGTGCCCTGGCACCGGGTCTGACCGCCAAGACCGGCATAGTGCACAACAGCGACACCGCCATCGCGCACCTGAAGGGCGATACCTGGGGCTTTGGCTGGAACGTCGGCACCCTGTACGAGATCAATGACAGCAACCGCCTGGCGCTGACCTATCGCTCCCAGGTGGACTTGAGCTTTGACGGCGACTTCAAGGGCCTGACCTCCGGCTACAAGACGGTCGATGGCAACCTGAAACTGGATCTGCCGGCTCAGGCCGAGTTTGCCGGTTACCACCGTCTGAACCAGCAATTCGCGGTGCACTACTCCGTCAACTGGACCGACTGGAGCGCCTTCCAGGAGCTCAAAGCCACCAGCAACTCCTGTGCTGGCGGTGTCTGTCTGCAAAAAGACGAGAAGTTCAAGGACTCCATGCGTTACGCCCTGGGCGGCACCTGGTATATCAACCCGGCATGGGAAGCCCGCATCGGCTTCGCCTATGACAATAGCCCGGTCGAGCCGGAGTATCGCAGCCTGAGCATCCCGGATTCCGACCGTGTCTGGTACAGCGCCGGCGCTACCTACCACATCGATCAGGACATGAGCGTCGATTTCGGCATGGCCTACCTGGATGGCAAGGAAGTGGACGTGAACGAAGGCCTGACCAGTCACACCGATCCGGTCCGCTGGAAGGGTACCTCCCACGGCAATGCCTTCCTGGCCTCTGCCCAGTTCAACATGAAATTCTGATTTAGCCGTTACCAAAAAGAGCGCCCGAGGGCGCTCTTTTTTTATACCAGATCGGCATTTCAGCGCACAGCTGTAGCAAACAACTGTACGCTTTTCGTTTTTTATCAGCCTATTAGCACCAGTTCCTCCAGCATTTAATCCCGTTTTGGCTCAAGCCGCCCCGCCCCCGTTGCCTTGCTGGTCATACCATATAAAATCCCGCCTCCAACCAAATAACAGAATGAACACCAAGTTCATCCCAAGGAAAAGCAATGCATTCGAACATGAAGCCCTCCCTCATCGCCCTGCTGCTGTTGTCGAGCCAGACCCAAGCGGCCGGTTTTCAGCTGGCGGAGCAATCGGCGACCGGCATGGGGCGCGCCTTCGCCGGGGAAGCGGCCATCGCCGACAACGCCAGCGTGCTGTCGCGCAACGTCGCGGCCATGACCCGATTCGAACGCACGGCCTTCTCCGGCGGTGTCATCCACATCCATCCTGACGTCAACATCGAGGGCGTGACCCGGGTACCGACCGCCATGGGCCCGGTGAGCCTGGATGCGAGCGCCCACGACATCGCGGGGGATGCCTGGGTGCCCAATGCCTATCTCATCGTGCCGCTGAGCGATCAATGGTGGCTGGGGCTGGCGGCGACCTCCTACTATGGTCTCGGCGTCCAGATGCCTGACAACTACAACGCCGGTCACTTCGGCAATGTCTCCGACATCAAGACCATGGATCTCGGCGTCTCTCTGGCCTATCGCATCAACGAGATGTGGAGTGTCGGGGTCGGCCTGTCCGCCATTCAGGGCGAGGGAGAAGTGGGCGGCACCTTCCCCTCCAACAACAAGATTGCCAAGCACCTCCAGGGGGATGGCTGGGCACTGGGATGGAATCTGGGTACCTTGCTTGAGCTATCACAGGCGACGCGCATCGGCCTCTCCTATCGCCACGACGTGACCCTGACCCTGTCCGGGGATGCCATCGGCACCGATCTGCAGGGACGCACCTTCACCGACACCGGCAGTCTGGATCTGCCGCTGCCCGCCACCGCTGAGCTCGCCGTCTTCCATCAGCTGACGCCGGCCCTGGCGCTGCATTCGAGCATCAACTGGACCAACTGGAGCAAATTCGTCCAGCTCGAGTCCGAGCTCGATCACTATGGCACCATGCACATCAAGGACGAACACTGGGAAGACAGCTGGCGCTACGCCCTCGGCCTGACTTACCAACTGGCGCCCCAGTGGCAGCTTCGCTCCGGGATTGCCTATGATCGCAGCCCGGTCCCCGCCGAGCGCCGCACCATCTCCATCCCGGATTCGGACCGGATCTGGTACAGCGCCGGCATCGGCTACCAGTTGGATCGCAACCTGTCGCTGGACTTCGGGCTCACCCTGCTCGATGGCAAGAAGGTGGATGTGACCGAAACCATGCAGCTCAAACCCGGCGTGCCGCAGACCAGCTCCAGCTTCCAGGGCACTTCGGAAGGGGACGCCTGGCTGGCCGGCCTGCAGCTCAATTACCTGTTCTAAATCACCGGGTTCCCCGCCAGATGCTATGCCAGTTGTTGACCCTTAGGCGCCGGTCAGCACTGGCATAGTGATCCGCTTCACCATAGAATCAAGCCAGCACTCATGCTGGAGAGATGAATGTATTCCTACGTAGCAAGGCAGCCCATCCTGGATCGGGAGTTGAAGACTCATGCCTATGAGCTGCTTTTTCGCGACAGCCTGGATAATGTGTTCCCCCTGATCTCGGCGCAACAGGCCACCGCCCGGCTGGTGGCCGAACAGTTTTTGCAGCAGAACATCGATCAACTGCTTGGCGGGTACCCCTGCTTCATCAACTTCCCTCACTCCCTGCTGCTCGACGGACTGGCCGAATGCCTGCCCCAGGACAAGGTGATCATCGAGATACTGGAAGATGCCGAGCCGGACGATGCGCTGCTGGCCAAGGTGATACAGTTGAATCAACTGGGTTATCGCATGGCACTGGATGATTTCACTCTTTCCGTGGCCTGGGATCGCTTCCTGCCCTATGTCCACATCATCAAGTTCGACCTGAGGGCCACCCCCCTCGCCAGTATCGAGGCCTTCATCGAGAGCCACCGGCACCTGCCGCTCACCTATCTCGCCGAGAAGGTGGAAAACAAGGTGGAATTTGAGCGGATGAAGGCGCTGGGGGTCGCGCTGTTTCAAGGCTTCTTCTTCAGCCGGCCACAGCTGGTGCAGCAGACCACCAGCCACCCGGATCAGTTGCTGGTAATGCACCATGAGCCCTCACTCAAGCATTTGATTGAAAAGGTCCTTCACAAATGATGGCGTAGCGTATGTTCGCCCATCCAGAGGCCTTCCCCCCGCACACGGCACGGCAAACACCATAGAAAACGCCCCTCGAGAGGGGCGTTTTTTTATGCCAGGCGTGAGCGGCTTAGAACAGCATGTTGAACTGAACCGAGGCCAGGAAAGCATTGCCTTCGTTGTTGCCTTCGAAATAGAGCGGCTGCCCCGGTTCGTTGTTGTGAACCCCTTCCTTCACCTCACTCGCTTCCCCATTGATATAGGTCATGCCGAAGTCGATGCTCTTGGTCTCATCCAGATGGTAGGTCGCCCCCGCGCTGTACCACCACTTGTCGGCATCGGGCAGACTGATGGTAGCGTGCTCGCGCTGTACGGCCGACTCGTCATAGGCGACGCCGACACGCGCCTCCCACTGCGGGTTCACATACCAGGTCGCGCCGACCGCGTAGCGCATCGCATCCTGCAACTGCTCGTTCTTACTCAGGCAGACGCCGCCCGGCAGGTTGCACTGCTCGCTGACTGCCTCCAGCTTTTCAAAGGCACTCCAGTCGGTCCACATCACCGAGTAATGCAGCGCAAATTGCTGGTTCAGGCGGTGATAGCCGGAGAACTCGGCGATGGCGGGCATGGGCACATCGACCGTGGCATCGGCTTTGTAACCGGGAGCGCCAACAGCCCCGGTGTAATCTCCCTCCAGCTCCACGTCGATCTGAGAGCGGTAGGTCAGCGCCAGGCGGTTATCCTGGTTGATCTCGAACAGGCCGCCGACGTTCCAGCCCCAGCCGTTGCCAGAGCCATCGAAGTTGGCCAGGGTATTGTGGGAACCATTGGGGTTTGCATTGGGATTGACCCTGTCCACATAACCGGTGGCGATGGTGTAGTTGACGCCGGCACCCAGGCTCCACTGCTCGTTGATGCGATAGGCCACATTGGGGTTCAGGTTGACACTCATCAGCGAGGTCTCCCCCGCCAGCAAACCGGCGGCTGGGTTGCTGCCAGCACCGAAGCTGTCGTCAAAGCGGGTGCCCAGACCATAGTTGGTCATCATGGCAAAACCGACTGCCCACTGCTCGTTGATGGGCTGGATCATATAGGCGGCAGGCACCACGGCATTGGGGCCGGCGTTGCCATGGCTGGCCGTGGTGCTGGAATCGAATCGGTTGCCCGGCAGATCGGTGACAAAAGCCCCGTCCACGCTGTAATCCGGATCCACCATGGTGGCGGCCATGGAGACGGTGGTCCTGTCGAACATCATCATGGCGGCCGGGTTGCGGCCCAGCACGGACGCGTTGTCGGCAATGGCTCCCTCACCCGCGAAGGCGCGGCCGAGGCCGGAGGCGGAGTGTTCGTTGATCTGGAAACCAGAGGCGGAGGCGTTGGTGGCGAGCAGTGCCAGCGCGCTGGCAAGGATGCTGAGCTTGAATGGGGTGGTCATCAAAGGTTCTCGTTTACGCGCCCATGGCGGGCGATGATCATCACGGCGATCTGGGCTACGCGATGCAACAGTGCCCTGAGTCATCGGTGTCAACACAAGAGCGGCAGAATAGATGGCGCATAGTAGGGAGCCTCTTCGCTGCTACAAATCAGACCAGTCTCAAAATTGGCTGCCAACCTTAATGCCGACTGAATGAACGCAAATAAGCCTGTTTTCCCGTTCAGAAACGGACTTTTCGGCGCAACTTTCGGATATGGCGAAGCACGTGTCGGGCCGCCTTGGCAGGCAACCGACGCCAGGATAAGAGAGAATGACCCTGAGGCCGCCCGTGCGGCCTCAGGGTCGACTCGACAGAGAGGGAAGATAAAGAAGGGGGATTGGGCGCCCTTGTCGGCCCGTGCCCTGGCTCAACGCCGGCGCGACATCAGGCCGACATTGAACAAGAACTCAGCCCAGCTCGACGGCCAGGGCGGTCGCCTCACCGCCCCCGATGCACAGGCTCGCCACCCCACGCCGCAAGCCTCGCAGACGCAGGGCATGGATCAGGGTCACCAGGATGCGGGCACCGCTGGCGCCGAGGGGATGGCCAAGGGCGCAGGCCCCCCCGTTCACGTTCAGCTTGTGGTGGGGGATGTTGCAGCCCGCCATGGCCAGCATGCTGACCATGGCGAAGGCCTCGTTCACCTCGAACAGATCCACCTCCTCCACCCGCCAGCCGACGCGTGCCAGCAGCTTGTCGATGGCCCCGACGGGAGCGCTGGTGAACTCGGCTGGCAGGGCGGCATGGCTCTGATAGCCCACTATCCTGGCCAACACCGGCAGCCCCAGCCGGGCGGCGGTCTCGGCCCGCATCAACACCAGCGCCGCCGCACCGTCCGAGATTGAGCTGGCGTTGGCCGCAGTAATGGTGCCTTGCTTGCCGAAGGCGGGTTTCAATGTGGGTATCTTGTCGGGTCTGGCCTTGGCAGGCTGCTCGTCCTCGGCCAGCAGCAGTTGATCATGCGCCATCACCGGGGTCAGCTCGGCCTCGAACGCACCGCTGCGTTGCGCCGCCAGGGCCCGCTCCAGGGAGGCGATGGCGAAGGCATCCATGTCGGCCCGGGTCAATCCGGCCCGATCGGCACTCGCCTGCGCATAATGCCCCATCAGGTGCCCCTCGTAGGCGTCCTGCAGCCCGTCGAGGAACATGTGATCCAGCACGCTCTGATGGCCCATGCGGAAACCGCCGCGGGCCTTGTCGAGCAGGTAGGGCGCCCGCGTCATGCTCTCCATGCCGCCAGCCACCACCACCTCGGCCTCGCCGAGCCGCAGGCTGTCGGCCGCCAGCATCACCGCCTTCATGCCGGAGCCACACACCTTGTTGATGGTGGTACAGGGCACGCTGTCCGGCAGCCCGGCCTTGAGCGCCGCCTGGCGGGCAGGCGCCTGCCCGAGCCCGGCACTGAGCACATTGCCCATGTAGACCTCATCTACCTGCCCTCCTCCGAGCCCGGCCGCCGCCAGGGCCGCGGCGATGGCGCAGGCCCCCAGCTCCGGTGCACTCTGGTTGCTCAAGGCGCCCTGAAAGGCGCCCATGGGGGTCCGCTTGGCCGCCACTATCACAATATCCATCGGTCACTGCCTCCTTGTTACATAGGGATAACATATGCCTCCACGGGAACGGGAACAAGACTTGCAGGGAAGTTGACGTTTGGGTAAGGTGCCAGCCTGCCTTGACAATCGAGATGACGGCCAAGATAACCCTATGACCAGATCCAAGGATGACGCCCGGACCTTCAGCATCAGCGAGCTGGCCCGTGAATTTGATGTGACGACCCGCAGTATCCGCTTCTATGAAGATCAGGGTCTGCTGAATCCGACCCGCCAAGGCCAGACCCGGATCTACAGCAGGCAGGATAGGGTCCGCCTCAAGCTGACCCAGCGTGGCAAGCGGCTCGGCTTCAGCCTGGCGGACATTCGCGAGCTGTTCGATCTCTATGACGCGGACAAGAGCAGCCGTACCCAGCTGCAGACCATGCTGGGTCTGGTGGCCGACAAGCGGGTGACGCTGGAGCAGCAGCTGGAGGACATCAAGATGGTTTTGCTGGAGCTCGAGGCCGCCGAGCAGCGTTGCCAGCAAGCCCTGGCCCAGCTGACACCCTGACAGGCACCCGGCTATCTGCCGCAGGCAGAGGATGCGAGGCGCGCGTCGAGCACCAACGAAAAGAGGGAAGCAATCGCTTCCCTCTTTTATTTTCACCCCGGCGCAAATGGCGCTGTTATCGGGCTTCCTTGCTCCAGCGATCCGGATCGTAATCCGGGCTGTAGCGATCGACGATGATGGCGCAGGCCGCATCCCCGGTGATGTTGAGTGCGGTGCGGATCATGTCGAACAGGCGATCCAGCGCAAACAGCAGCGGCAGCCCCTCGATGGGGATCCCGGCCGCCAGCAGCACGGCCACCACCAGGAAGCTCGGCCCCGGCACGCCGGCCTGGCCGATGGCCCCCAGGGTCGAGGTCAGTATGATGGCCACCCAGGCGCCCATGGTCAGATCGATCTGATAGACCTGGGCGAAGAAGATGGCGACCAGACCGTAATAGATGGCGTTGCCACTCATGTTGATGGTGGCGCCGAGCGGCAGCACGAAGGAGGCGGTGGCGTTGGTGACCTTCAGCTCCTGCTCGCAGGTCTCCATGTTGACCGGCAGGGTCGCCATGGATGAGGCGGTGGAGAAGGCGACGATCTGCGGCTTCTTCATCGCCGAGAAATACTTGCGCACCGGCGTGTTGGAGAAGAGCGCGATCAGCAGCGGGTAGACCACGAAGCCGAAGATCAGGATGGCGCCCACGTAGACCAGGAACAGCTTGAGCACCAGGGTCAGTACATCGAAGCCGTAGGTGCCGATGGCATCGGCCATCAGGCCGAACACCCCGAGCGGCGCTATCAGCATCACCTTGTTGATCATCCAGACGAAGGCATCCACCAGGGTATTGAGCCCGTCCACCAGCGGCTTGGCACGCTCACGGGGCTGTTTGGCCAGGGCGATGCCGAGGAACATGCAGAACACCAGGATCTGCAGTATGTTCGCCTCGTTCAGGGACTGGAACACATTGGTCGGGATCATGCCGAGCAGGGTGGCCACTGCGTCCGGCAGGGCGCCCTTGTCGGCGTAGTCGCCGGAGAACATGGCCCCCATGGCGCTAAAGTCGACCCCGACCCCGGGTTGGAAGACCTGGCCCATCACCAGGGCCAGCAGCACCGCCAGCGCCGAGGTACCGAGGAAGAAGGCGAGCGTGGTGGCCCCTATCTTGCCTGCGGCCGGACTGGCCCCGAGGTTGGCGGCCCCCGACAGTATGGCCACCGCCACCAGCGGGATCACCAGCATCTTGATCAGCTGGATGAAGAGGGTACCGAGCGGCGCGAAGACGGTGGCATTTTCACCCATCAGCGCCCCGACCAGGGCACCCAGCACCATGGCAACCACGACCTGGAAGCCAATGTTTTTGATTAATCCTTTTGTTAACACGCAATGTTCCTTTAATGAGCAACGACTGACACTTTCCCAGTGCAATTGACTGGCCAACGCAACAAAGCCTCCTTATTACGCTGGCGGCGCGCTTTATCTCATATTTACTCGCCGTTTAACATTATGATTCCTGAACGCGATGAATTTAGTATTTTCCCAGTAAAATCAAGACTCATAAGCAACAACTCTGTTTTTCCCTGTTTCACCATGACAACGGCCAAAAAAGTGTGCTACGTTGGCTCGGCAAACGTGCATACAGGGAAGAAAAGATGCTGAAAGTTAACGAGTATTTCGACGGAAATGTTAAATCCATCGGTTTCGAGCAGAAGAGCGAGAAAGCCACGGTCGGCGTGATGGATGCAGGCGACTACCTGTTCAATACCGCCGCCCCCGAGCGGATGACGGTGATCAAGGGTGTTCTCACCATCCAGCTGGCCGATGAAGACGAGTGGCACACCTACGGTCAGGGTCAATCCTTCGAGGTCGCCGGTCACTCCTCCTTCAAGCTGGCCGTCAAGACACCGACCGCCTACCTGTGCGAGTTCCTCGACTGATAGCGACTGAGCGCGAGCCACGAGGCGCCGACCCGCTCCCCGTGGCTCCTTTAGCCCAGCCTGTAGTGCCCCATTTCCACACCGCCATCACAAGCCGTCGCTTCCCCCCTTTCCATCGACTACAAAAAATTTACAATGTTTAGACGAAATCCATAATCGGAGTACGTCATGATCAGTGTCTTCGACCTGTTTTCCATCGGGATCGGCCCCTCCTCCTCCCACACAGTGGGACCGATGCGGGCCTCCTGTGCCTTCGTCAATGCACTCAAGCAGGCAGGGCACCTCTCCCGCACCGAGCGGGTCGTGGTCGAGTGCTATGGCTCCCTCGGCCAGACCGGCAAGGGTCATGGCACCGGCAAGGCCATCATCCTGGGGCTGGCCGGGTTTGAGCCGGAATTGGTGGATATCGAGGCCATCCCCGCCTTTCTGGGCCAGGTAGAGCACAGCCAGACGCTGCGCCTGGCAGGGGAGCAGCCGAGCCATTTCCCCCGGGTCGGCGCCATCATCTTCAACCGGCGCAAGACCCTGCCCGCCCACTCCAATGGCATGACACTGCGCGCCTTCGCAGCCGATGAGCTGCTGTTCGAGCAGACCTACTACTCCATCGGTGGCGGCTTCATCATCGAGGAGAGCCACTTCGCCAACGCCAAGGAGGAGGCGGCCAGGTTCGACGCCGCCCACCCCGTCCCCTACCCGTTCGAGAGCGGTGCCCAGCTGCTGGCCCACTGCCAGGAGAGCGGTCTCTCCATCTCGGGGCTGATGCTGGCCAACGAGAAGGTGTTTCGCAGCGAGCAGCAGATAAAGGCGGGCCTGCGCAAGATCTGGCAGGCGATGCAGGGCTGTGTCGAACGCGGCTGTCGCAGCGAGGGGATATTGCCGGGCGGGCTCAAGGTGAAGCGCCGCGCCCCTGGCCTCTATCGCCAGCTCAACGGCGAGACCAACTTCAACAAGGATCCCCTGATGGTGATGGAGTGGGTGGATCTGTTTGCGCTGGCCGTCAACGAAGAGAACGCCGCCGGTGGCCGGGTGGTGACGGCGCCCACCAACGGCGCCGCCGGCATCATCCCGGCGGTGCTGCACTACTACGATCGCTTCGTGCGCAAGGTGGATGACGAGCTGCTGCTGCACTACTTCCTCACCGCCGCCGCCATCGGCATCCTATATAAGAAGAACGCCTCCCTGTCGGGGGCCGAGGTGGGTTGCCAGGGTGAAGTGGGTGTCGCCTGCTCCATGGCGGCCGGGGCCCTGGCCGAGCTGCTCGGCGGCAGCCCGGGGGTGGTCGAGAACGCCGCCGAGATCGGCATGGAGCACAACTTAGGGCTGACCTGCGATCCCATCGGCGGCCTGGTGCAGGTGCCCTGCATAGAGCGCAACGCCATGGGGGCGGTCAAGGCGATCAACGCCGCCCGCCTGGCCCTGCGCGGCACCGGCGAACACAAGGTGTCGCTGGACAAGGTGATCAAGACCATGTGGGAAACCGGCAACGACATGAAGACCAAATACAAGGAAACCGCCCGCGGCGGCCTGGCTGTTAACATTACAGAATGTTAAAAAATGCCAATTGACTCCACTTCGTCCCACGATACCCGGTCTGGCCGGGTATTTTTTCGCGAAACGTTTGCCAGGTGCTTAACAAATTGGATAACTATCAAAATAAATTTTATACTCGCGCCGTTATTTCAACAAAAATAGATCTGTTTCAACTTTTTTTAAGCCATGAGTCGTTACACTGCGGTTAGCTGGTTCATCGGCCTTTGCGACGACAGACTCGTCCCATGGATCACCCCCTTTCTGCGAGCGGGCATGGCGCCCCCTTCTACCCTGAGGTAATTGTTACATGATCAGCGTTTTTGATATCTTCAAAATCGGTGTTGGCCCCTCCTCTTCCCACACTGTCGGCCCGATGAAAGCAGCCAAGCAGTTCGTGGATGATCTGCGTGCTGGCGGCAAGATCCGTGACATCACCCGGATCCAGGTCGACGTCTATGGCTCCCTCTCCTGGACCGGTAAAGGTCACCATACCGATACCGCCATCATCATGGGTCTGGCCGGCAACCTGCCGGAAAATGTCGACATCGACGGCATCCCCGAATTCATCTCCCGCGTCGAGCAGACCGGCCGCCTGCCGATCGGCTTGCATTGCCACACCGTCAGCTTCCCGCAGGGTGCCATGGTGTTCCATGACGAGGCCCTGCCGCTGCACGAAAACGGCATGAAGCTGACCGCCTTCATCGAAGATGAGGCCGTCTACAGCAAGACCTATTACTCCATCGGTGGCGGTTTCATCGTCGACGAAGAAAACTTCGGCAAGGCCGACAGCGGCGACATGTCGGTGAGCTACCCGTTCAAGAGCGCGGCCGAGCTGCTCGCCCACTGCAGCCAGACAGGTCTCTCCATCTCCGCCCTGATGCTGGAAAACGAGAAGTGCTTCAACACCCCGGAAGAGATCTACAAGAAGCTGGGCAAGATCTGGACCACCATGCGGGAAGGGATCGAGCGCGGCTGCCGTACCGAAGGGATCCTGGCCGGCCCGCTGCGCGTGCCCCGTCGTGCCGCCCCGCTCTACCGTCAGCTGACCACCAACGAGCATCTCTCCAACGATCCCATGAGCATCGTCGACTGGGTCAACATGTTTGCCCTGGCGGTGAGTGAAGAGAATGCCGCCGGTGGCCGCGTGGTCACCGCGCCGACCAACGGCGCCGCCGGCATCATCCCGGCCGTGCTGGCCTACTACGACAAGTTCATCCAGCCGGTCGGCCGCGACGAATACACCCGCTTCTATCTGGCCTCCGCTGCCGTCGGCATGCTCTACAAGATGAACGCCTCCATCTCCGGTGCCGAAGTCGGCTGCCAGGGTGAGGTGGGTGTCTCCTGCTCCATGGCCGCCGCCGGCCTGACCGAACTCATGGGCGGCAGCCCGGAGCAGGTGTGTGAAGCCGCCGAGATCGGCATGGAGCACAACCTGGGTCTGACCTGTGATCCGGTCGCGGGCCAGGTGCAGGTGCCCTGCATCGAGCGCAACGCCATCGCCGCCATGAAGGCGGTCAACTCCTCCCGCATGGCGCTGCGTCGCACCTCCAAGCCGCGCGTGTCACTGGACAAGGTGATCGAGACCATGTACATCACCGGCAAGGACATGGACTCCAAGTACCGTGAGACCTCCCGCGGTGGCCTGGCCATCAAGGTGATGCAGGTTGCCTGCGAATAAGGCACGCAAATGAAATGTAAAAAAGGCGGGATATCCCGCCTTTTTTATTACTCGTTATTTCGATGGCACAACTCAAATCGCCACAACCGATATTGCGAGACGAGCCTCAGCTATTTCAGATGAGGCGGCGCCTGTCTGGCGACACTACTCCACAATCCGATCGGCCAGGGTCCCGACCGCCACCACGAAATAGGGGGAGCGATTCCAGTGGCGCAGTACCCGGTAATTGTCGTAGGCCAGATAGCTGCGCCCCTGGACGTCGTCCGGCCGAATAAGCGAGGCCTGCATCTTGGCTCTTGGCAGGGGGGAACCATCCTGCTGACGCACCCCCAGTGCCTGCCACTGTGCGAGCGACTTGCGCTGCTCCAGTCCGAGCAAGGCAGGGTCCAGACCCGCTGGCACCCTCACCCGCCGGCCCCAGGTTTCATCGTCCCGCCAGCCGTTCTGGTGCAGATAATTGGCAGCCGAACCAAACACATCCGCGAGGTTGCCCCACAGATCCTTCCTGCCGTCCCCATCCTGATCGACCGCGTATGTCAGGAAGGATGAGGGCATGAACTGCACCTGCCCCATGGCGCCGGCCCAGGAGCCTTTAAGGCGGTGGGGGGTCACGTGTCCCTGCTCTATGATGCGCAGCGCATCGAACAACTGGGCCTTGAAGAAGGCCTCTCGGCGCCCCTCCCAGGCCAGGGTGGCCAGGGACGATATCAGGGGAAAATTACCGGTCAATTTACCGAAATTGGTTTCTATTCCCCATAGCGCGACTATAAAACGGGGTTGCACTCCATATTCCTGGCCTATTTTCGTGAGCAGCGGCAGATGCTGGCGATATAAGGCTTTGGCCTGATTGACTTTCCATTGCGGGACGGCGCGGGGAATATAGCTATCCAGCGTCAGTTTGAATTCCGGCTGGTTTTTGTCGTGCTTGATGGCCGCCTCGATTATCCGGATATCGGCAAAGGCGACCTCGACCGTGACACTCGGGATCCCCGCCGCCACCGCCTCCCGTTTGAGGCCAACAACGTAGTCATTGAAGTCGGGACTGGCCTGCAGCGGCGTGCTTAATATGCCGCCGAGCAATAACAGCGCCAGCCGCCCTTTCATCAGGATGAAGCCTTTAATTGCGCCTTGTGCTGTTCCAGCAGATTCTCCGGCGGCGGAGGGACTTGCAGATAGAAGCCCTGTTGCTTGAGCGCCTCCATCACCCGTTCGGTCGAGGCGATCCCCAAGGGCTTGGCGGGATCAAGCTTGGTCATCAAGACCAGCTCGGGACGACCGAAGGTACTCATCAGTGCCTCTGGCACACGGGAGAAATCCTCTCTTCTTTCAATAAAGAGATAGGTCTCGGCTTTTTTGCGACTTTTATAGACTGCACACAACATGGAAATTGATATAATCCGACGGGTTTATTGCCTCTGGTGGTGGCAAACTATAACATCAGGAATTGAATAACAATAACGTATTACCGTCTCGGTTCGGGGAAGATTCATGGTTGAACGCGATAACGAATTGAAAGGGACTACCTTCACTATTTCTGTGTTGCATCTCAGCGATGGCAATCCGACCCGGATCCGTCAGTTGCTGGCGGCCAAGGTCGCGCAAGCCCCCCAGTTTTTTAATTGTGCCCCCCTCGTCATCAATGTGGAGCGACTGGCTGCGATCCCGGACTTCGATCAACTCAGGGAGTTGGTCGAGTCGGAAGACTTCGTGCTGGTCGGCATCACGGGGGCGAAGGATGAGGCGATGAAGACGGCGGCCAGGGTGGCGGGCCTCGCGGTGATGGTGTCGGGCAAGAGCCGCAAGGTGGAGCCCGAACCCGCCCCGCTGCCAGTCCCCCAGCCCACCGAAACGGTTCAGGCCGTGCCTGCCCCGGCGCCCCTGGTGCCGAGCAAGGTACACATAGGACCGGTGCGCTCCGGCCAGCAGCTGTATGCCGCCGGTACCTCGCTGGTGGTGCTGGGCTCGGTCAGTCCGGGCGCGGAAGTCATCGCCGACGACAGCATCCATATTTATGGCGCCCTGCGTGGCAGAGCCATTGCGGGGGCCAAGGGCAACACCCGGGCCCGCATTTATTGTCAGCAATTGCAGGCCGAGCTGCTCTCCATCGCCGGCACTTTTCAGCTGAGCGATGCACTGCCGGCAGGCCTGATCCAAGAGCCAGTCCATATCCGGCTGGACAACGAACAACTCCGTATCGACCGTATCAAATAGAGTTACAAGGAAGCGAGAATGGCGCGAATCATAGTCGTTACATCGGGCAAAGGCGGCGTTGGCAAGACCACCACCAGCGCGGCCCTGAGCACCGGTTTAGCTCAGCGAGGCCACAAGACAGTGGTCATCGATTTTGACATTGGCCTGAGAAATCTGGATCTCATCATGGGCTGCGAGCGGCGCGTGGTGTACGACTTCGTCAATGTGATCAATGGTGAGGCCAACCTCAACCAGGCCCTCATCAAGGACAAGCGTTCCGAGAATCTGTTCATCCTGCCTGCCTCCCAGACCCGGGACAAGGACGCGCTGACCCGCGAAGGGGTCGAGAAGATCCTGGATCAGCTGGCGGAGATGAAGTTCGATTACATCGTCTGCGACTCCCCGGCCGGCATCGAGGCGGGGGCCCTGATGGCGCTCTATTTCGCCGACGAGGCCATCGTCACCACTAACCCGGAAGTCTCGTCCGTGCGTGACTCGGATCGGATCCTCGGCATCCTGGCCTCCAAGTCCCGCCGCGCCGAGCGCGGTGAAGACCCCATCAAGGAGCACCTGCTGCTGACCCGCTACTGCCCGACCCGCGTCAACCGCGGCGACATGCTGAGCGTGCAGGATGTGCAGGAGATCCTGGCCATCAAGCTGCTCGGGGTGATCCCGGAGTCCCAGGCGGTGCTGCGCGCCTCCAACTCGGGGGAGCCGGTCATTCTGGACAAAGAGTCCGATGCCGGTCAGGCCTATGAGGATGCCGTTGCCCGCCTGCTGGGTGACACCAAGGATTTTCGTTTTCTGGAAGAAGAAAAGAAGGGCTTCTTTAGCCGACTGTTCGGGAGTTAAACATGTCATTATTGGATTATTTTCGTTCCAACAAGAAACAAAACACCGCACAACTGGCCAAAGAGCGGTTGCAGATCATAGTCGCGCACGAGCGTTCATCCAGAGGGGGGCCGGATTACCTGCCCCAGCTCAAGCAGGACCTCCTCGACGTGATCCGCAAGTATGTGCAGATCGATCCGGACAAGATCACCGTCCAGCTCGATAAGAAGAGTGACGAGCTGTCGGTACTGGAGCTCAACATCACCTTCGCCGATGACAAGAAGGGATGAGCTGACGTCCCATGCGTGACCCCTTCCCTCAATGAAGACCGGATCCTGTAGCAGGATCCGGTTTTTTATTGCCCTGACCCCCGCCAGCATGACGCTGCATCTCGCCAAGGGCGCGGGGGCCAGCTAGAATACCGCGCGCCACCGTTCGCTCACGACGGGGCTTCTTATTTTTATTATCTGGAACAGATGACTTATGTCTTTGAACGACGAAATGCACAGCGTCGAGGAACTGCTCGATACCGCCCTCGAACTCTTTATGGAGCTGGCCTCGGACAACCTGCCGGAGCAGGAGATCGCCCTGTTCAACCAGGAGTTCAACAACCGCGGCCTGTTGGCCGAGAGCGATCCGGCCGATGACTGGGAAGCGGACGTGGGCTTCGCCGTGAGCGATGAGGAATACGCCGAGATCTGGATAGGCCTTGGCAACGCAGAGCAGGAGTACGAGCACCTGTTCGCCCGCCTGCTGCTCTCCCGCCGGGTCGACGAGAAGTTCTGCCACATCGAATGGCTACCCCAATAATTCCGGATCCCGATGATCCTGGCCAGTATGCCTGGGAGTCCGAGCCTGGCCCCGTGCGACCGGCGCTGAGGCGGCGCCTGCTGGGATGGCTCGGCAAGCTGCTGCTCGGAGCCCTGCTCAGTACCATCGTCTCGGTGGCCTTGCTGCGCTTTATCGATCCCCCCATGTGGACCTGGCGCATCGAGCGGGCCCTGTTCCCGCCCGCCAAGATAACCGAGGTCAAACATGACTGGGTGCCGCTCGAAAAAATCTCCGGCGAGCTGCAACTGGCGGTGATCGCCGCCGAGGATCAGCGCTTCGCCGAGCACAATGGCTTCGACATGGATGCCATCAACTCGGCGCTCAGACACAACCAGCGCAGCGAGCGGGTGCGCGGCGCCAGCACCCTGAGCCAGCAGACGGCGAAGAATCTGTTCATGTGGAGCGATCGCAGCTTCCTGCGCAAGGGCATTGAAGCCTGGTTCACCCTGCTGATGGAGCTGGGCTGGGACAAATCCCGCATCCTCGAGGTGTACCTGAATATCGTGGAGTTCGGGCCCGGCATCTATGGCGCCGAGGCCGCCGCCCGGCACTACTTTGGCAAACCGGCCGCTCGCCTGACCCGCTATGAGGCTTCTCTGCTCGCCGCCGCCTTGCCCAATCCCTGGCGCTACCGGGTCAAGCCGCCCTCCCCCTATGTACAGCAGCGATCAGCCTGGATCCGCCGCCAGATGGGGCAGCTCGGCCAGGTCACCCTGAACCGGGTACACGAGGCCAACTAGCGCCTTCGGCGGGCTCGGCCGCCGGTCCCAGATGACCGCCTATGGTCTCCCGATGCAGCGGCAGGTAGTGCCACCACCAGGTCTCCCGCCGCCGCTTGAGCTGTCGCTTCTGCTGTCGTCGTTTCATCATGCTGCCCAGATGCCCTCTCATACCACCGGATGGCGGCGACTCTGTTAACCTTATCCCCTGATCCGGCCATTGGATAGAGGGGCTTGTCTGCGCCCCGATCTGGCCGCCCTCTTCAATAATTGCTACAGTGGCGAACCTGGATGTATCTGGAGTGATTTCATGGAACAACGCAGCCCGGATCAGCTGGTCGAGTGGGCCTATGATCAGTTTCTTGAGCAGGCCGCCGACATGCTGGCCCCCGAACAAATCGTCGACATCACCCTCGAGTTCGAACGGCGTGGCGCCGTCGAGGCAACCCTGCCCAACGCCGACTGGTCGACCGAGCTCGGCGTGCCGGTCGACATGGAGCGCTGGGCCGAGGTGTGGGTCGGCTTGCTGGATCATCAGGAAGAGTTTGAGGTGATCTACGCCACCTACCTGCTGCCCCGCAGTCAGAGCGAACACGAGGTCCATGTGCGCTGGCACCGTCAGCAACAAGCATAAGAAAGGCGCCCCAGGGCGCCTTTTACGTTTCTGATGTTCGACATCCCCGTTCAGGGTTGCAGCGCGATGGCCTTGGCCAGGCAGCGGCGGCACCAGCAGGCGCTCCCCTCGCTCATCGGCATCAGGGGTAATTGGCTGCACCAGCAGCGCTCTATGGGTTCACCGGCGGAGACGGCGCAAAACGCCGGCTCACCGCATCCCGGGCACTGATGAGTGCTGCGCCTGCCATCCAGCTCGGCCATGCGGGCCAGCTGGGCCTCGCTGTCCATGGCGGACCACTGGCCTATCTCGGTCAGGGTGCGGCCGCAACCGAGGCAGAGCCCATCCTTGGCCCGGCAGTCGCCGATGCAGGGACTAGGCACTTATTCGCCAGCCTCTTCTTCGCGCTCAGCTTTGGGAGCATCCACCAGGCTGATGCTGTTGTCGTCGATGACAATCTTGCCCTGCTTGTAGAGGCCGCCGATGGCCTTCTTGAAGGTGCCCTTGCTCATGTTGAACATCTTGTAGATGAGCTCGGGTTCGCTCTTGTCCCCCACCGCCAGGCTGCCGCCCTGTTTCTGCAGACGGGTGAGGATCCGGCCACCGGCATCATCCATCCTCGCCATGCCGGGTTTTTGCAGGGTCAAGTCCAGCTTGCCGTCGTCACGCACCTGCTTGACCCAGGCGGTCAGCGGTCGACCCGTCATCACCCGGCCGAACACCTCGTTCTTGAACAGCATGCCGGAATACTGACCGTTGACCACCGCCTTGATGCCAAGGGGAGTGTGCTCGCCAGGCAGCGCCGTCACCTCGTCGCCGGCCTTGAAAGGAGGCACATCGGTGCTGAGGAAGCGCTCGAGGCGGCTGGTGCCCACCATGCGGCCCTCGTTGTCCAGCATCAGGTGCACCAGATAGACGTGGCCCACCTGCATCGGCTTGTTCTGCTCGCGACTCGGCACGAACAGATCCTTCTTCATGCCCCAGTCGAGGAAGGCGCCTATCTTGTTGGCGTTGATCACCTTGAGGCCGACGATATCGCCCACCATGGCAAAGGGTTTGTCGGTAGTGATCACCGGCTCGCAGTCGGCATCCAGATAGAGGAAGACGGATACCTCACTCTCCACGGTGACGCCTTCGGGCAACTGGCGCTTGGGCAGCAGCAGCTCGCCATATTCGCCCGCGGCGAGCCAGGCGCCACGGTCTTCGAGCTCGACTACGGTGAGGGTGTTCATCTTGCCAATCTGTAACATGGTGATCTCTTCTTTCAATATCCGGATGGGCGCATATTTCGTGCCCGTAATATAGGTGCGCATCGCCCCTGTCATGCCGTGGGCACTGACAGCCAGCGTCATTTTTCATGCAGGCGCGCATGTTACCCCAGAGCCGTGACAGGGCCTAGTCCCTTGCCCCTGCCCTCGCGCTATTTTCCCATGAGCCTGGCGCCGCCCTGGCGATATTAGCAGCATTCGGCCAGCCCCTTGCTGCATATGACCCCATTTTTGGGTAGACTTCGCCACCGTAAAATCTGCAACAAGCTTCGTTGGGGGCTCAAAATGCCATGAGCAGGAGATCAACTGCCCGGCGTTTTGGGGCATCCGGGGCCACAGCGCCCCGGCTGACAAGTGAGTCGCTGAAATGAGATCTTGCGCTGCTTTTTGCACAGCAGTGAAAGCCGACGCGTCCACAATACCTTGATCTCGTTACGAAAAAATGCAGCAAGCTAGTTCAATTGAAACCTTTAAAACTATATTCATGACGCAACACGTGCGCGAACGCACATTTTTCTGGTGCTTGTTCAGACAAATGCCCTTGTGTTACGTATCATCAGATTCAAAGTATCAAGAGAAACTGCACCCGATGCAGCCGCCACAGCAGGATGTCCATATGTCAAAGATCATAGAGCTGCTCGCCCACTATCCTCCGTATCAGCTGGTCCATGCCGCCGAGATGGTGCGCGATACCTTCGAACAGTTTTATCAGCAGCGTTATCAGCTGACGGTGCCCCAATGGCGCCTGATGATGGTGCTCGGCCCCAACTACCCCATCAGTCAGAAGGAGCTGGTGGAGGCTAGCGGGATGGACAAGGTGCGGATTTCCCGCGAGATCCACCGGCTGGTGGAAAAAGGCATCCTGGTCACCGAGAGCAGCCCGCAGGACAAGCGCATCAGCCTGGTCTCCTTCACCCATGCAGGGCTTATCTTGTTCCAGCAGCTCAAAACCGAGGCCGGCAGCTGGCAACACACCCTCACCGACTACCTGCCGAGCGAGGCGCGGGAAACCATCCGTCTGCACCTGCAGAGCGTCAGTGACGCCATCGAGCAGTTGCACCTGCTGGATCAGGAGCAACAGCCATGAACCTGAAAAATTTTGCCACCATGGACGTCAACATGTTGCTGAGTCTCATCAACATGCAGCTGCGCGATCGTTACGAGGATCTGGACGATCTCTGCAAGGCCCAGGATCTCGATCAAGAGGCCCTGAAAGCCCGCCTCGCTAGCGGCGATTTCCATTATCAGGCTGATCAAAAACAGTTCAGATAGGGATCCGGATCACAGACTGCCCCACGACGCTGGCTCTGGCGGCAAAAACTGCTAAGGTGGAGAGACCCTGTAGCCTGAGGTATGGATACATCAGGCTGTCATACAGAGCGGGTAGCCTTATCCGCGTACCACCAGCCAAGGACGACACCCATGATCCTCACCCGACAGACCAGCCTGATCATTCTCAGCGCCCTCTTCACGATCAGCCTCTTCTCCCCGCAGTTGCCAGACAGCGCCGAACAGTGGCTCAGCAGCCTGTTGCTGGGTGCATTGGTGGCCGTGTGCCTGATGGTCGGCAGTGGTTGTCGTCACTTCTTGCAGGAGTGAGCGCCTGAACGGCGCCTCACCCCAAAACAACAACGCAGCCAGAGGGCTGCGTTGTTGTTTCTGTCTGGCAGAGCGTAAGCGGTTTAGATAGCCAGGGCTTCCAGCTGCTCTTTGGCCTGCTCGATACCCTTGGCCTGGGCATCCGGGCCCATGCCCATGCCTTCGGCGTAGATGAAGTCCACGTCCTTGATGCCGATGAAGCCCAGCACGGTGCGCATGTAAGGAGTCACCAGATCGGTAGCGGCGCCAACGTGCATGCCGCCGCGGGGGCTGACTACCAGGGCGCGGGTATTTTCCACCAGGCCGACCGGACCGGTCTCGGTGTAACGGAAGGTCACGCCGGCACGAGCCACCAGATCGATCCAGTTTTTCAGCTGGGTCGGGATGTTGAAGTTATACATGGGGGCGGCAATCACCACCAGATCGCTCGCCTTCAGCTCGGCAACCAGCTCGTCGGACTGGGCCAGCACGGCCAGCTGACGCTCGCTCAGGTTCTCACCACCGCGCAGACCGAGGGCCAGCTCGCCATCCAGCACCGGCAGGTTCAGGGCAGCCAGATCGCGCACAGTGATGTTGTCATCCTGGTGATCGGCAAGGAAGCCGTCGATCAGGGCGTTGGACTGAGAATATTGACCCAGGATACTGGACTTGAGTACGAGGATATTGGCCATGGTAAAGCTCCATTTGGTTGTCAGTTGGACAGCAGGACTGTCGATGGAGGTCACTATAAACATTGAGCTACAAGCCTGATAGCGAAAATAGATGCTCAAGTTATTCAAAATTTTTGACGATTGTTCATTTCATCGCCAAGGGGGCGATGACCTCGCGCCCCACCCTTGGCAGAACAAACGATTGCCGTTATGATCCGCCGCACTTTTTTCAGTGACCCGGATCCCATGGCACCTTCCCGCAGGCACTCTCCCTTTGCCGGCGCCGTCTGGATGATGGTGGCAGGCCTCTGTTTCGCCGCCGTCAACAGCCTGAGCCAGTACGTCAGCTTCACCCTCGGCCTCCCTTCCACCCAGGTCGCCTTCCATCAGTACCTGGTTGCCCTGATTTGTCTGCTGCCCTGGCTGATCCGCCACGGCTTGCGCCAATCCCTGATGACCAATCAATTGCGCCTGCACCTGCTGCGGGTGCTGCTGGCGGTCATCGGCATCCAGTTCTGGCTGTGGGCGCTGGCGGTGCCCGTGCCCATCTGGCAGGGTATAGCGCTCTTGATGACCTCGCCGCTGTTCGCGACTCTGGGGTCTGCCCTGCTGCTCAAGGAGCGGGTGAGCCGGGCCCGGATCCTGGCCACCCTTGCCGGTTTCGTCGGTGCCATGCTGATCCTCGCGCCCTGGACCGACGACTTCAGCATGGCCTCCCTGCTGCCGGTGGCGGCGGCGCTGTTCTGGGCCGGTTACTCCCTGCTGGTGCGCTACCAGGCAGCGAACGAATCGTCTCACACCATAGTCGTCTACCTGCTCATTTTCAGCACCCCGTTCAACGCCATGCTGGCACTGCCCCAATGGCAGTGGCCGGGCGAAACCCAGTGGCTGCTGCTGGCGGCCTCCGGCGTGCTGTCGGCACTGGCGCAGATGTCCATCGCCCGCGCTTACAGCGTGGCCGAGGCCTCCTTCGTGCAGCCGTTCGACTTTGCCAAGTTGCCGATGAACGTGCTGGCAGGCTGGCTGGTGTTTGGTTGGGCGCCCCCCGGCCGATTGTGGCTCGGCGCCGCCATCATCATAGGCGCCATCACGTTGCTGACCCATCTCGAGCAGCGCGCTCATAAATCCGTTTCCTGAGGTACGCCATGCGTGCCTCTTTTTTTGTCCCTTCATTGGCCCTGACCCGGCCATCGACGTGAGGAGAGATCAGATGTTTGGAACCGCTACCCGCCCCGGCGCCACCCGTGCCCTGCTGCTCGGCTCGGGAGAGCTCGGCAAGGAAGTCGCCATCGAGCTGCAACGCCTCGGTATCGAGGTGATCGCCGCCGACCGTTACCCCAACGCCCCCGCCATGCAGGTGGCCCACGCCGCCCAGGTGTTGGACATGCTCGATGGCGCCGCCCTGCGCGCCCTGGTGGCCGAGGTCAAGCCCGACCTCATCATCCCCGAGATCGAGGCCATCGCCACCGATACCCTGGCAGAGCTTGAGCAGGAAGGGGTCAGGGTCGTGCCCAACGCCCGCGCCACCCAGCTCACCATGAACCGGGAGGGGATCCGGCGTCTGGCCGCCGAAGCGCTGGGGCTGCCCACCTCTTCCTATCGCTTCGCCCAGAGCAAGGAGGAGTTCGTTGCCGCCGTCGAGGCCATAGGCCTGCCCTGCGTGGTCAAGCCCGTGATGAGCTCCTCCGGCAAGGGCCAGAGCCTGCTGCGCGACCTCGCCAAGCTGGACGACGCCTGGACCTATGCCCAGGAGGGGGGCCGCGCCGGCCGTGGCAAGGTGATCGTCGAGGGCTTCGTGCCCTTCGAGTACGAGATCACCCTGCTCACGGTGCGCGCCGTGGATGGCATCCACTTCTGCGATCCCATCGGCCACCGCCAGGAGGATGGCGACTACCGCGAATCCTGGCAGCCCCAGGCGATGAGCGAGCTGGCCCTGACCCGCGCCAAGGAGGTAGCCGCCAAGGTGGTCGAGGCCCTCGGCGGCTACGGCCTGTTCGGGGTCGAGCTGTTCGTGCAGGGGGAAAACGTCTGGTTCAGCGAGGTCTCCCCTCGCCCCCATGACACCGGCATGGTGACCCTGATCTCTCAGGATCTCTCCGAGTTCGCCCTGCACGTGCGCGCCATCCTGGGACTGCCCGTAGGCCACATCACCCAATACGGGCCGAGCGCCTCCGCCGTGGTGCTGCGCGACGGCCACAGCCAGGACCTCCGCTATCGGGGCATTGGCGAGGCGTTGAGCCTGGTGCCAGGCGCCCAGCTGCGGCTGTTTGGCAAACCCGAGATCGCAGGGCGCCGCCGGCTCGGGGTAGCGCTGGCCCGTGGCCAGGACTGCGAGGAGGCCGTCGCGCAGGCCAAGGCGGTGGCCGCCCGGGTAGAGGTCATCTTTTAAGCGAACACCGTCTCCCACATGATCCGGCGCAAGGGGCAGTGAAATGCCCCTTTTGCATTTTCCCGTGCGGCTTATAATCCCCGTTCAACCTTGTCAGGAGTAGATGATGTTAACTGCCGTGATCTTCGATATGGACGGTGTCCTGATCGATTCCGAACCCTTTTGGCAGCGCGCCCAGATGGCCGTGTTCTCCGAGCTTGGCCACTTCCACACGGAAGAAGACTGCAACTCCACCATAGGAGTGCGCATCGATCAGCTGGTGGCCCACTGGTACCGCATTCGCCCCTGGAGCGGCCCGAGCCAGGAAGAGGTGGTACAGCGCATCCTGGATCAGGTGATCGCCCTCATCCTGCAGGAAGGCCAGCCCAAGGAGGGCGTGCTGGACGCGCTGGCGCTGATGGAGGCCCGTGGTCTCAAGATCGGGCTCGCCACCTCTTCCCCCTTTGCCATGGTGGAGGCCGTGCTCGGCAAGCTCGGCATCAAGGATCGCTTCCTCGCGGTGCACTCCGCCGAGGTGGAGCGCTTCGGCAAGCCTCATCCCGATGTCTACATTCATGCGGCCGAGAAGCTCGGGGTCCTGCCGGTGCATTGCCTCGCCATCGAGGACAGCTTCACCGGTCTGCTGGCGGCCAAGGCGGCCTCCATGCAGGCGCTGATCGTGCCGGACCCGGCGCTGGTGGGCGATCCCCGCCTCGCCATCGCCGATCACCAGCTGCGATCGCTGGCCGAACTGGATGCCGCCACCTTGGCCAACTGGATAGCGTGAATGGCTTGAGGTGCTGATCGTTTCCATGAGCCCGGCGCTGGTGGGAGATCCCCGTCTCGCCATCGCCGATCATGAGCTCGGCTCCCTGGCCGAACTGGATGCCGCCACCTTGGCCAACTGGATAGCGGGAATGGCTTGAGGTGCTGATCGTTTCCATGAGCCCGGCGCTGGTGAGGGATCCCCGTCTCGCCATCGCCGATCACCAGCTGCGATCGCTGGCCGAACTGGATGCCGCCACCTTGGCCAACTGGATAGCGGGAATGGCTTGAGGTGCTGATCGTTTCCATGAGCCCGGCGCTGGTGGGCGATCCCCGCCTCGCCATCGCCGATCACCAGCTGCGATCGCTGGCCTAACTGGATGCCGCCACCTTGGCCAACTGGATAGCGTGAATGGCTTGAGGTGCTGATCGTTTCCATGAGCCCGGCGCTGGTGGGGGATCCCCGCCTCGCCATCGCCGGGTATCAGCTCAGTTCCCTGGCCGAGCTGGACGATACCATGCTGGATCGCTGGATAACCTGAGTCGCCGGGAGAACAAGGCGCTGACCGTTCCCATGCGCCCTGCCCCCGTCTCGCCATCGCCGGGTATCAGCTCAGTTCCCTGGCCGAGCTGGATGGCGTCCATGCTGGACAGCTGGATAGCCTGAGCCGCCTGAAAATGCAGATCCCGGTTATCAGCCCCGCCCATGCGGGGCTGTTTATTTTCCTCGTCACTCAATGAGCCGGGATTGCGGCACCCTGCTGGCGCAGGGATTCGACGCAACCAGAGCCGGGCTCGTCTGTACAACGGGGGGATAGACCCCAGCCCCCCCATCGCAGCCCCTGCCCTAAACGTGCGCTCGCTCGCGGTTGCCGCGCCCCTTGCCGACTAGAATCAGGGGAAAGAGGCGGCCAGTCGGCCCCAGGAGGTCACCATGATCGAGTACACCAGCAAGCGCATCGTCTGCCCCCACTGCGGCCACCACACCCGGATCGAGCTCGATGCGAGCCAGGGGGATCAGGAGTTCTACGAGGACTGCATGGCCTGTTGCAACCCCATCCACTTGCGCCTGCACCGGGACGAGGTGCGCGACTGCCTGCAGCTGTTTGTGGATGCGGACGACGAGCAGCTGTTTTAACGGCGCCGGACACCCTTGTTGTCCCGCGCCAGGCAGTTTTTTGAACTGCCTATCTTTAATTTAACGAGATGAACAGACTGTATAATGCAAAAAAGGCCAGCAATCTGCTGGCCTTTTGTCATCGATAAAGAGATGTCGGCTTAAGCCCGCGCCGCCAGCACCCGCTCTACGGTGTCGACAATGGCCTGGGTCTGGGGATCGATCTCGATGTTGGTGTGCCAGCCGGCCTTGACCCAGCCGAGGTTGGTGCGGGCCAGGGTCTCGGGGATGAGGTTGACGCAGAACTCGTTGCCGCGCACCTCGCCGACGGTCAGGCTGATGCCGTCGATGCCGATATAGCCCTTGGTCAGCACGTACTTCATGAGCGCGGGGGCGAGGCGATACCAGACCTGACGGTTGTCGGGGGTGTCGATGACGACGCTGACTTCCGCCATGCCCATGATGTGGCCTGACATGGCGTGACCGCCTATCTCGTCGCCAAAGCGGGCCGCCCGCTCCAGGTTCACCTTGTCACCCACCTTCAGCTGGCCGAGGTTGGTAAGGCGCAGGGTCTCCTGCATCAGGTCGAAGCTGACCAGCTCCCCCTCAATCCGGGTAACCGTCAGGCAGCAGCCGTTGTGAGCCACGGAGGCGCCGAGCGCCAGCCCCTCGCCCCAGGCCGGATCGGGCATGCGGATCACATGGGTGCGAAAGTGGGGGCGCTCGGTGAAGGCCACCAGTTCGGCGGTCCCCTGTACTATGCCGGTGAACATGTCTCGTCTCCTGCTGTGTCAAAAATCGCTGGCAGGTTAACCCCAGCCACAGGCCAAGACAAGCACGCCAGCTGACAAGCGCGGGCCCGATCGCTATAGTGGCGACCAGTGCACTTTACCGATTGAGGATGAAATAATGCAGGTATATCAGTGTTGTGAGGCCATTCGTATCGCCTATAGCCAGATTGGCTCAGGGGAGCAAGGGTATGTGCCGCAGGCCATCGCCGCCACCATCAGGGCGCTCAACGCCGTGGCCAGTGACGAGCGGGTGCCAAGCGAGCTGCGCGAGCAGGCCGCCTACGCCGCCGCCAATCTGCTGATCAGCGATCACGAAGACGCCTGATCCCGCGCCAAAATGCGCCGCCACACCTTTCGTATTGGCCATTTTTCAGGCTAGAATGACACCCCCGCATTTTGTCTCCTCCGGGACGAGGAGACAAAAGCCCCTCTCAATCATCCGTTCTTTCTCTTTTATCTGATCCATTCGGAGGTGTCAGTGCAACGTTATTGGTCCGAGGCGAAGCAACTCGTTCGCCTAGCCAGCCCCATTCTGGTGGCCCAGGTGGCCCAGGTCGCCATGAGCTTCGTCGATACCGTGATGGCGGGCCAGGTCAGTGCCGTGGATCTCGCGGCGGTGTCGGTGGCCTCCAGCTTCTGGCTGCCGATCATCTTGCTGACCCAGGGCATCATCATGGCGCTCACCCCCATCGTCTCCCAGCTCAACGGGGCCCGCAAACGGGACGAGGTGCGCCCCGCCGTGCACCAGGGCTTCTGGCTGGCGCTGATCGTGATCCCCTTCGCCATGCTGGCGCTCTATTTCAGCCCGCTGGCGCTGCATCTGATGGACGTGGATCCGGTCATGGCCGCCAAGACCACCGGCTTCCTGCACGCTATCATGTGGGGTCTGCCCGCCTTCGTGCTATTCCAGGTGCTGCGCAACTTCAGTGAGGGACTCTCCCACACCATGCCCACCATGGTGATCGGCTTCGTGGGGCTGGCGGTCAATATTCCCGCGAACTACGTCTTCATCCACGGTCACTTCGGCATGCCCAAGCTCGGCGGGGTCGGCTGCGGCGTGGCCACCGCCCTGGTGCTCTGGGCCATGCTGCTGGCGATGATCGTCTACGTGAAGTTCTCCTCCCACTTCAAGACCATCAACCTGTTCGCCCAGCTCGCTCGCCCCGACTTCAGCCGGATCTCGCGCCTGTTCCGGCTGGGCTTCCCCATCGCCATGGCCATCTTCTGCGAGGTGACCCTGTTTACCGTGGTGGCGCTGATGCTGGCCCCCTTTGGCGCGGAAACGGTGGCGAGCCACCAGATAGCCCTGAACTTCTCCAGCCTGGTGTTTATGCTGCCCTTGTCGATTGGGGTCGGCGTGACCATCCGGGTCGGCCACAGCATAGGGGAAGGTCAACCGGCGAACGCCCGCGTCGCCGCCCGCACCGGCCTGATGCTGGGCATGGCGGTCGCCGCCGGCACCGCCGCCCTGACGGTGCTGCTGCGCGAGCATATCGCGGGGATCTACACCGAGGACATGCAGGTGATCACGCTGGCGGCCACCTTGCTGTTCTTCGCCGCCATCTACCAGATCTCCGATTCGGTACAGGTGGTGGCCGCCGCGGCACTGCGTGGCTACAAGGACACCAAGGCGATCTTCTACGTCACCATCGTCGCCTACTGGGGGCTGGGGCTGCCCACCGGCATGATCCTGGGGCTGACCGACTGGCTGGTGCCACGCATGGGCCCGCAGGGCTTCTGGGTGGGCTTCATCGTCGGTCTGACCGGCGCCGCCCTGATGCTGGGCGCCCGACTGCGCCTCATCTATGGCCGCTTCGCGAGTCCGGAGGCCTGCACCAGCCTCTCCCGGGCCCAATAAAGGGGCGCTTGGCGAGCCGCTCATGAGGGCGGCTCGCCTGCAAAATCAACAGGCTGCGCAAGAACTGGGCAAACAATCTCCTTTGTGCATGTCCCTTGTTGACAGCCTTGGGGGGCATGGGTAGTATGCCGACCACGCCAGCGACGTCGTGTTCGCTTGCGTGATGAAAAGTGGGTTTATAGCTCAGTTGGTTAGAGCACTACCTTGACATGGTAGGGGTCGTTGGTTCGAATCCAATTAAACCCACCACTTTTCGTGATGCGTCCTTAGCTCAGCTGGTTAGAGCACCACCTTGACATGGTGGGGGTCGGTGGTTCGAATCCACTAGGACGCACCATCACGAAAAACACTGTTATGCGTCCTTAGCTCAGCTGGTTAGAGCATCACCTTGACATGGTGGGGGTCGGTGGTTCGAATCCACTAGGACGCACCATAACAGTTTGAATAAATTGCAGATGTGGGTTTATAGCTCAGTTGGTTAGAGCACTACCTTGACATGGTAGGGGTCGTTGGTTCGAATCCAATTAAACCCACCACTCCCCTGCAAACACAAAGTCGCCTTGCGCACCCTGCGTCCTTAGCTCAGCTGGTTAGAGCATCACCTTGACATGGTGGGGGTCGGTGGTTCGAATCCACTAGGACGCACCAGATTAAAGAAGCCCGCTCATTGAGCGGGCTTTTTACATTTCAGCACCTTGCCAATCGGGAGCAGAGGCCAGGCCTGCCCCCGTCTGAGCTCGCCCTCCCGCTTCTTTTCCCTCCACGCCTTGCACGCCTTCGGACTAGAAGAGATCCAGCTGCTGGCCGCAGATCCGGTCGAACGACTCACCGATGAAGGGCAGGATGGCGTCGGCGATGGGCCGCAGCTGCTTGTCGATGTAGTGCTCGTAGTCGATGGCGCTGCGCCTGTATTCGAGCGGCTCGGGCCCCACTACCGTCATCAGGTAGGCGATGGTGCCCCTGTGCTGGTAGCGCTGGGGCCGGCCCCGGCGCAGGTTCTCCTCGTCCGCCAGACGCGCGGCCCGCACGTGGGGCGGCACATTCTTCTGATACTCCTCAAGCTTTTGCCGCAGCCGCTTGCGGTAGACCAGCAGTTCGTCGTGCTGGCCGGCCCGGGTCTCGTCCACCATGGTGCGCACATAGCCGCTGGGATCGGCGTCGTGAAACACCAGTTCATAGAGCCGGGTCTGGAACTGCTTGGCGAGGGTTGTCCAGTCGGTGCGCACCGTCTCCAGCCCCTTGAATACCAGGTGCTCCCCCTCGCCCTCTCCCACCAGACCGGCGTAGCGCTTCTTGCTGCCTTTCTCGAGGCCGCGGATGGTGGGCATCAGGAAGCGACGGTAGTGGGTCTCGTATTCGATCTCGAGGTAACAGGGCAGGTCGAACTCACGCCTGATCAGCGCTATCCAGTTCTCGTTGATCATCTGTGCCAGCGAGCGCCCTATCTCGTCCGCCTGGGCCGGGGTCACCGCCCGGTTGAGGTGAACGAAGGTGGAATCGGTGTCGCCGTAGATCACCTGATAGCCCTGCCCTTCGATCCACTCCCGGGTCTGCTGCATGATGCCGTGACCGCGCAATGTGATGGAGGAGGCAAGGCGCGGATCGTAGAAGCGGCAGCCGCCGGAGCCCAGCACCCCGTAGAAGGAGTTCATGATGATCTTGATGGCCTGGGAGAGCGCCTTGTTGCTAGCCGCCTTGGCCCTGTCTCGCGCCGCCCACAGGGTGGCGATAAGATCCGGCAAAAAGTGCCTGGTACGGGAGAACATGGCACCGCGAAAGCCAGGAATAGCCGTATTGGGCTGTTGCAAGCCTTCCACCAGCCCCATGGGGTCGATGCAGAAGGTGCGGATGATGCTGGGGTACAGGCTCTTGAAATCCAGCACCAGCACGTGATGATAAAGCCCAGGTTTGGAGTCCATGACATAGCCGCCCGGGCTCGCCAGGCCGCCATCGGCGGGCAGATTGGGGGCCACATAGCCGCCGCGATGCAGCCGTGGCAGATAGAGGTTGGTGAAGGCCGCCACCGAGCCACCGATCCGGTCCAGCTCCAGGCCGGTGAGGGAGGCGCGCTCGATGGCAAAGGCGATGAGGTGGCAATGGTCGAAGATCTCCCACACCAGCTTGCAGTCTTCCAGGTTGTAGCGGGCGAGCGCCTCCTTGTCCGAGTGGAACAACTCGGTGATCTTCTCCCCCCGGTTCGCCACGTCCTCGATGTCCTTGCCGCGACCGAGCAATTCACTTGCCACCGAATCCAGGCTGTAGCTGGCAAACTGCCAGGTGGCACTCTTGAGGGTATCGATGCCGTCCAGCACCATGCGCCCCGGGATGATGACGTTGCCGGTCTGGGGATCGTTGCGCGACGATCGCCAGAAGCAGAGCTCGCGGCCCCGCCCCAACCGCAGCCGCCGCTTGTTGAGCTCGGCCCGGCGCAGCAGCAGGCGAAAGTCGAAGTTCACCACGTTCCAGCCGATCACGAGATCGGGATCGTGGCGGCCAAACCAGGCCTCCAGCGCACCGAGCAGGGCGCTCTCATCCGCCACCCACTCAATGGTCGTCTCCCACGCCTCGGCGCCCGCTTCGGGGGCACCTATCATGATGACCCGCGCATCCTGCTCGCTATAGAGCCCCACCGAGAACAGGGCACCGTCCATGGCGCACTCCACGTCCAGGGACACCCAGGAGAGGCTCGGCGTCACCGCCTGGGGGGCGCAGCGCGCCTCGTTCACCTCCCAATGGCCCTGCTTGCCGCCCTTGCGCGACGCCTTGCCGCCAAAGCGTACCCCGGCGGTGATGAAACGCTCCATCAGGTAGCGCTCCGGCAGCCGGATGTCCGCCTCGAAGTGCTCGAGACCGCGGATCAGCAACAGCTCGATGGCGCGGTGAAAGGCGCTCAGGGTGGCGAAATAACAGCCCACCACGGCGCGCCCATCGAAGGTGTGCATGGGCAGGCGCCGAAACCGCCCGCTCACCCCGGCCCCCTTGAACAGCTCGGCCGCCTCCTCCATGTGGCTCTGTGGCAGGAAGAACACCGGCTCCTGCCCCGGCACTACCAGCCGCACCGGCCCCTGTTCGCTCCAGAGCCACATCACGATTTCCGTGCGCCCGCGCACGTCTCGCCCATGACGGGTCAGGATGAAGCCATCTACGGGTGGGCTGAGGGGGGATCGGGTCTGAGTCGCAGTCATGCAGGCTAGGGATTGGTTCTGGAATGGCACTATTGTACGTTCATACAGTGCCAGGCCGCAATTATCGCGAGGTGGCGGAGGTGGGAAGCGGCCGTTTTATCCGGCAAAGGCCTGCCATCGGGGCCGGGATTAGTGCATATTTACTTTATCATCAGTTCATTGCGTCATTTCAAGGTTGCGGAGTCCCCATGCGTATCGCCCTCTTTGTCCCCCTGCTGGCCCTCGGCCTCGCAGGCTGCAGCAACACCTCCTCCTCAGGCGGCAGTGTGGGGGTCGGCTCTGGTGGCTATTACGGCAGTCACTATGGCGCCTCTTACTGGTGGTATGACGACTATTACGGCTATTGGGATGACTACTACCCCTGGTGCTGCGATAACGAGGGGGATTTTGACGAGCTGATCAAGAAGTGGTGGAGCGGGCTCGATCCTGAGCGCCAACAGGAGATCAAGGACAAGTATCAGGATTGGCAGGAGAACAATGGCCAGCCTGATGTGGCCGCCCTGCGGAGCGAGCTGGCGGGCCGCTGGAATGCCATGACGCCGGAGCAGCAACAGGCACTGCGTGACAACCGGCAAAACAGACCCAGCGTCAGCAACCCGGACAAGGGCCCGCGCTCACCACTGGACTACAAGGGCGGCACTCTCCCCAGGGCCGATAACGGCATGCTGGCGCCAACGCCGCGGCCCAAGGTCGACAACGGCTTGCTGACACCCGGAGCACAGCCAAGGGTCGATAACGGCTTGCTGACACCCGGGGCACAGCCCAGGGTCGACGGCGGCCTGCTGGTACCCTCCACCCTGCCCAGCAACAATACCGGCGCACTGACCCCCTCTACTCTGCCCAAGACAAATAACGGCATCTTGACCCCCGGGACCCAGCCCAGGGTGGATGCCAGACCGCACCTCCCCCGCTCCATGTCCGCCCCGGTGCGCACCCCTACCGTCAGACCGGCGATAAGGCCGAGTTTCACCCCCATGCGCAGCTTCGGTGGCGGCCGCCGCCGCTAGCCCTGACCCCTCGCGCTCACCGCCCTTGGCGAGCGCGAGGGATACACTATCCTGATGCAGCAGGATCACCGCCCAGCAAGGAGTAGAAGATGAAACCACAGTGGCAACGCATTGCCTCCCGCCTCACCGACGTGGGCGGGATCCCGGTAGCCCGCGCCATTCCGGTCAAGGAGCGGCGCACCATAGGTCCCTGGTGCTTCCTCGATCACATAGGGCCGACCCGCTTTGCGCCCGGCGCGGCAGGCCTGGACGTGGGGCCCCATCCCCACATCGCCCTGCAGACCTTCACCTGGATGCTGGCAGGGGAGATATTGCACCGCGACAGCCTGGGGCATGAGCAGGTGATCCGCCCCGGCCAGGTCAATCTGATGACCGCCGGGCGCGGCATAGCCCACACCGAGGAGTCGCTGGCGGGCCACCCCGACTTGCACGCCGCCCAGCTCTGGATAGCGCTGCCAGAGGGCGAGCAGGAGACCCGACCCCGCTTCGATCACTATCCCGCACTGCCCCGCTGGCAGGAGGCGGAGGCCACCTTCACCCTGCTGATCGGTGACTATCAGGGCCGCAGCGCGCCGACCCTGCGCTTCTCCCCCATCCTGGGGCTGGATCTGCACGCCGGTGAGGCGCAGCGGGTACGGCTGTCCCTCGACCCGACCTTCGAGCACGGGCTCTTCGCCCTGCAGGGTCAAGTGAGCACCGCCGAGGAGCCTCTGGCCCCCGAGCAGCTCCTCTATCTGCCGCCGGGAGAGAAGAGCCTGGAGGTCGAGCTGGCCGCAGGCGCCCGCGTGCTGCTGATCGGTGGTGAGCCCTTGTCACAGCCGCTGCAGATCTGGTGGAACTTCGTGAGCTTTGACAGGGAGACCATTCGTACCGCCGCCCTGGATTGGGAGAGCGGTCATCCGCGCTTCGGTGAGGTGACGGGGTACCCCGGCCCCCGCCTCATCGCCCCGCCCCTGGCCGGACTCTGATCCCGGCGAAGCAGACTGGCCGTAACGGCATATATCTACAAAAAGCTGCCGCAGACCCGCTTACCCGCATTGGCACAGCCCGTTTACACAAAGCAGGTGGCGGGCTCTCTCGGTGAGCACCAAGGATTGTTTATGGATTTATCTCCCTTCTATCACGCCAGCGCAGCGGTCTCGATACAGGCTCTGATCGGATATCATCTGGGGCACTGGGGATATGGCGGCCTCATTGGGTGCATATGGTTTGTGGCACGGGAGCAGACACAGGCGGAATACAGGTGGATAGCGCTGTTCGGCCAGGGGCGTAGGGCCAACATGCCCTGGTGGGGCGGATTCGATCCCAGAGTCTGGGAACTGGGGAGTGTTCTGGATTTTCTGGTGCCGATCGTCTTGTGTACGCTGGTGTTTGTGGTTGCGCGCCGCGCCAATCGGCTGGCTTGCTAACCCGACTTGTTCAGTGGGCTCAGGCTCCCGGCTGGGTCCGCCGTTTAAACGAAGAGGGGCACATTGCCCCTCATCATTATTGCGGTACCCTTCCACAACCAGCCTGCTAAAGACCGGCACCCCAACACAGAGGGTGTAGGCAGAGGGAGCACCTCAAGTTCGCATCAGAACTCTTCTTCCTGCTCGGCCTTCATGCGAGCCCGCCGCTCCATCGCTTCCTCTTCCGCGCTCTCGATCTCGTGCAGCACGGCATCGATGTCGATGGCCTCGGTACTCTCCTCGAACAGGCCGGTCAGCTCGGATTCCGGGGTAAGCTTGCCGTCTTCGAACAGCGCCCACATCTCCTTGGCATAACGGGTCTGGAGCAGCTCGGGCGCATACATGCCGTAGTAGTTGCGCATGTTGTTGACGTCCCGCTCCAGCATCGCCTTGGCCTGGTTGTTGGCGGCGGCGTCCACCACTTGGGGCAGATCGATGATGACGGGGCCCTTGCTATCCACCAGCACGTTGAACTCGGAGAGATCCCCGTGGATGAGGCCGGCGCAGAGCATGCGCACCACGTAACGGATCACCTTGGCGTGATCGGCCAGCGCCTGCTCGGAGCTGAGCGCCACGTCGTTGAGGCGGGGCGCCACATTGCCCTCCTCGTCGGTGATCAGCTCCATCAACAGCACGCCATCGAGGCAGACATAGGGCTTGGGCACCCGCACGCCGGCGGCGGCCAGCTTGAACAGGGCGTCCACCTCGGTGTTCTGCCACACCTCTTCGTGCTGCTTGCGACCGTACTTGGAGCCCTTCTCCATGGCGCGGGCGCTGCGGCTGTTACGCACCTTGCGCCCTTCCTGATACACCACGGCCTGTTTGAAGCTGCGTTTGGCCGCCTCTTTATAGACTTTGGCGCAGCGGATCTCGTCGCCGCAGCGCACCACATAGACGTCGGCTTCTTTGCCGCTCATCAGCCGGCTGATGACATCGTCGACCAGGCCGTCATCAACCAGAGGTTGGATTCGATTTGGAATTTTCATGACCGCCCTTTTACCTTATTTGCACCTTGTTTGCACCTTGTTTGCACCTTGTTTGCGTAGGACGAGAGCGTCCGCCACCGGCCTGTTTTACACTCTTTGCGCCCTGCCGCGCCAGGATCCCCTGCCAGCCCTTGCCCAACTCGGCAGAACGGCGCAAAAACAGGGGACAAACGAGCCTTTCTCATGCCCGTCGCCATCAGGGCCAGACGGGCCGCCGGTTCATGGCTCGGGTGGCAAGCCCTGACGGATGCGCCTTATCCCTTCCTCATAAAGGCCGTCCTCCCCTTGCTGATGTTCCTGGGTCTCGAAGATCTTGAGAAACCACATGTACTGCTCCGGGAAGCGGCCGAGTTGGCGCTCCACCATGCGGTTCATAGCATTGACGTCCGCCACCAGATCCGCCGTGGGATAAGGATCGAACGGCGGCTCCACCTCCAGCCGGTAGCTGTGTTCATCCTCGTCATAGCAGGCCAGGATGGGCACGGCTCTGGCGCCGGTCAGCTTCACCAGCTTGGGCAGGGCCGGCAGGGTCGCCTTGGGATGGCCGAAGAAGGGCACGAAGATGCTCGCCTCCCGGCCATGATCCTGATCCGGCAGGTAGAAGAAGTTGTCACCGCCGCGCAGGGCCTTGATGGCCGGCTTGATGCCCACGCTGCGCTCATAGACCCGACCGCCCTTGCTGCGTTCCCGGTTGATGTACCAGTCGAACACCGGATCCTTGGGGCTCTTCATCATGGTGCACAGGGGCACCCCCTCATCGGTCAGGTAGCGGCCAATGGTGTCCACCGCCCAGGTGTGGGGCACCACGAAGATCATCGGGCGCCCGGCCGCCCGCTCGGCGGCGATATGCTCCCAGCCGCGCACCTTGATGCGCCCCTTGAGGAACGCCTTGCTGCGCCAGGTCAGCTCGCCAAAGCCCATGAAGGTCTTGAGGCCGGTGCGGATGGACTTGAGCAGCAGGGCCTCGCGCCCGGCCGCATCCAGGGCGGGGAAACAGATCTTGAGGTTGGTCTCGGCGATGTAGGCCTGCTTTTTGGAGAAGCGCAGCAGCAGCGGCGCCATGCCATCGGCCAGTCGGTCGCGATGCCTGGCCGGGATCCAGGCCAGCAGGGAGAGCAGTGCGAGGGCCAGCCAGCTACCCCACCAGCGTGGGTTGAGCAGACCGGGATGAAATGAGGTGTCAAACACCGGATCTTGTGCGGACATGGTCGCCATCGAATCGTCAAAACAAACCGTTATTTTAGTGATCCTGACATTTTTTTCTACCCTGAGGCTCCCGAGGGGCCGCGCCAAGTCACTGATCAGACTAGTTAGAAATAAAGAATGGCCCACTTGGGGCCATTTTCAACTGAGTGATTCAGCAGGGGTTCAGGGATGGGGCGAGAGCCCCTTGCGGATGCGGCGGATCCCCTCTTCGTAGAGGCCGTCCTCCCCCTCCTGATCCTCGCGGGTATCGAAGATCTTGAGGAACCACATGTACTGGCCCGGGTGGCGCGTCAGCTGCTGCTGCACGCAATCGTTCATGCGGCAGGTGTCCGCCAGCAGATCCTCGCTCGGGTAGTCGGCGAAGGGCGCCTCTATCTCCAGCCGGTAGCAGTGCGCCGCCTCGTCATAGCAGGCCAGCACGGGCACCGCCTTGGCGCGGGTCAGCTTCACCAGCCGGGGCAAGGCCGGCAGGGTCGCCTTGGGATGATTGAAGAAGGGGGCAAAGATGCTCGCCTCGCGGCCATGATCCTGATCCGGCAGGTAGAAGAAACTCAAGCCCGACTTGACCGCCTTGATCACCGGCTTGATGCCGGCACTGCGCTCGTAGACGCGGCAGCCATTCTTGGCCCGTTCACGGTTGATGTGCCAGTCGAACACGGGGTTGCGGGCGCTCTTCATCATGGTGCACATGGGCACCCCCTGCTGGGAGAAGTAGTAACCGGCCGCATCGATGGGCCAGCTGTGGGGCACCACCAGGATCACCGGTCGGCCGGCGGCCTGCTCGGCTTCGATGTGTTCCCACCCGCTGACCGCAATACGCTTCATCAGGTAGTCGGGGCTGCGCCAGGTAAACTCGCCAAAGCCGAGCAGACTCTTGAGCCCGACCCGGATGGAGGTCATCAGGATGGCGTCGCGCTCGGCCTCGCTCTGCTCCTTGAAACAGATGGCGAGGTTGGTGCGGGCGATATAGACCTGCTTCTTGGAGATCTTCAGCACCAGGGGCGCCAGCAGATCGGCCAGCTTGTCACGCCAGCGCGGCGGCACGAAGGCGAGCACACCGAGGGCGCCGAGGGCGAACCAGCTCAACCAGTAGCGCGGGTGCAACAAACGGGGCTGAAAAGAGGAGTCAAACACGGGATCTTGAGAGGACATGAATACGATTGAACGGTGGCAGTGGGCAATTGCGGCCATCCTGACAGGTAATACCAGTGAAAACCACCTTAATATCGCCTTAATGAGCGAGTATTTGAGCCGACTCTCACCTTGACAGGGGCACCGTCGGTCAGCACTTGTCATGAGGGGGTATTTTCCCGCCAGGTCCCGGTTTTACGGGGCTTTCATGCAAGACACCCCGCCAGGCGGGGTGTCTTGTTCAGGGCTTGCAACCGGGTCAACGGTGCAGCGGCTGGCTCAGCACTTCGCGCTGGCTCAGCGGCAGGAAGAACATCAGGTAGCGCAGCGCCACATAGCCCACGATCAGGGTGGCCGCACCGAGCTCGAGGTGAGCCAGCTGATTGATCTGCTGTGCGTAGTGAGCCGCCTCTGGCCACTGCGCCAACAGATGGCAGACCTTGAACAGGGCGGTGGCGCCGATCACCAGCGGGAAGGTGAAGGCGGCGAAGCCCGGGGAGAACGGCAGGCGCAGCAGCTTGATGAAAGCCAGGTAGATGATGCCCGTCATCAGGATGGCGATCCCGAGCAGGGTTGCCACCAGCAGCAAGGAGGGCTCCTCGCTCACCGTCAGGTAGCCGGCGAGGGACAGGCTGGCGGGTGCCGCCAGGATGGCGATGGTCGGCTTGGCGGCATCCGGCACCTCGTGGCTGAAGATGAGGCGATAGAGCATCAGCGGCAGCATCAGGCCGTAGCAGATCATGCCGAACCAGAGCAGGCCCTCGGCCAGCCCGGCGAAGGGGCCACCCGGGTAGGCGACGTCCGCCACTATGATCCCGACCGGCGGCACGAACCAGCTCGGCACCATGTGATGGAGCTCGAACTCTTTCGCCCTGTGCCAGATGAAGGTGGCGAGGAACACCAGATGCAGTACCACGGCGAACAACCAGAGCCCCTGGCCGAGTGCCGGCACCAGCATGCCGACGGCCTTGGAGACCACCATGGTGGCCATGGCATAGGTGGGCACCACGCTGCCCACCACGGGATGAGCGAGATCCTGCCACAGCAGGCGCGGGTGCAACAGGAACTTGCCGGTGAGGATCAGGAGCAGCGCGGCGGCGATAGCGGCGCCCAGCAGTTGCAGACGACCATCGAACTGACCGGCGTTTTCCCAACACCAGCCGAGGCTGGCGATCCCGAGAGCCAGCCCGGCCATGGGGGTCGGGGCTGAGGCCAGGGAGCGGCGGGTGCGTGCGATCATGCTTGATACCCTCTTCTTGATGACGATGGGCATAGGATAAAGGGGGACTATCGTTTACGATATCTAAATGAATTGAATTAAGCGTTAAGGAAAACTAAACACATGAAGCTGACCCTGCAGCAACTCAAGGTCTTCGCCACCATCGCCCGCCACGGTAATTTAGGCGGTGCGGCCAACGAACTCTTCCTGAGCAAGGGGGCCGTCTCCCAGTCGTTGCAGGAACTGGAGCGCCAGCTCGCCACCCCGCTGTTCGACCGAGTGCACCCCAGGTTGCAGCTCAACAACGAGGGGCGCCTGCTGCAACCGGCCGCCGAGGAGCTGCTGACCCGGATGCAAGAGATAGAGCAGCTGTTCAGCCCGGATGCCGAGCCGAGCGGCCAGCTGCGGCTCGGCGCCAGCCAGACCATAGGCAACTATCTGTTGCCCAGCCTGCTGGCCGACAGCGCTCATGAGCTCGGGTTGCCGCCTCGGGTGACCATCGCCAACACCCACCTGCTGTGCCACGCCCTCGCCCACTTCGAGCTGGATCTGGCGCTGATCGAGGGGGAGAACCACCACCCGGATCTGCTGAGCGAACCCTGGCTCGAGGACGAGATGCTGATCATAGCCCCACCCCATCACCCCCTGGCCGATCGGCTCGAGCTGCCCCTGAGCCAGCTGGCCGACGAGACCTGGGTGCTGCGCGAGCCCCAATCCGGCAGTCGTGAGCAGTTCGAACAGCAGCTCCAGCCCAAACTGCCGCGCTGGCGGGCGGGGCTCGAGTTCAATACTCTGGAGGCGGCGATGCTGGCAGTGGAGCACGGCCTCGGCCTCTCCTTCGTTTCCCGCCTCGCGGTCTCGGACAGGCTCGCGAGCGGTCGGCTGGTCGCCCTCACCCTCAACCGCCGCTTCCCCCGTCAGCTCTCCCTCGTCTGGCACAAGCAGAAGTACCACTCCGCCGCCTTGCGCCATTTCCTGGCCTTCTGCCGCAAGCAGAGCCTGCCTGACGCCTGAGCGCATCGCTCATCCTGGCGCAGTTGCCGGATAACACAGAGGGCGCCTTAGCGCCCTCTGTTGATCAAGCCGATACCTACCGAGGTGATCACGCCTCTCTATCGTGCGCCGACGCCAGCCCAGCTTCGACCCAGCCCAGCACCCGGCGTGTCAGGGCCTGGGGCACCCAGGGGGAGTCCAGCAGCCCTTCGGCAACGCAGCGGGCGAAGTGATCCGCCTCGTGCTGCATGCCGCCCCCCTCCACCGGCAGCACTATGTCGCCTGGCCAGGCGGCAAGGGGCTCTCCCACCAGCCAGCGCACCGCTTGCGGATTCCACCACTTGCCCTCGATGACCAGCTCCCAGCGCTCATTCCCCTCACCGCCACTCAGGTAGGCGGCCTTGTCGAGATCCTCGATGATGGAGGCGCCGAGCTCGGCACAAAGCGGCCCGCCAAAGGCAAAGTCAGCCACCAGATCCACCTCGCCGGGGGCCCGCTGCAGGCTGACCCCGGGCTCCCCGGCTGCCAGCCCCAACCGCTCACAGAAGGCGGCGTAGAGCCAGAGCGGATAGACCCCCACATCCCAGGCGGCGCCACCGTCCAGGGCCGGATCGAACAACTTGCCCTCCCGGGGCGGCGCCGAGCCGAAGGCGGCGCGCAGGGAGTGCGGCGCGGGCAGCCCGGGCAAACGTTGCAGCAATTCGCGCATGGCGGGGAAGCACATCACCTTCATGGCTTCTTGCAGCAGCAGACCGCGTTCATGGGCGAGCGCCACCAGCGCATCCCAGTCCGCCAGCCTGGTCACCGCCGGTTTCTCCACCAGCACGTGCTTGCCCGCGAGCAGCATCTGCTTGATCAGCTCGGCATGTTCGGGGTGGATCACCGCCACGTAGACGGCGTCCACCTCCGAGCTCTGAGCCAGCGCCTGATAGCTGCCAAAGGCCAGCGGCAGCCCCAGCTCACGGGCGAACTCGTCGGCCCGCCCCTGATCCCGGGCGGCGATCGCCAGCACCCGTCCGGCGCGGCCGTGCTGGTTCACGTCGTGGCAAAAACGCCGGGCGATGGCCCCCGCTCCGGCGATCCCCCAGCGCAGGGTTGCCGGCATCTTTTGTGGTTGCATCTTGTCTCCTGATACCACTTTATTGATGGCCCTGACTCTTATGCCTTGGCCAGGCTGCGCAGCCAGCTTATCTCGTCGCCCCAGATGGACTCGTCTATGGTCTCGAGGATCAGCGGGATGCCGTCGAAGCGCGCGTCGTTCATGATGTGGTGGAACACTGCCTCGCCGAGGTTGCCCTCGCGCAGGCTGTGGTGGCGGTCGACCCGGCTACCGAAGCTGCACTTGGCGCCGTTGATATGCATCCCCTTGAGGTACTCGAAACCCACGATCCGATCGAACTCGGCAAACACGGCGGCGCAGCTCTCGGGGGTGCGCAGATCGTAGCCGGCGGCGAAGGCGTGGCAGGTGTCGAAGCAGATGCCGACCCGGCCCTTGTCCTCCACCCCCTCGATGAGGGTCGCCAGCTGCTCGAACGACCAGCCGAGGTTGGTGCCCTGACCGGCGGTGTTCTCAATCACGGCGGTCACGCCCTGACTGCGCTCCAGCGCCCAGTTGATGGATTCGCTCACGAGCTTGAGGCTGGCGGCCTCCGGGATCTGTTTGAGGTGGCTGCCGGGGTGGAAGTTCAGGTAGCAGAGACCGAGCTGCTCGCAGCGCTTGATCTCGTCCAGGAACGCATCCCGGGACTTGGCCAGGGCATCCGGGTCGGGATGACCCAGGTTGATGAGGTAGCTGTCGTGGGGCAGGATCTGCTCCGGGCGAAAGCCTGCCTTGTCGCAGGCCAGCTTGAAGGCGCGGATGCTGGCGTCCGACAGGGGCGCCGCCTGCCACTGGCGCTGGTTCTTGGTGAACAGGGCGAAGGCGTTGGCCCCGATGGCCTGGGCGCGAGCGATGCAGTTCTCTACCCCGCCGGCCGCACTGACGTGGGCACCGATAAATTTCATAGGATCTCCTCTGTGGGTCGCCATTATGCCCAAGCCTGCCCCTAGCGCCAAACCGGTATCCTCGATGGTCCCCATAGAAAAGGCGCCCGCAGGCGCCTTGTTCATCATCTCGTGATCTTGGGAGACTCAATACGCCAACCCGGCGCCATAGGCATAGAGCGGGTTGACCGAGTCGCTCGCCACGTCCGAGGCCTGGTTCAGCACCGCCTGCCAGTTGGAGGGCAGCTCGAAGGGCAGCTTGCCACGGGCCTTGGCCTTGCCGCTGATGACATCGAACAGCGCCTGATCCAGGGCCCCGAAGTTGGCAAGCAGCACCTTGGCGGCCGGGGCCACCTCGGTCAGGATGGCCGGTCTGTCCAGATAGACCGACAGCACCAGCGGCACCCCCGCCTGCTCGATGGCCTGGATGGCGGCCAAGTCGTCGCCGCCATGATAGACCCCCTCGTGGGCCGTCTCCTGCACCAGCTGATCGCTGCTGGCAAAACCGAGCTGACCGAAGTGGATGCTGCCAAACGGGAAGCGGGGATCCTGCTCGCCCGGGGCGTTGGCCCGTGCGATGGCGAGATCCGCCTCTGCCAGGTTTGTCACCACTGTGTAACCGTTGGCCGTTGCCACCTCGGCATTGATGTTATAGAGGTAGACCCGCTTGCCCTCGGCCTTGAGGGGCAGCAATGCGCCCTCATTCTTGAGCAGGACGTGGGACGCCGCCTGGGCGGCCTGGGCCTCCTGCTGGAACTCGGCCTTGCCGACCAGGGCGACCGCCGCCTGAGCGTCCACATAGGGATTCTCAAACAGTCCCAGCTCGAACTTCTGCTCGAGGATCCGCTTAGCCGAGGCCGAGATAGCCGCTTCCGTCACCAGCCCGCTCTGCACCGCCGCCAGCAGGGGCCCCGGATCTTCCACCCCGCCAAACTGATCCACCCCGGCCGCGATAGCCTTGGCGTAACGTTCGGCCTTGGTCAGCTTCTCCACTCCCCATGACATGCCAAAGGGCACCGTCCAGGGGCTGACGCCGGCATCCACCTGCGCCTGGCTCAGCCCCTCCTCGCAGCGGGCGTTGCAGTCGTTGATGATGCCCCAGTCGCTCAGCACCACGCCGCCGAACTTGAAGTGGCCCCGCAGCAGATCGGTGATGATCTGGCGGTTGAAACCAAAGCCCACCTCCTCGATGGCCTGACCCTCATAAGTCAATCCCTCCGGCAAGGCGTAGTAAGGCATGACGGCCCCCACCTTGGCCTCGAAGGCGCCCTCGAACGGCACCAGATGATAGGCGAACTGACCCCCCGGATAGACCTGCTCCTTGCCCCAGGGGTTGTGGGCATCCAGCCCGTCCTTCTGGGGACCGGCCCCGGCGAAGTGCTTGACGACGGTGACGACGCTCTCCTTGCCTATGCCCTTGTTCCCCTGCTGGAAGCCCTCGATGTAGGCCTTGACCAGGGACTTGGCGAGCTGGTTGTTCTCGCCGAAGGTGCCGTTGATGCGACCCCAGCGCGGCTCGGTCGCGAGATCCGCTTGGGGCGATAGCGCCTCGTGGATGCCAACGGCGCGGTACTCCTGGCGGGCGATGTCGCCGAAGCGCTGCACCAGGGCGGCGTCGCCGATGGCGGCCAGCCCCAGGGTCTCGGGCCATTGGGAGAAGGCGCCAGCACCTATGCTGGTGGCGTTGGGATCATGGGTGAAGTGGTTGCGGGGATCCGTGCTGACGGTCATGGGAATGCCGAGCCCCACCCCTTCCAGCAGCGCCTGCAACCGGTTGTTGTCCTCGGCGATGGCCGCCGGATCCCCCGCCATGCGGGTGATGAAGGTATTGACGCCATCCTCGCGCAGCATCTTGTCCATGGCGCTCTGGTCGACTCGCCCTTCCCCGTCCAGTACCAGGGTGCCGTGCATCATCAGGCCAGCCTTCTGGGCCAGGGAGAGTCTGCCTACCAGATCCTGCGCCCGCTCGGTGGCGCCAAGGCGCCAGTCTTCATAGGGGGTCAGGGTACCGCTGCCGTCCAGATCCTTGAACTGCAGGCCGTCCTGCTCGAGCAGGCTGACGGTGCGGTGACCCAGGCTGGGCTGAGTCGGTTTGGGGGCGGAGTCATTGTCATTGCAACCCGCCAGCAGCAGGGCGCCTATGGTCAGGGCGAGAGGGGTCATGGCGAGACGATGGTATTTCATTATTGTGGTCTTCCTTGTGTGTAGGTCAGGCCACTCTATGCAAAATCGACCGCCCCAACTTGTCCGCCGGGTGCAGGAAATTGCCGGTTGGGAGCAGTGTTCAAAACTGTGAAAAGGCTTGCAGGGTTACCCTTGGTTACATAAATGAAACAATTATCCGTGCCTGGCTCACGGCAATTTCTACCGACAGGCAGATGATGGTGGACCCTCGTCGACAAGGATTTCGCCGTGAAAACTGTCTCAAACCGGATAGCCCTGCACTGCATCACCCACTGGCAGCAGCAGGGACGGGATCCAAACCAGCTGCTGCTCGCCGCCGGCATCGCCCGGGAGGAGCTGCAACTGCCTCAGGGGCGGATCGATGCCCAGCGCCACTTCCGGCTACTGGCCCAGGTCGCCCCCCATGCGGACATGAGCCACAGCTGGTCACCCCCCTCCCTCACCGGCCTGTTTGCGGACTTCCTGCCACTGGCGAGCCTGTGCTGCAACGCCGCCAGCTGGCGCCAGGCGCTGCACTACTTCCTCTCCTTTCGCCCGCTCATCGGCGAGTGCGACCGGATCGCCCTGCAAGAGGAGGATGGCTGGGCCCGGCTCAGCTATTACTCGGAATCCGATCACCCGGATGTGGTCGCCCTGAGCAGCCTGGCCAACCTCTGCCATCTCTATGCCCTGCTCCAGTTCTACCACCCGGGCCAAGGGCTGCTGGTGCTGCCCACCCCGGTGCGCCCCAGGTTGTGGCGCGAGCTGGCCGCCTGGCTGGGAGGGCGGCTGCTACTCGGCGATGGCTATCAGCTGCGCTTCCCCGCCGCCCTGCTCGACCAGGCCTACGAGGGGTACAACGGCCCCCTGCAGCCACTGCTGTTGGGGGAGCTCGACAGTCAGATGAGCCTGCTGCGTCCCCGCCTCCATTACCGGGACAGGGTGATTGGGCTGATCCGGCACCAACTGTGGCAGGGGAGCGCCGATCCGCGCACCCTGCTGGCCGGGATCTGCGACTCCCTCGGGCTGACCCGCTGGACCCTCAATCGCCACCTGCGCGAGGAGGGTTGCCACTTCTCGGCCCTGCTGGAGCAGGTGAGAAGGGAAGAGGCCTGCCGCCTGTTGCAAGACTCCAGCCTGCAGTTGCAGGAGGTGGGCGGTCGGCTCGGTTTCGCCAGCCAGAGCAGCTTCACTCGTTTTTTCAAGGGGGCCTTCGCACTCTCCCCCAGCGAATACCGCTCAAGGCGCAGCCGCGCCTGATTCGGTGGCCAGGGCCGTCTCGAGCAATTCCGCCAACCAGCGGATGAACAGCTGCACCCTGGGGGCCAGCTGGCGACGATGGGCATAGAGGGCGTGAATGGGCAGCGGAGGCGCCTGCCAGCGGGGCAAGATGGCCACCAGCTCGCCGCTGCCCAGCAGCGGCTCCACCCCGACCCGCGGCATCTGGATGATGCCGAGCCCCGCCCGCGCCGCCGCGAGGTAGGATTCGCTGTCGTTGACCGTGAGCGCACCCGCCATGGGCAACAGGGCGCGGCTGCCATCCTCGCTCAGGTACTCGAAACCGGGCTCGCTGCGCCCCAGCCCGGTGCCATAGTGCACCAACCGGTGACGGCCCAGATCCGCCAGGCTTTGGGGCACCCCGTGAGCGGCCAGATAGCCGGCGCTCGCGCAGTTGATCTGGCGATACTGGCCGAGGGGGCGCGCCACCAGGCTGGAGGACTCCAGCGCCCCGACCCGCACCACGCAGTCGAAACCCTCGCGCACCAGATCCACCCGTCGATCGGTACTGCTCAGCATCAGTTGCAAGGCGGGATGGGCCGCCAGCAGGGTGGGCAGCGCCGGGATCACCAGGTGGCGTGCCATCCGGCTCGGCATGTCTACCCGCAGTTGCCCCGAGATCTGCCCCTCCTGGCGAAACAGGCCGCCGAACTCCTCCATGTCCGCCAGCAGATCCCGGCAGCGGGCGTAACAGAGCTGACCATCCGTGGTCAGCTGCACTCGCCTCGTGGTGCGCTGCAGCAGGCGCGTGCCCATTCGCTCCTCCAGCCGGCGGATGGCGGCGGAGAGGGTCGCCTTGGGGATCCCCAGCTGCTCGGCGCTGCGACTGAAGCTCTCGAGCTCGGCGACCCGCATGAAGAGCCTCATCTCATCCAGTTGATCCATGGGTGATTGTCCTTTCAAACGGAACAGTGCATTCATTATCACCCTCTTTATCCCGCACGAAAGCCCTAATACAGTGATCCCGCCGGTTCAACACGAGCCCTTCATCCCCAGACAGGAGTCACACCATGACCAGATCCATCGCCCTCATCACCGGCGCCAGCCGCGGCCTCGGCAAACACGCGGCGCTGGCCCTCGCCGCCAAGGGGGTCGATCTCATCATCACCTACCGCAGCCAGGCCGACGAGGCCGCCGCCGTGGTGGCCCAGGCGCGAACCCTCGGGGTGCAGGCCCACGCCCTGGCGCTGGAAGTGGGCGAGAGCGCCGGCTTCCCGGCATTCGCACAGGAAGTACGCCAGCTGCTCGCCCGGGAGTGGCAACGCACCCAGTTCAACTTCCTGGTCAACAACGCCGGCATCGGCATCCACGCCAGCTTCGAGCAGACCACGGAGGAGCAGTTCGACACCCTGCTCAACATCCACCTCAAGGGGACCTTCTTCCTGACCCAGAAGCTCTTGCCCCTGATCGCCGATGGCGGGCGCATCCTCAACCTCTCCACCGGTCTCACCCGCTTCGCCCTGCCGGGTTATGCCGCCTACGCCGCCATGAAGGGGGGGATCGAGGTGCTGAGCCACTATCTGGCCAAGGAGCTGGGCCCGCGCGGCATCGCCGTCAACGTGGTGGCCCCTGGCGCCATCGAGACCGACTTTGGCGGCGGCGCCGTGCGTGACAATCCGGCCCTCAACGACTTCGTGGCGAGCCAGACGGCGCTCGGCCGGGTCGGCCAGCCCGACGACATCGGCGGCGTCATCGCCGCCCTGCTCTCCCCGGACAGCCGCTGGATCAACGCCCAGCGCATCGAGGCCTCAGGCGGCATGTTTATCTAGGCCTCTTCCGCCACAGTACCAGCCAAGGGCAAACACAAAAGGCCCCCGAGGGGGCCTTTGACATGCGTCAAGGGGGAGATCTCCCCGCTCGCACGCGCCTTACAGCGTCTTGCCGCCGGAAGCGATGACGCTCTTATACCAGTGGAAGCTCTCCTTCTTGATGCGGCGCAAGGATCCCCCCTGCTCGTCCCGCTCCACATAGACGAAGCCGTAGCGCTTCTGGTAACCATTGAGCCAGCTCAGGATGTCGGTGAAGGACCAGGCGCAGTAGCCGAGCAGCTCGACCCCGTCCTGCAGCGCCTCCTGGCAGGCTTTCAGGTGGCTCTGCAGGTAGGCGATACGGTAGTCATCGTGCACCCGGCCATCCGCGGTCAGCTTGTCGAACTCGCCGAGGCCGTTTTCGGTGATCATCAGCGGCAAACCGTAGCGGGACGAGAGACGGCGCAGGGCGATGCGCATCCCGGTGGGATCGATGGCCCAGTCCCAGTTGCTGGTCTCGAGGTGCGGGTTGGGGGTGGTCTTGTAGAGACCCGGCACGCCGCTGGACGGCGTGGTGCCCTTCTGGCCCGTGGTGTTGATGCGCTGCATGGTCTGGCCGCCGATCGGGTTGTCGGTGAAGGTCAGGGTGTAGTAGTAATTGACCCCGATGTAATCCGGCGTCCCCTCTCGCAAGAGCGCCAGATCCCCCGGCAGGATCTCGGGGGCCTCGCCGGTTTCTCTCAGGTAGGCGAGCGCCGTCTGGGGGTAGCGGCCGAAGCAGTAGGCATCCAGCCACCAGAGGTTGGTGAACTCCTCGGCATTCTCGAACGCCAGCATGTCGCTGGGGGCGCAGGATGCCGGATAAGCGGGGGAATAGGCGAAGCTCGGGCCTATGAGGCCGTTTGGCACATGCTGACGGAACGCCTTGATGACACGGGCGTTGGCCAGAAACGCGATGTGGTTGGCGGCGAAGAAGCGCTTGCGGTCCTGCACTGCGGGCGGATGAGTCCCCAGTTGATAGGCGTTGGTCAGGTTATAGTTCTGCTCATTGAGCGACACCCAGTATTTTACCTTGCCGGCGAAGCGCTGATACAGGGTCACGCAGTAGTGCTCGAAGTCGTCGATGATGCGTCTGTCTTCCCAGCCGCCGTACTCCTCTTGCAGCGCCTGGGGCAGGTCCCAGTGATAGAGGGTCAGTACCGGCTCGATACCGTGGGCCAGCAGGCTGTCGATGAGCCGCTCGTAGAAGGCGAGCCCCGCCTCATTCACCTCACCGCGACCGGTGGGGAAGATGCGCGGCCAGCTCACCGAGAAGCGATAGGCCTTTAGCCCCATCTCGGCCATCAGCGCCACGTCTTCCTCCACGCGATGATAGTGATCCACCGCCACGTCGCCGTTGCTGCCCTGGAAGGTCTTGCCCGGCAGCTTGGTGAAGACGTCCCACACCGAGGGGCCCTTGCCATCGTCCTTCCAGGCCCCTTCTACCTGATAGGCGGCGGAGGCGGCCCCCCACAGGAAGTCCTTGGGGAAGTCATTGATCTTGGGATGATGCATCTGGTGTGTCTCCTTCTGCTTGCGATGGCGCTGGCCACCTCGAATGAACGGGTGCCGATCAGATAGGCACCCCGAATGAATTGGCATAAGCATCGAACAGTTCTAAAATTCCGTCCAATGACAATTTTGGCCATTCAACATTCCCAACAGGAATGATGAAACACAGCGCAGTGGAAAGGAGACGGGATGGAACTCAGAGACTTGAAGGCCTTCGTCACTCTGGGCGAGGTGCTGCACTTCGGTCAGGCGGCGGCGCGCCAGCACATCACCCAGTCGGCCCTGAGCAAGCAGATCAGGCGGCTGGAGGCGGAGTTTGGCGGCGAGCTGTTCGAGCGAAACGCCAGCAGCACCCGGCTCACCCAGCTCGGGCGCGCGCTCTATGCGGACGCCAGCGCCCTGGTGGCCCAGAGCGAGCAGCTCGGGCGCAGCGCCCGGGACGTGCTGGCGGGCAACGGCGGCACCCTGCGCATCGGTTTCGGGGTCGCCACCAAGCTGCTGGTGCCCGCGGCCATCGCCCGCCTGCGGGCGGCGCGCCCCGGGGTGCGCATCGAGCTCAACGATCTCTCCACCCATCACCAGTTGCTGGCGCTCGCCGAGGGCAGGCTGGATCTGGGGTTCTGCCGCCTGCCCGCCCCCAAGGGCTGGCACTGCCTGCCGGTGGTGCGCGCCCATTTCATCGCCGTGCTGCCCGCCAGCTACGCCGGGGTGAAGGGGCTCGCGGATCTGCTGGACAGGCCGCTGGCCATACTGCGCCGGGACAAGGCCCCCTCCTTTCACGATCAGTTCGTGCACTACCTGGCCCAGAGCGGGCTGCGCTTTGGGGATATCCAGTACGTCAACGACTTCGCCGCCGGCATCGCCACCGCCGCCGCGGGCATCGCCTGGACCCTGGTCCCCTCCTCCACCACCATAGAGCACCCGGACGTGATCTCCCTGCCCCTCACCGAGGCCGAGGCGAGCTGGACCATCGGCCTCATCCGTCCACCCGGCGATGACAACCCCCTCACCCTGGCCTTCTGGCAGACGGTAGCCGAGCTCAAGGATCCCGCGCTGGGAATGGCATTCGGGCCGGATCCACGGCGCTAATGCGGCGTCTGAGTCAACCACTCAAAGGCTGCCGCTGCGGGAAGGTTGCCGAGCTGGTCTGGCCGGTTCCGGGTCCGATTTACGGTAGCTTTTAAACCTGTAACCTGAGTAGAATCGGCCCACTGCCCCGGCGCCCCTCGCCGACTGACAAGGATCCCCGTCTCCCATGCAACCTCGTTGGCTGCCGAAGTTTGATTTGCATCGCCTCATCCTGGCCCTGGCCGTCCTCGGTGTACTGGCCACCTTTGGCAACAGCTTCTACACCATCTACCAGACCCAGCGCCAACTGCTGATCTCCAGCACCCTAGAGGCCAACCGGGTCTATGCCGCCAAGCTGGCCACCACCACAGAGACCATGCTGTTGTCGGCCCAGAACCAGCTGGCTTACAGCGCCTCCCTGCTGGCGCCGCTGTTGCAGGCCGGCAATGGGCGGGCCCTGGATGGGGAGGTCAGCCGCCTGCGCCTGCAGACCCACACCTTCAACTCCGTGGTCATCGTCAATACCGATGCCGTCGTCGTCGCCGTCTCCCCCGAGACGCTGCAGGTCAAGGGGGCAAAACTCAGCTCCTCCATCTCCCAGCAGGCCATCGCTGCTCAGAAGCCGCTGATCTCGGATCCCTTCGTCTCGCTCTCCGGCAACTACCTCATCACCGTCTCCTACCCGATCTTCAACAAGGCACAGCACTATCTCGGCTACGTGGCAGGGACCATCTACCTGCAATCCGCCAGCATCCTCTCCACCGTGCTCGGCAAACACTACTACCAGGACGGCTCCTACCTCTATGTGATGGACAGGAACAACACCCTCATCTATCACCCGGACAAGAAGAAGATAGGTCGCCACTTTTATGAGAATCCCGTGGTCAACGAGGTGTTGCAGGGTCGCGAAGGCTCACAGACCGTGACCAATGTCGATGGCATCGAGATGCTTGCCGGGTTTGCCCCGGTGGCCAGCACGGGTTGGGGCATAGTGGCCCAGCGCCCCCTGAGCGCGACCCTGACGGGGCTCGATGAGCAGATGCGCGGTGCCCTGATGCGGATGATCCCCATCACCCTGCTGATCCTCTTCATCATCTGGTTCTCTGCCACCGTCATTTCCAGACCGCTGCGGCAACTGGCCAACAAGGCCAGGCTGATGGATCAGCAGGAGGCCGCCTCCAACATCTCCGGCATCCGCGCCTGGTACTTCGAGGCCGCCCAGTTGAAACAGGCCATCCTCAAGGGGCTGGGTCTGCTCAACACCAAGATCGACAAACTGCACAACGACAGCCACACCGACCCCATGACGGGCCTGCTCAACCGGCGGGCGATGCAGCATCTGCTCGATGGATACCTGCTGCGACCAAAGCCCCTTAGCGTCATCGCCCTCGACATCGATCACTTCAAGCAGATCAACGACAACTTCGGCCACGACGTCGGAGATGAGGTGATCGTCTCCCTGGCACAGCTGATGCAACAGGATGTCAGGCCGGATGGCGCCCTGTGTCGCAGTGGTGGCGAAGAGTTCCTGCTGTTGTTGCCCGATGTCACCCTGGAGCAGGCCCGGATCATCGCCGAGCGGTTGCGACTGAAAGTGGCGAGCCATGAGATGGCGACGGCGGGACGGATCACCATCTCCCTCGGCGTTGCCCACTGGCCAGGCCATGAGGAGAGCGGGCTCGCGGCCGTGCTCAAGCGGGCGGATGAGTCGCTCTATGAGGCCAAGCGCCAGGGCCGAAACCGCGTGGTGGTGACAGACGCGGATTGAAATGCGGCCCCATGAGGGGCCGCGTTATATCAGAAGCTGTAACCCATCTTCAGGTAGATGCCGGAGTTGTTGTCCTTGCCCATGGCGTACTCGAGGTTGGCGACGATGCCCTCCTCGGGCTTGAGCAGGTACTGCACGCCCGCGCCCCAGGCCGGGTAGACGTTGTCGCTGTCACCGCAGTCCAGGGACTCCCCGTTCACCGCGTCGCCGTAGAGGCAGGCCACCCCGGCGAAGGCCGTCAGGGTCCAGCGTTCGGCCAGCTTGTAGCGCTCCTCCACTTCCACCGCCGACATGTGCTGTGCCAGGTATTCCCCCGGGGTGTAGCCACGCAGATAGATGGGTGAATAGGAGCCGCTCGGCGCGTCGTTGGAGAACTGGTTGCGGTTGCGCCAAGCCAGCACATGCCCATCGCCGTGGCTCCAGTAGCCGCGATAATCCACCCGATAGATGTCGAAGTCCTGCTCTCCGCCCAGTTCTTCCCGATAGGCCAGATTGTTGACGTTGAGGTACCAGCCCTTGGTCGCGCTGAAGTCGCTGTCACGGGAATCATGTTGCACCACCAGCCCCAGGCCTCCCGAGGTAAAGCCCGCCAGCCCCAGCTCGTCCAGGATAAGCTCGGACTGGGCATCCTGGCCCTTTATTTCGTAGTTGGAGTAGGCCGCCATGCCGCCGACAAACCAGTCCCCCTCCACCCGATAGAGATAGCGGAAGAAGGCCGAGTTGAAGTTGTCATTGGTTTCGAGGGCGTGGCCAGAGCCCAGGTAATTCTCGTAGTCGTTGTTGATGTCGCCCGAGATCACGCCGCCGACGATGCGGTGGTGATCCGCCCCGAAGGAGGTCTTAGCAAACACGCTGGCGATCAGGGATTCCGAGGTGGTGTACTTGGCCGAGACGGTGAACAGCGAGGGCCGCGACTTCTCATCGAACTGGTGCAGATAGCCCACCATCATGCCTGCCGCCGTGTCCAGCTTGGGGCTGGAGCTGAGCAGGGGCACGAACAGCCAGGGCGAGCGTTCGGCCTTCTTCTCCTTCGGATTGCTCTCCTTGCCATCCTGGCTGGTCTCTGTCGTCTCCTCGCCACCAGCGGGGGCGGAGGCATACAGAGGGAATGCGGCCAGTGTCAGTGCCAGGCCGGTCAGGAGGGGTAAGGTTGAGTTGAGCATCTGGCTATGGGGTCCACACAGGATCCTGTGCAACGCACCGACGGCGCAAGGCCACCCGGCGCTGCAGGCGCGATCCATTTCAGGTTATCGGCCAGGGGCCGGAAAAGGGCGCCAAGGATATCGGCATACGCCGACCCCTTCTACCTAAAGCTGGTTAGCCATACAGCCACCCTACAGCTTCGCTGGCAGATTGACTCAGATGAGGATTTCCCAAAGAAAAACCCCTGCCGAGGCAGGGGTCTGGAGGGACGGAAGGCTTACAGCTTACAGATTGACGGCGAGGCTGGTCACCGGCGCCCGGGTCGGCGTCACCAGCACGGGCACCGACTTGGAGGTCGGGGTGAAGGATCCCTCCCCTATGCTGTCGATGGCGACCAGGGGGTTGGTCTCAGGGTAGTAGGCGGCGATGTTGCCCATGGGGATCTCGTAGAAGATCACGCTAAAGCCGCGCACCACCCGCTCGCGCCCGTCGTTGCAGATGGCGGTCATGTCCACCTGCTGCTCCTCGGCCAGCCCCAGGCGACGGGCATCCTCCTCGTTCATGAAGACCACGTTGCGCCGCCCCTTGATGCCGCGGTAGCGATCGTCCATGCCATAGATGGTGGTGTTGTACTGATCGTGGGAGCGCAGGCTCTGGAGCAGCAGCACGGGCTCGCCCACCATCTGCTCCGCGTGGCTGGTGCACTCGGGCAGGATGGAGTCCGGCAATCGGCTGGCCCTAAATTCGGCGCGCCCGCTTGGGGTGTTCCAGCGCAGCAGGGCGGCGCCGTTCTCCAGGTGGAAGCCGCTGGGCTCCTCGATACGGCGGTTGAAGTCGTCAAAGCCAGCTATGGTCTCGGCGATGAGGCTGCGCAGCAGGGCGTAGTCGTCCCGCAGGGCCAACCAGTCCACCCGCTCGCTGCCGAGCGTCGCCTCGGCCATGCGCGCGACTATGTCGATCTCCGAGAGACACAGCGGCGAGACCGGCTCGTTCATGCCGGTGGAGGCGTGCACCATGCTGAAGGTATCTTCCACGGTGATCTTCTGGATGCCGGTGCGTTGCAGATCGAGCTCGGTGCGGCCGAGGCAGGGCAGGATCAGGGCATCCTTGGAGACCATGAGGTGGCTGCGGTTGAGCTTGGTGCTGATCTGCACGTTGAGCTCGCTCTTGCGCATCGCCTCATAGGTGAAGTCGGTGTCCGGCGCCGCAGCTGCCAGGTTGCCCCCAAGGCAGACGAGCACCTTGCTCTTGCCGCCGTGCAGGGCCTTGAGCGCCTCGTAGACATTGTGCCCCGGCGTGCGCTTGAGGCCCACCGGGAAGCGGCGCTCCAGGCGGTCCATAAAGGCGGCGTTGGGTTTCTCGTTGATCCCCATGGTGCGGTTGCCCTGCACGTTGCTGTGGCCGCGCACCGGGCACAGCCCCGCCCCCGGCTTGCCGAGCTGACCGCACATCAGGTGCAGGTTGACGATTTCGCGAATGGTGTCGACCGAGTGCTTGTGTTGGGTGATCCCCATGGCCCAGCAGCTGATCACGCTCTCGCTCTGGGCGAAGATCCTGGCCGCCTGGACGATCTCCTCCCGGCTGAGCCCGGATTGCGCCTCGATCTGCTCCCAGTCGGTGGCCTTCACCTTGGCAAGATAGTCGTCAAAGTGCACCGTGTGCTGCTCGATGAAGGCGAGATCGATGCGCCCCCCCTCCTCTTCCAGGATGTATTTCGCCATGCCGCGAATCGCCGCCATGTCGCCGCCGAGTTTCGGCGTGAGGTACTGGTGGCTGATGCGGGTAGCCGCCGGGGTCAGCAGCTCCGCCGGGCTCTGGGGGCTGGCGAAGCGCTCCAGCGCCACCTCTTTCAAATTGTTGAAGGTGACTATCTGGCAGCCCTGGCGCGCCGCCTTGCGCAGGGCATTCATCATGCGCGGGTGGTTGGTGCCCGGATTCTGGCCAAAGACGAAGATGGCCTTGGCGGCGTCGAAGTCATCGAGCACCACTGTGCCCTTGCCCACCCCGACGGACTGGATGAGCCCCACCCCGCTCGCCTCGTGGCACATGTTGGAGCAGTCCGGGAAGTTGTTGGTGCCATAGAGACGGCCGAACAGCTGATAGAGGTAGGAGGCCTCATTGCTGGCGCGGCCCGAGGTGTAGAACTCCACCTCGTCGGGGCTGGCCAGGCTGCTCAGCTTGTCCGCGATGAGGGCAAAGGCCTGGTCCCAGCTTATCGGCTCGTAGTGATCGGTGGCCGGGTTGTAGCGCAGGGGCTCGGTCAACCGGCCCTGGTATTCGAGCCAGTAGTCGCTCTGGGCAGAGAGGCGGCGCACCGAATGCTCGGCAAAGAAGGCCGCCCCCACCGTCTTGCCGGTGGACTCCCAGGCTACCGCCTTGGCGCCGTTCTCGCAGAACTGGAAGGCCCCCTGCTTGTTGTCACCCCAGGCGCAGCCCGGGCAGTCGAAGCCGTCGGTCTGGTTGACCCGCAGCAGGTTCTTGATGTTCTGCCGGGTCTTCTGGCTGCGCAGCACCTGCTTGAAGGTGGACTGCAGGGAGGAAAAGCCGCCGGCCTTTGCCGGTTTCTCAATATGACTGGACATGGGAGTCTCCGAACTGATCCTGGGGCCTGGGGCTGGCATAGCAGACCGGGGCATCGGATCTGGGCACATGAATGAGGGTCAGGTTGTATTTCAGGGCCAGTCGCACCGCGAGCTGGCTGGGAGAAGCAAGGCTGATGAGGTGGGCGGCGCCAAATTGCACCGCCTTGTGAATGAGTTCGCTGCCGCAGCGGCTGGTGATGACCAGGGTGTGGGCCTGCGCGGGCTGGCGCAGCTGCATGCCGATAAGCTTGTCCAGGGCATTGTGGCGGCCTATGTCTTCCCGACAGGCCAGGATCTCGCCGCGATCATCCAGGGCCAGGGCGGCATGGAGGGCGCCGCTCTGGCGGGCCTTGCTCTGCCAGGGGGCGATGCGATCCCGCAAGTCCCGCAGACGCGCGGTATCCAAGGGGGCGCCCGGGGTCAGGGGGGTCAACTCGGGAAGCGCATGCTCTATGGCCTCCACCCCGCAGATACCGCAGCCGCTCGCCCCGGCCAGGCGACGCTTGCGTCGGCCCAGCGCAGCCAGGCAGCGGTTGGCGATGGTGATGTCGAGCACGACGCCGTGCTCCGAGGGGGTGATCTGGATGTCGTGCACATCGTGATTGCCCCCTATGATGCCCTCGCCAAACAGGAAGCCGATGGCGAAGTCGTCGAGATCATCCGGGGTGGCCATCATGACGGCGTGGTTGATGCCATTGATGTTGACGGACACGGCCACCTCTTCCACCAGCTCATCCAGCCTGGGCAACCGTGAATTGAATGGGATCATGCGAGACGCTTATAACGTGTATTCGGGCCTCAAGTTTAGATAAGTCGCTCCCCCAAAACCAATGAAACAAATCTATTCACCGATAGAAAACCTCTATTGCCATGGCGATGTCGATTGATTAACTTTGTCAGCCATCCTCCACGCCAGACGCTTCCTCTTCGATGAACATCAAGCAGTTGCACTATTTCTACGAACTGGCCCAGCACCGCCACTTCGCCAAGGCGGCCAAGGCCTGCTTCATCACCCAGCCTACCCTGTCCGCCAGCATCACGGCGCTGGAAAAATCCCTCGGCACCGAGCTGGTGGTGCGCAACAGCCAGTTCGTGGCGCTGACCCAGGCGGGGGAAGTGGTGCTGCGCCACGCCGAGCGCATGCTACTGGAGCAGGACGCCATGCGCCAGGAGCTGAGCCTGTTTGGCGGCGCACTCTCGGGGGTCCTGCGCATCGGCATGGTGCCCCAGTCGAGCATCGACATCATGCCGCAGCTCAAGCGTTTCAACGACGCCTTCCCCAAGGTCAGCCTGCGCCTGTCGGTGATGACCCACGGCACCCTGCTCGAGCAGCTGGATCTGCACCAGACCGACATCGGCCTCGGCTTTGACGAGCTGCTCACCGAGCATCAGCGCCGCGCCCTCGACGTCCAGTTGCGCCACCCCAATCCCATGGCGCTGCTGGGGCCCCTGCCCCCGCACCTCTCCCCGAGCCAGCCCCTGAGGCTGGCGGACTTGCAGGATCTCCCCCTGATACTGCCGAGCGCCACCATGCAGTTTCGTCGCTATTTCGACGAGGCCGCCGCCCGCCAGCAGCTCAGCCTGCGGGTGGTGCTGGAGACAGACTCCCTGTTCCACCTGGCCAACGGGGTGAGCCACGGGCTCGGCTGCGCCGTGGTCAGTGCCGGCATCGCCGCCACCGCCCATCAGCTCTTCAAGCTGCCCTGCCACTCCTTGAGCGATGCGAGCGCCGGCACCATCGCCTTCATCACCCGCAAGCACAGCGTCACCCCCGCCATGAAGGCCTTTCTCGGCCTGCTGCAGGAGTGAGTCACCCCGCAGGGCTACGAGGCTCAACGCGAGTTAAGCCCGCCTTCTGCGGCCGGCAAGCCTGCGCTGACCAAGAAAAAACGCCCCTGAGGGTGTTTTTTCTTTATTAGGGAATAGGACAGCTGGCCGGCGATCCCTGGTCGCGAGGCCAGAGGGTGCTGCCATCCGTACTTGAGAGGGGCAGGAATGTCAGCCCCTCGCTCATGTTGGCGGGCGGGAGATCGTCCTCCAGCACGTACATCCCCATGGGCAGGACGCCCGAGGGCTGGTTCGCCTCCACCTGAGCGGCGGCAAGCGTCGAGTAGCGCAGACCCAGCAGATCGAAGTGGCTGCGCCAGTCCAGGCCGGTGAGCCTGCCGAGGGCAACCAGCATGAAGTCGTTGCCAGGTATGTCTCTCACCTGCTTGCCGCCATAGACCCCATGCCCCTGGAAGGGGAAGAGGCCAAAGCCGAGCCTGTCCCTGTTGGCATTCCAGTCGCTCTCGTTGTCGGCAACGGCGCCGAAAATCCGTGAATGCTGGTAGAGCAGGGTGAAGATATTGAAGCCGTTGCTCAGGCGGGTGCCATCCGCCAGTCTCATGCCGTGGGCGCGCAGCGCCATCTGGATATAAAATGCCATGCGATAGCCGTTGTGGACCGCATAGGCATTGCTCTGCCAGGGTGCCTCGTAGCGACTCTCCCCCGCATCCAGCACCCTGCAATTGGCCCCCAGCACCACCCGGTTGCCGCTCTTATCCTTCACCCCGGCCGCGTCGGACATGAAGGCGTAGAACAGATCCTTGTGATTCATGTGACCATCTTTGATGGGCGCCTGGTTGCCGTCGCGCAGATAGTGGGCCTGCCACTTCACCACATAGGGGAAGATGTTGTTGGAGTTCTCCCCGGCCCGGCTGCCATAGCCGCGCCAGTTGTCGGCATCGCTGGCGGCGGCATAATGCACATTCAGGCGCTGGGTTTGCAGGTTGTGCCCCAGCTCGTGATTGTCCAACCAACCGGTCGGGCTGATGCTGCCGGAAGAGTCCCAGGGGTTGCCGCTGCAGCCGACCCCGCAATGGGCATTCTGGTCGTAGTTGGCATGCTGGATGATAGTGCGGGTATGCAGTGATTCGTCGATACACTGATCCCCCAGCAGCGCGACACAGGCGCGCCTGACCTCGTCAGGCAGCGACTCCTCCAGGCGCTTGCCCTGGATCTTGAAGCCCGCCAGGGTATAGACGCTGTTGATATGATCCCGGGAGATGCTTTCCAGCAGGGCATCGGTGTCGGCAATGGTCCCCCCGATGGCCCCGGTGAAGCGATCCCGGCGCAGATGCTGCTCGGCACCATCGGCCCTGAGATCGACATGGGGCAGCTCGGTCTGATCCAGCCGCTCGTTGAAGTCCCGGGTCTGCTGCTCATCACTGAAGTCCAGGATGGCTGGATGGCGGGTCACGCCGGTGGCGGTCACTTCCACTTGCAGCGTCCCGTCTCCCCCCTCCAGATAGAGATAGACAGGGCCCCCATAGGGCGAGGTGAAGCTGACGCTGCTGCCCTTGTTCAGAGGAAGCCGCCCGCTGGCCAACTCCAGCGGCGCCCGATAGACCTTCTGCTCATAGGCCCTGTTGGTGTTGGGTCTGTGGTAATTGAGTCGAATGGTAGCGGAAACATCCGCAGTATCCGTGCGACTCAGGGTGATACGCTGCCCCGGCAGGGCATACCAGCCCGTCGAGGTCCACTGCCCGGAATAGGGCACCGAGATGCGGCGGCTGTCGCTGATGACGGCGGGATAGGCGTAATGGGCCTGATCTCCCTTGAACACCTGGCTGCGATCGACGACGTACTCCCCCAGATCCGGCTGGGCCAGGTTGCGAACACGGGCATAGCTCACCAGCCAGTCGGCAAACATCGCCCGCTGCCAGGCCTGATGCTCGTCCCAGGCGATGGGGTAATCGATGGCGGCGCGGTATTTGTCGGCCAGCAGCAGGCTGGCCGGCAACAGTGCCAAGCCGTCGCGGGCGAAGGGGCTGATCCCCGCCTTGTCCAGGGTGATGGCGGCATTCCTGAGCCAGTCGGCGCCATTCTTGAACTGCAGATTGAACTCATCGACACCGCCGCAGTTGAGGAAGTTGCCGCTGCAGGCATCCAGCCATTGGGTGCTGAATTCCCCCTCCTTAAGGTTGCTCAGCAGCGTATCGACCGCCATCAGCTGGGGATCTGGCGCCATGATGGTGCTCGCCGCCAGATTGCTGACCTTGAGCTTCGACCAGTAGTTGCCCCAGGTCACCAGCCCCATCTCCAGATAGAGGGGCGCCAGCAAGGGGCTCGCCTCTCGCCGGTAGTTGGAGAGCAGCAGCGGGATCCCGGCGGCCTTCGCCTTGGCGATGGCCTGGGCTATGCCCTGGTATCCCAGCCCCTGGCGATCGAGGTCGCTTATCACGATAAGATCCGGCGCCATGCGGTCGATGCAGGCGCCGAGGGCCTGATAATCGCACTCATCGGCCTGGTTGATGCTGTGCGCGTCCGGATACATGGCCTTGAGCCAGTCCCGGATCCCCTCGTTATGGGGGAAATACCAGCTGTCGGCGCGACTCGGCACCTGGGCGGTCAGGATGCGAAGACCATCGTCATCACTATCCTTCCCCCGGGTCAGCCAGCCGATCAGACCCCTGAGCAGTGCCTCGCTCTGGGGCGTGCGATCCACCGCAAACAGATTCGCCCCCATGGCTGCCCGGCGATAGTCATCTTGCTCGGAGACCATCACCAGGCCGCGGATCTCGCTCTCCCCCTTGCCATTGATGTTGGAGGGAAGCAGGGTCACGGTGTTTTCGGGCTGGAAGCTGGAGAAGGTGATGGAGTCGTGGCTCGGGTTCCAGCTGATGGCCCCCAGACCCTGATAGAGGGTGCGGACCAATTCGGTGCGACGCGCCTCGCTGTCAGCGATGGCGCCACGGGCATGGGCGATCAGCTCCACGTCGCTGGCGAGGGCGTGATCCTCACGGGCAATGGCATGGGCAGCATGCTTGATGAAGCGAGCCGACACCTGACAATCGGCGCCCATGGGGCCTGTGATGTAGTCGTGCCCCTGCAGGGTGCCGTCACAGCCCTCTATGCGCTCCAGCACGAAGCCGGCGTCGGGCGCTAGGGTGAAACGCCCCCGCTCACCGGCGCTCAGGCGCAGGCTGGCCGGGCTCAGCCGCCCACCCTGGCTGCTCTGGGTGGTGGCCTCGAAATAGACGGGGGCCGTCTCCTGAGTGAAGCTCGCCGAGACCTGGCAATCGCCGCGCATGGGGCCCGTGGTATAGGTGAGGCCGTCCAGCGTCCCCTCACAACCCGAAATCTGCGCCAACACATAACCGGCGTCGGGTGCTAGGGTGAAACTGCCCTGCTCACCGGCGCTCAAGCGCAGGCTGGCCGGGCTCAACTGCCCACCCTGGGTGCTCTGGGTGGATGCCTCGAAATACGTTGTTATCGTGGGGGGAATGGCATCGTCTTTCCCGCCTTCTCCACCCCCGCATCCGTTCATGGCAAGAGCCAGCAAGGGTGTGAGAATGACTCTTCTCATCTTCTATCCTCCTCTCTACCAGGCTGTTTGGGGCGGGCAGTGTAGGGGGCGTGCTACGTAATTTCAACCCTGAACGAATCCCATTTTAGGCTCCGACCAACCGGGAGCGCCTTCCCTCGCCTGGCGGCACTTCATTCCCCCGGGGCGGTCGACGCCGCAGGGGTATGGCAGCCGCTTCCATGGCGGTCCGGGCTGCGCAAATAGCGTTCAGTTCGCCTCGGCGCGCTTATCCAGGGCCGAGACGAAGACGCTCGCCAGTGCGGGGGCGGAGAAGGGGTTTTGGCCGGTGATCAACTCACGGACGATGACGACCTTAGATGTCCATTCGGCGGCGAAGCGCATCTGACCACCGGCTTGAGCCATCGCCTTGACCGGGTAATAGCGGAGTTTCCCCCCTTGAGCGAGCCTTCAAACGCGGCTTCCTCCGCAGCGGAGAAGATGGTCATCTGGTAGCCGGCGTCGATCCAGTGACTGGCGCTGGCCGGTTGACCCACCATCAGACACTGCCCCATGGGGCGCCAGCAAGTCCAGATGTTCCACCATCAGGGGCGTGGTCAACGCTATATTCTGCTGCGTGGCCAGACGGTTGATCTGCTCGAGAGGCTCGTCCCCGCGGTGCATGGCCAGGTCGAAGGTGCCGTTGTGGACACCCTCACCTCATTGTCGACCAGCATGTGATCGTCGTTAAAGGGGTGTAAGCGCCTCGTCCATCTTGATCTCCACCTGAGGCAGGGGGCTCCCCACGGGATAAAAGATGGCATCCAGATGGCCACGCAATTCTTCAATAGCACCTTCAACATCCGGCTGCTTCATCACATCGAAGCACGAGAAGGAGGGCAACACCTCTACGCCACAGAACCTGTAGTTGGCCGTGTTGCTGACGAAGACGTCATCCACCGTTTTGCCCTCGAACAACATCTGCCCAGCATCGCCAAATGCCGCCCTCGGTGCATTCCAGGTCAGCGACAGCATGTACTGCTTGCCATGCATCTTGCCGCCCGAGCCATATTGCTTGCGCGGATCCTCGCGCGTCCTGCCATCACCCGACAGAAAACGCTGCTGGAACATGCCCGCGGTAAATACCTCATCGACATACTTCTTGTAGATCCACGGCATGCCGAACCAGAAGACCGGCGATTGCAGGATGATGATGTCTGCCCACAGATGCTTGTCGACCTCGCCCTGAACGTCGTAGCCCTGCTCTATGTATGTCTCCTTCACCGCATAGCCGCGCGCTGCCATCTCTTGCTTGATGACGCCTGCCAGGGTGCTGTTCAGTTTGCCGCCGGAGATGCCTTCAAAAAACTGATGTGCGTTGATGATCAATACGTTTTTCATCGTCTTCTTTTCCTCAATAATCAATGGTCTGATGAGCCTTCTCACTTGCCTGTTGGTTTCGGCGTCGCGCGTCCCATCACCCTGACAAGGGCGTCACGACACCTGAGGGAAAGAGGCACAAGGGCATGGCAATCTTGCGGATTGGTTTTCATGGGTGCCTCCTTCACGGTGAAGGCAACTATAGGCGCCGCATTAGCGCAGAAAAATAGCTTAATCCTGCACACCATATGAAGTTATGCTTCAAGATATGAAACTCAATCAACTCGACGGCCTGATGGCCTTTTGGAAAGTCGCGGAGCATCGCGGCTTCACTGCCGCGTCTGCCGAACTGGAGGTATCGCCTTCGGCGCTGAGCCAGGCGATCAGGCAGCTGGAAGCGCGTCTCGGCGTACGCCTGCTCAATCGCACGACACGCAGCGTGAGCCTGACGGAGGCTGGGGAGGACTATCTTGCCCGCATCGGTCCGGCACTCGGTCAGGTCATTGTGGCGGGTGAAGAGCTGAACGTCCTGCAAGGTGGGCCCACCGGCACATTACGCATCAATGCCGCACGCATTTCGACCTCAATGGTGTTGCAACCGCTGTTGGCAGGTTTCCTTCGTGAGCATCCGAACGTGAAACTTGAACTGACCAATGACGAAGGCTTCGTCGACATCGTCGAGCGGGGTTTCGATGCGGGCATTCGCATGGGAGAAGATCTGCACAAGGACATGGTCGCCCTTCCCCTTGGCGGCCCCATCACAGTCGCCATCGTCGCCTCTCCCGATTATCTCGCGCGCTTCCCCGCGCCCAGCCATCCGGACGACCTCGTGCAGCACAACTGCATCCGCTTCCGCTTCGCCGGAACAGGCGCGATACACAAATGGGAGTTCAAGGTGAATGAGGAAATCGTCGAGTACGAGGTCAAGGGCAACCTGACCATTACGGACACCCTGTTCAGTACGGAGGCGGCACTGGAAGGCGTCGGGATCGCCTACACCTTTGAGCAGCTGGCCCTGCCACACATCAAGGCAAAGCGCCTGACGCGAGTCCTGACGCCGTTCTCGCCGACCTTTCCAGGCTTCTCTCTGTACTACCCCAGCCGGCATGATCAACCGTCCAAGTTGAAGGCATTCATCGAGTACGCGCGGCGGGCTGTCATTTGAGCAAGCCTGCTTTCTGCTGTTGCTGAACTGACCACTGGTGCTCAAAAACGCTCGTTCGCCCTTGTTACTCCTGCATAGTCGCTTGGGCTGGGATACACGCGTAACCGAACCGGCAGATACCAAAGAGGATCGGCCGATTGCTCACAGCAATCAGTACGATCACATCATAGATAGGGGACGGAGGCTGGAACCATGGCAGAGATGACGGCTGGGTTGTACGCGAGAACAAGCGCAGACAAGCAACAGGGCGAGCTTGCTATGGACTGCCAACCTATCCCGCATGCTGAGCAATTTATGGATGTCCGTCGGCAACGACAGCAGGCGTGCCGATCTTCCGAAGGTAGCAAATGTCTTAGAGACTGATGTATCGGGAACTGAGCCAGAAACGCATTGCAGATGCGATCAGTCATCCACACAAAGTGGATTACCAAGAGGTCTGAAGGGGATTAGAGGTTGTAACTTATTGATCTGCAGAAACAAGTGGTGGCCCTACCAGCCACATCCCGGCACTCGAGTCCCCCACCTTGGCTGCTACCTTCCGGTCCTGACCAGGTCGACGGGTTATCAATGCGAGAGGACCAATAGGACCACCGGCGAGGAGAATAGGCAAACTGGCCGGTCAATGCAACGGCTTTCTGCCCCGAGCCGAACCGTTCGCCTGCTTTTTCGGCAATCTGCCAATAAATCAGCTAAATAACATGAATTTTGCCCCCACAACCAGCATCAGCAGGGCGAAGGCCTGCTTGAGCCGCTGGGGAGAGAGGCGGTGTGCCAGCCGCGCGCCGATGCGGGCAAACTGGGTGCTGGTGAGGATGATGCCGAGCAGCGCCGGCAGATAGATGTAGCCGACGCTCCACTCGGGCAAGTCGGTGCGGCCCCAGCCGGCGTAGAGGTAGCTCAGGCTGCCCGCCACCGCGATGGGGATGCTGCAGGCGGCAGAGGCCGCCACGGCGTTGCGCATCGGCACCGAGTTCCAGCTCAGGTAAGGCACCGTCATGGAGCCGCCCCCTATGCCAAACAGCGCCGAGAGCCAGCCGATGAAGGTGCCCGCGATACCGGTGCCGATGGGGCCTGGCAGACGGCGCTCCGCCTTGGGTTTGAGGTTCAGCCCCATCTGCACCGCCATGGTCCAGGCGAAGCAACCGATGATGATGTTGAGGGTGCTGGCGCTGAGCTGGCTGGCGGTCATGCCGCCGAGCCAGGCGCCGATCAGCATGCCCACCCCCAGCCGGCGGATCATCACCCAGTCGACCGCGCCGGCCTCCTGGTGTGCCCGCAGCGAGCTGAAGCCGGTGAAGATCATGGTGGGCAGCGAGGTGCCGAGGGCGAGGTGGGTGATGATCTCGGGGGAGACTCCCTGAGCGTGGAAGCTCAAGACCAGCACCGGCACTATGATGAGCCCTCCCCCTATGCCGAACAGCCCGGCCAACAGACCCGCGAAGGCCCCCAACACCAGATACCCCAAAAACAGCATAAAAATTCCTTCCCTAGCAATGTGGTGGTCATATTGACCAGATCCGCGCATAAAAAAAGAGATGGCACCAGGCCATCTCTTTATTGTGCCGATTAATGCAGGGGAATGGTACCGTCCATCACCTTGTAGAACGCCAGCACGGCGCAACCGAGCAGGGCCGCCGTCATCCCCTGCTCCAGCCGGTTGAGGCTGCGCAGGCCGTGATGCTGGCGCGCCTTCCAGTAGATGAAGATGCCCGGGCTATAGAGCAGCGCCACCAGCAGCAGGTATTCCACCCCAGCGGCATAGACCAGCCAGCAGCCGTAGACGGTGGCCACCAGCGCCAGCAGCAGGTCACGCTTGCGCTGGTGGGGTTGGTTCTCGTAGGTCGTGCCCTGCATCGCCAACTTGAGGCCATAGGCGCCGGAGAAGACATAGGGCACCAGCGCCGCCGAGGTGGCGATGTTGACCAGCGCCAGGTAGGTACTGTTCTGGAAGTAGATGATGATGAGGAAGACCTGCACCAGACAGGTGGAGCACCAGAGCGACACCTGGGGCGAGCCGTTCTTGTTCTCCTTGGCAAACCAGGCCGGGAAGACCCCGGTCTTGCCCGCGATGTAGGGCACCTCGGCCGCCAGCACAGTCCAGCTCAGCAGGGCCCCCATCACCGAGATCACCAACCCGATGTTGATGAGCCAGGCACCCCAGGGACCGACCACGGCCTCCAGGATCATGGCGGTGGAGGGGTTCTTGAGTTCGGCCAGTTGCGGCTGGTTCATGACCCCCAGGGAGAACAGGGTCACCATCACGTAGAGCGCCAGGGCGCCGAGCAGGGCCAGCACGGTGGCACGGCCCACGTCCTTGCGATGACGGGCACGCGCCGATACCACCACGGCCCCCTCGATGCCGATGAAGACCCAGAGCGTCACCTTCATGGTGGACTTGACCTGATCCATCACGGAGCCGAGCTCGGTGTTGCCATGACCCCAGAAGTCCAGGGTGAAGGTCTGCATGTTGAAGGCGAGCAGCACGGCGACACAGAACACGATGAGCGGCACCATCTTGGCGATGGTGGTCACTATGTTCACCAGGGCGGCGACCTGGATCCCGCGCAGCACCAGGGCATGCACCGACCAGATGAGCACAGAGGCGAGCGTGATGGCGACCGGCGTGTTGCCATCGCCGAAGATGACGTTGTCCGGCGTGTCGAAGAAGTAGCTCAGGGCGCTGAACACCACTATGGCGTAGGAGACGTTGGCCAGCAGCTGGCAAAGCCAGTAGCCCCAGGCCGCGTTGAAGCCGACGAAATCACCGAAACCGGCCTTGGCGTAACTGAAGATACCGCCATCGAGATCCGGGCGGCGCATGGAGAGGTTCTGGTACACCAGGGCGAGGCAGATCATGCCGATCCCGGTGATGGCCCATCCCAGCGCAACGGCCCCGGCGCTGGCATGAGCCGCGATGTTCTGTGGCAGACTGAAGACCCCGGCACCGACCATGGAGCCGATCACCAGCGAAATGAGGGCGCCTAGCCCTAGTTTCTTGTCCATCTCAATCCTGTTTGATTAGGCGGCTACAGAGCATCCGTATTCATGCTGCGCGCGACATGGGAGGGGCGAAAAATCCGTGCCCCGTGAAAAAGGCGGCAACTATATTGCATGACTATTCCGACCGCAATCCCTCATAGCGCCGATCATGCACCGTCTTGACCGCGCGCAATTCTACAGCACTGACTCTGATGGCCTGTGAGCTGGTTCAAATTAAGAGAGACCCGTTGATATTTCACATTTTTCAATGACCTGGCGCCCCTTTTTCAACAAGACCTGCATGGGTATTCATCTTGGCAACACCCCGCCCGTTTCGGCCTGCCAGCCCGCCCACCAATAAAAACGCCCCTGGTGGCAAGGGGCGTCGTGGCATCGCAGGCGGGGTCAGAGCCGCAACCCGCCATCGAGATCGATGATCCGCCCGGACAGGTAGTCGTTGGCGAGGATGAACTGCACCGTCTGGGCCAGTTGCCCCCCCTGCCCCAGGGTGCCGACCGGGATGGCCTGCTGCATGCGGGCCATGGCCTCGGGCTTCATCGCCGCCGTCATGTCGGTGGCAAACACACCGGGCGCTATGCCCATCACCCGGATCTTATGGCGCGCCAGCTCCCGTGCCCAGGTCACCACCAGGGAGGCCACCCCCGCCTTGCTGGCGGCGTAGTTGCTCTGGCCTATGTTGCCGGCGCGGGCAATCGACGAGATATTGATGATGACACCCCCCTGCCCTTCCTTTGCCATCAGCGCCGCCCCCTCGCGACCGCACAGGAAGGTGCCGGTGAGGTTGACGTCGATGACGGCCTGCCACTGGGCCAGGCTCATCTTCTCCACCAGCTCCCCCTCCTTCACCTTGATCAGCATGCCGTCCCGCAGGATCCCGGCGCAGTTGATCAGGCCGTGCAAAGCGCCACATTGCTCCTTGATGGCGGCGAAGGTCGCCTCCACGTCGGCCTCGTCGGCCACGTTGCAGACGAACAGGGTGCAGCGCCCGTCACGGCTGCGCAGCTCCGCCTCGGTCACCTCCAGATCGGCGCGATTGACGTCGATAAGGGCCAGCACGGCCCCCTGACTGGCCAGACTGAGGGCGATGGCGCGGCCAAGCCCCCGTCCCGCCCCTGTGATGGCAATGACTCTGTTATGAATGTCCATGAATGCTCCTGGTTATTGGGCTGGCCGCTGGCCTCAGTACGGTCAAGACGTTCGATAAATGGGATGATGGGCGGCTCGCCACCACCTAACCCGGCTGTGATTTGTCCAGATAGAGCTCGAGAATGCTGGAGAAATCCTTGGATCCCTGCCCCTGGCTCGCGTGCAGGTTAAACAGGTTGCGAGCCAGGGCTCCAAGCGGCACGGCGCTGTGGGCGTGCTCGGCCAGCGCCATGGCCAACCCCAAGTCTTTCACCATCAACTTGGTCATGAAGCCCCCCTGATAGCCGCGCGAGGCGGGCACGTTCTCCATCACCCCGGGCCAGGGGTTGTAACGCTCCAGGCTCCAGTTGTTGCCCGAGCTCTTGCCCATGATGGTGGAGAGGACGCTTGGATCCAGCCCCTCCTTCGCCCCGAGCGCCAGCGCCTCGGCGGTGCCCGCCATGTGAATGGCGAGCAGCATGTTGTTGCACATCTTGGCGATCTGGCCCGCCCCCAGGGCCCCGGCGTGGAACAGGTTCTGCCCCATCAGGGCCAGGATGGGTCTGGCCGCCTCAAAATCCGCTTGCTCGCCGCCGACGATAAAGGTCAGCGTCCCCGCCGCCGCGCCCGCCACGCCTCCCGAGACGGGGGCGTCGAGGAAGCGGATACCTCGGGCTCGCGCCGCCTCCCCCACCTGGCGGGCCGAGGCCACGTCTATGGTGGAGCTGTCGATGACCAGGGCCCCCGCCGGCAAGGCTCCCAGCAGATCCTGCCCGCCTCTCTCTCCCGCACTCTCGCCAAGCCAGAGCCCGCGCACGTGCTCGCCTGCCGGCAGCATGCTGATGACCAGCTCACAGCCGCTCACCGCCTCGCGGGCATCGCCGGCGGCGACGCAACCGGCCGCGATCGCCCGGGTCAGGCTGTCGGGCACCAGATCAAACACCTGTACCGCATGTCCCGCCTTGGCCAGGTTGGCGGCCATGGGGCCCCCCATGTTGCCGAGCCCGATGAATCCAATCCTTGTCATTGTTTGCTCCTTGCTCTCTTGTTCGCTGTGCTTGCGTTGCGCTACCGGGCGCCAGCCTGCAGGGGGTTGATCCCTTGGGGCCACACATAATACTCATCCAGCCAGTCAGTGCCGGGCTGCGGCGCCAGCCAGCGGGGCGACTTGTCCTTGTCGATGAGCAGCGCCCTCACCCCCTCCACGAAGTCCCCCCTGAGCACGCAGTTGACCGACAGCGCCAACTCGTCGGCGAACACTTCCGCCAGGGACTGGCGGCGGGCCTGCCAATACTGGCGCCAGAGGATGGCGCGGCTGATGGGGCTGCCGCTGAGGCAAGTCTCCCGGGCCTGGGCCAGGCGCTCCTCGGTATCGTCGAAGCCGGCCTCAAACAGCCGGTCGAGCACCCCTTGCAGGGTACGGCCGGCCATCAGCCCATCGATCCTGACCTGATGAGGCAAGAGTATGGGTGCCGGGAAATCAGCAATAACCTCTGTCTGCAGGCCCCTGAGCAGTCGATCCAGCTGCTCGCGAGGCTCGTTTCCCGACCAGTCGAGGGCGGCCAGGCGGGGCAGCAGCTCGGCGCGCTCCGAACTGGCCATGGCGTGATCCGCAAGGCCGAGGCCGATGGCATCGGCACCGTTGAAGCGCGCCCCGGTCAGCCCGAGCCAGAGTCCGAGTCGCCCCGGCATCCGGCTCAGGAACCAGCTCGCCCCCACGTCCGGATAGAGGCCTATGGTCACCTCCGGCATGGCGAACAGGCTCTTCTCGGTCACTATCCTGAAATCGGCGCCGGCGAACAGGCCGATACCCCCCCCCATGCAGATACCGTCCGCCACGCAGATAAGCGGCTTGGCATAGCGGTGGATATGGTGATCGAGCCTGTATTCCTGCTCGAAGAAGTCGCGGGCAAAGACGAACTGCTCATGCTCGCTGGCCTCCTTCTGGTAATAGAAGGAGCGGATGTCGCCGCCGGCGCAGAACGCCTTCTCACCGGCCCCTTGCAGCAAGACGCAGACCACGGCGGGATCCCGCTCCCAGGCCGTGAGCACCTCCTGCAGGCGCTGGATCATCGGCAGGTTCAGGGCGTTGAGGGAGGCGGGACTGTCGAGGGTCAGCACGCCGATCCGATGGCCATCCCCCGTGGGATAGAGAGCCATCCGTACAGCTTCACTCATGATCTGCACCACCTTGTATTCCGATGTTCATCATCGTGGGATAGTAAAGATGCCCGTAGCCTTTCACTCATGGGCCCCTCCATCTTGCTTGGGCGACGCGCCGTAGTGCCAGCGCGGCGGCCGCTTCTCCAGGAAGGCGGCAACCCCCTCGCGCTGGTTGGCGTCCGCAAACAGGCCGAGAAAGAGGCTGCGCTCCTGCGGCAGGGCGTCATCTCGATGGCCGCTGCGGCCCTGGTTAATCAACTGCTTGCAGGCACGCAAGGCGCTCGGGCTCTGGCGCTCCACCAGCTGCGCCATCTGCTGCGCCGCCGCCCAGGCGTGGCCTTCGGTGACCACCTCCTCCACCAGCCCCATTTCGTAGGCCAGGGTGGCACTCACCTTCTCGCCGCACAGGATCATGCGCTTGGCCCAACCCGGCCCCACCAGCTCGGTGAGGCGCTGGGTACCACCGGCGCAGGGCAGCAAGCCCACCGACGCTTCAGGCAGCCCCAGCTTGGCCTGCTGCTCGGCGATGCGGATGTCGCAGGCCAGCGCCACCTCCAGCCCGCCCCCCATGGCATAGCCATTGATGGCGGCGATGCTGACGCCGTGGAAGCGCGCAAGCGCCTCGAAGGCGCAGCCGAAAGCCTCGGCCACCGCGCGGGCGTGCTCCAAATCGCCATCGGCAAACATCTTGAGATCGGCGCCGGCGCAGAAGAACTTGTCCCCCGCCCCGCGGATCACCAGGGCCACCACGTCCGGGCGGCCATCGAGCTCCACCATCATCTGCAAGAAGGCTTGCAGGCTGGCGAGGGTCCAGGTGTTGGCTGGCGGGTGGTCGAGGGTGATGTAGGCCACGTGGCCGTGGTATTCGAGCCTGATCCTTGTCATTGCATCGTCCTTGTGAATAAACCTGCCCCATGATGACAGGGTTGAATGGAGCCGACTTTCGGCTGGCTCACAAAGCCTGATCCGGGTTCGAGTTACTCCAACGAAAGGCCGGGCTCCGCCAGCAGGCGGCGGGCGATGATCAGCCGCATCACTTCGTTGGTGCCTTCCAGGATGCGGTGTACCCGAGTGTCGCGCAGGTAGCGCTCGAGCGGGTACTCGCGGATATAACCATAGCCGCCAAAGAGTTGCAGGGCCTCGTCGCAGACCCTGTAGCCCACGTCGGTGGCGAGCCGCTTGGCCATGGCGCACCAGGCGCTCTTGTCCGGGCTGCCCCTGTCCAGCTTGTCGGCGGCCTGGCGCACCAGCAGCCGGGCGGCGGCAAGCTCGGTAGCCATATCCGCCAGCTTGAACTGCACGCTCTGGAATTCGCTGATCGGGCGACCAAATTGCTGGCGCTGCTGCACGTGAGCCAGGGCATCGTTCAGCGCCTGCTGAGCCGTGCCCACCGAGCAGCTGGCGATGTTGATGCGCCCGCCATCCAGGGCCTGCATGGCAAATTTGAAGCCCTCTCCCTCCTCCCCCAGCCGGTAGCGGGCGGGGATGCGCACCCCGCTGAAATTCACCTCCCGGGTCGGCTGACTGTTCCAGCCCATCTTCTCCTCGGCCTTGCCATAACTCACTCCCGGCGTCTCGGCCGGCACCATGAAAGCGGAAATCCCCTTGGCTCCCTCGCCGCCGGTGCGGGCCATTACCACCAGCACCTGGGTGCTGCCCGCCCCCGAGATAAACACCTTGCTACCGTCGATGAGGTAAGTCTCACCCTCCCGCACGGCACGGGTCTTGAGGGCCGCCGCGTCCGACCCGGCCCCCGGCTCGGTGAGGCAATAAGAGCCCAGCAGCTCGCCGCTGGCGAGCCGTGGCACCCACTCCTCGGCCACATCGCTGGGCAACCAGGCGCCCAGCATCCAGCTCACCATGTTGTGGATAGTCAGATAAGCCGTAGTGGAGGTGCAGCCCATGGACAGGCGCTCGAAGATAAGGCTGGCATCGAGCCGTGGCAGGGCCAGACCACCGTACTGCTCAGGGGTATAGAGACCGCAGAAGCCAAGCGCCGCCGCCTGCTTGATGGTGGGGATGGGGAACTCGTGCTCTCTGTCCCAGCGGGCGGCATGGGGTTTGAGTGCCTCGTCGGCGAAGGCGCTGGCGGCCTCGACATAGGCCAGTTGATCCAAGGTCAAAGTAAAATCCATCTTGTTCGCTTCCTCGTTATCTCGATTGTTTATCGCTGCTGATGATCATGGTTAACGCCAGAGGGAATGACCCAGGCCCCTCAGTCAACGCAGGTGTATGGTCATATTGGGGCCGGTCGGGATGTCCTCGTCGAACCAGCGCTCGGTCACCGTCTTGGTCTCGGTGTAGAAGCGCACCGCCTGCTTGCCGTAGGCGTGCAGATCCCCGTAGAAGGAGCCGCGCCAGCCGGTGAAGGAGAAGAACGGCAGCGGCACCGGGATGGGCACATTGATCCCCACCTGGCCCACCGCCACCTCGTGGCGGAACTTGCGGGCCGCGGCGCCGCAGCCGGTAAAGATGGAGGTGCCGTTGCCATAGGGGTTGTTGTTGATGAGGGTCAGCGCCTCATCCAGGTTCTCCACCTCGAGACAGGCGAGCACAGGGCCGAAGATTTCCTCCCGATAGATGCGCATCTCGGGCGTCACGCCGCGAAACAGGGTGGGCCCCACCCAGTTGCCCACCGGGTAGCCGGGGACGTCGCAGAAGCGGCCGTCCAGCAGACACTCGGCCCCTTCTTTTATGCCCGCCTCGATCAGCCCCTCGACTCGTACCTTGGCTTCCGGGCTGATGAGGGGGCCATAGGCGGCTTGCGGATCGTGCCAGATCCCCGGTGTCACCCTGGCAAACTCGGTGGCGAGCGCCGGGATCCAGTCGCGGGCGCTGCCCACAAATACCGCCACGCTGATGGCCATGCAGCGCTGACCGGCGGCGCCGACGCCGGCCCCCACCAGGTTGCTCAGCACCTGGCTCTTGTTGGCGTCCGGCATGATCACCATGTGGTTCTTGGCGCCGACGAAACACTGGGCCCGCTTGAGGTGATCGGTGGCGGTGCGATAGACGTGGGCACCGACCCGGGCCGAGCCCACGAAGCTGACCGCTTTGACCTCAGGATGGGTGAGCAGCGTATCCACCTGCTCGGCGCCGCCGTGCACCACCGAGAGGATGCCCTTGGGCGCCCCCGCCTCGGTGAACAGATCCGCCAGCCGCATGGGGGTGAGGGGATCCTGCTCAGAAGGTTTCAGCACGAAGCCATTGCCGCAGGCCACCGCCAGCGGGAACATCCACAGCGGTATCATGGCCGGGAAGTTGAACGGCGTGATGCCGACGCAGACTCCCAGCGGCTGCACCCAGGAGTGGCCATCGACCCGGCGCGCCACGTTGCCCATGGTCTCCCCCAGGGTCTGGCTCGCGATGGCGCAGGCCTGCTCCACCACCTCGATGCCGCGCCACACATCCCCCTTGGCATCCGCCAGGTTCTTGCCGGTCTCCTGGGCCAGCAGGGTCGCCAGCTCGTCGTGATGCACCTTCAGCAGGTGCTGGTAGTTGAACATCACCCTGGCCCGCTCCGGGGCCGGCACCTCCCGCCACAGCAGATAGGCATCGTGGGCCGTGCGTACTGCGAGTTCGATCTCGGTCTGGGTAGCCTTTGGCACCCGCGCCAGCAGGCTCTGATCCGCCGGGTTGGTCACCTCGATCCACTGCTCGCTCGCAGACGGATACGCCTCGCCGCCGATATGGAGCGGCAGATCCCCGTACTGGGTGTGGTGCTGACTCATGCTGTTCTCCCCTTTGCTCTTGTCTCTGTGCCCATCCCGGTAACGTCGGCGTCGTCCCTGAGCCCTGGCTGCGGGCCGCCATAGCGGTTGCCGTTGCTGATCATCTTGCCCGCGCCCTGAGTTCGACCACGCCGAGATGCCCCTTGCAGTCACCCCTCAACGCATTTACCTTAGACTAACAATTCGTTTACGTTTACGCTAACGTAAACTTGATTCGTGAGTGGACTGACCCCTTCTCCCTTGCGCGGGACAGTCGGCCCTCTGAGTACAACCCTATAAAAGGAGAGCAAGGATGCATGCCCTGATGGACGAGACCCTCCAGGCCCTGACCGAACAGGTCGAAGCCTTCTGCCGACAAGTGATAGCGCCGCGCGCCGAGGAGATAGACAGGAGCAACGCCTTCCCCCGCGACCTCTGGCCCTTGATGGGTGAGCTCGGCTTGCACGGCATCACGGTGGCGGAGGAGTATGACGGGGTCGGCCTCGGTTACCTCGCCCATGTGCTGGTGATGGAGCAGGTGAGCCGCGCCAGCGCCTCGGTCGGCCTCTCCTACGGCGCCCACTCCAACCTCTGCATCAATCAGATCCACCGCCACGGCACCCCTGATCAGAAGGCGTGCTATCTGCCTGATCTCGTCAGCGGCAAGCACGTGGGGGCGCTGGCCATGAGCGAGCCAGGGGCCGGCTCCGACGTGGTCGCCATGCGGCTGACGGCGGAAGACAGAGGCGATCACTTCCTGCTCAATGGCAACAAGATGTGGATCACCAACGGCCCGGATGCGGACACCTTCGTCATCTATGCCAAGACGGATCCCAAGGCGGGAGCAAAGGGCATCTCCGCCTTTGTCGTCGAGGCGGGCACCCCGGGGTTCACCACGGCTCAGAAGCTGGACAAGCTCGGCATGCGAGGCTCCAGCACCTGCGAGCTGGTGTTCGACGATTGCAAGGTGCCCAAAGAGAACCTGCTCGGCCCCCTGCACGGCGGGGTCAAGGTGTTGATGAGCGGACTGGACTACGAGCGAGTGGTGCTGGCGGCGGGGCCGCTCGGCATCATGCAGGCCTGCATGGACGTGGTGCTGCCCTATGTGCGCGAGCGCAAGCAGTTCGGCCAGGCCATCGGCGAGTTTCAGCTGGTGCAGGGCAAGCTCGCGGACATGTACACCCGCCTCGCCAGCAGTCGCGCCCTGGTCTATTCGGTGGCGAGCGCCTGTGACAAGGGCCACACCAGCCGCAAGGATTGCGCCGCCGCCATCCTGTTTGCCGCCGAGAACGCCACCCAGATGGCGCTGGATGCCATCCAGCTGCTGGGGGGAAATGGCTATATCAACGACTACCCCACCGGCCGTCTGTTGCGGGACGCCAAGCTCTACGAGATAGGGGCTGGCACCTCGGAGATCCGCCGCTGGCTCATCGGTCGCGAGTTGATGGGGGAAGATGCATGAGCCGCCTCCCGAGATCCCCTGATGTCGACAACAAGGAACCGGCGAGGGTTAGCGTATGAGTCAAATACACGCTCGTATTCAATCTCACCTCGACACCGCCAGCCCGGAGTTTGTGGCCAACAAGGCCGCCATGCAGGCATTGGTCAGCGATCTCAATGCCCGCCTCGACGAGATTGCCCAGGGTGGCGGCGCGGCCAACAACGCCCGCCATCAGGCCCGTGGCAAGCTGTTGCCCCGCGAGCGCATCGACAGGTTGCTGGACCCAGGCTCCCCCTTCCTCGAACTCTCGACCCTGGCGGCCTGGCAGGTCTATGACGACCCGGTACCCGCGGCCGGCATCATCACCGGGCTGGGCCAGATCGCAGGCCGCCTCTGCCTGCTGGTGGTGAACGATGCCACCGTCAAGGGGGGCACCTATTACCCCCTCACGGTGAAGAAGCACCTGCGGGCCCAGGCCATCGCCGAGCGGCTGCGGCTGCCCTGCCTCTATCTGGTGGATTCCGGCGGCGCCTTCCTGCCCATGCAGGACGAGGTGTTTCCCGACCGCGAGCACTTCGGCCGCATCTTCTACAACCAGGCGCGCATGTCCGCCCAAAACATCCCCCAGCTCGCCGTGGTGATGGGGCTCTGCACCGCCGGCGGCGCCTATGTGCCCGCCATGGCCGACGAATCCATCATGGTCAAGAGCCAAGCCACCATCTTCCTGGCGGGCCCGCCCCTGGTCAAAGCCGCTACCGGGGAGACCATCAGTGCCGAGGCCCTCGGTGGCGCCGAGGTGCACTGCGCCCACTCCGGGGTGGCGGATCATATGGCGCTGGACGATGCCCATGCACTGGCCATCGCCCGCACCCTGGTCAGCAACTTAGGGGACAGCCATCTGGGTGAAAAAAATATTCCGGCGTTGGGTTCCTCTCCCCTCTCCCAAACCTATGACGAGCCACTCTACCCCATAACGGAGCTGTATGGCCTGGTGGGCACCAGCCTCAAGCGCCCCTATGACGCCAGGGAGCTCATCGCCCGCCTGGTGGATGGCTCCGAGTTTGACGAATTCAAGGTGCTGTTCGGTACCACGCTGGTCACCGGCTTTGCCCGGATCGCGGGCATGCCCGTGGGGATCCTCGCCAACAACGGGGTACTGCACAGCGACAGCGCCCAGAAGGGAGCCCACTTCATCCAACTCTGTAACAAGCGTGCCATTCCCCTGCTGTTCCTGCAGAACATCACCGGCTTCATGGTGGGCAGTGCGGCAGAGAAAGAGGGCATCGCCAAGCACGGCGCCAAGCTGGTCACCGCCGTCGCCTGCAGTAGGGTGCCCAAGATCACGTTGCTCGTCGGTGGCAGCTTCGGCGCCGGCAACTACGGCATGTGCGGTCGCGCCTATGAGCCCGACTTCCTGTTCAGCTGGCCCAACAGCCGCATCTCGGTGATGGGAGGCGAACAGGCGGCCGGGGTGCTGGTGCAGGTGCGCCGGGACAAGCTGGCGGCCGAGGGCAAAAGCGTGAGCGAGCAGGAGGCCGAGGCCATCCGCGCACCGGTGATCGCCCAGTATGAACAGCAGGGTCACCCCTACTACGCCAGTGCCAGGCTGTGGGACGACGGCGTCATCGATCCCGCCCAGAGCCGTACCGTGCTGGCCCTGGCGCTGGCGGCCTGCCGGGGCGCCGAACTTGGCCCAGAACAATACGGCATCTTCCGGATGTAAGGAGTTCAGCATGTCCGATCCCCTCTTTGACAACGCGCCCCAGGCCGGTTTTCGGCTGGAGCGCCACGGCCCCCTGGCGGAACTCATCCTGGCGCGCCCGGAGCGCCACAACGCGCTGGATGCCGACCTCATGCAGGGGCTGCTCGATGGCCTGGATGAGCTGGTTCAGGGCCAGACAGGCGCCGGTCGTCCCCATGCCCTGCTGCTGCGGGCGGAGGGCAAGCACTTTTGCGCCGGCGCCGATCTCAACTGGATGCGCAGCCAGGCCCACGCGGATTTTGATCCCAGCTCTTTTGAGAAAAACCGGGAAGACGCCCGGGTGCTGGCCAAGCTGATGCAGACCCTGGATGAGCTGCCCTTCCCCACCCTGGCACTGGTGCAGGGGGCCGCCTACGGCGGGGCGCTCGGCCTAATCTGCGCCTGCGACATAGTGCTCGCCGCCGACAACGCCCGTTTCTGCCTCTCCGAGGTGAGCCTGGGGTTGGTGCCCGCGGTGATCAGCCCCTATGTGGTGCGCACCATGGGCATGCGCCAGGCCCGCCGCTACATGCTGAGCGCCGAGCCCTTCGATGCCATCACCGCCTGTCGGCTCAATGTGGCACACCAGCTGATGCCGGCGGCCCAGCTGCTGACCGAGGGGCGCCTGCTGGCCCTGCGCCTGTGTCGCAACGGCCCCGCCGCGATGAAAGAGACCAAAAGGTTGCTGGCCGCCATCGAGGGCCAGCCCGTCCACCAATGTGAAGAGAAAACCGTCGAGACCATAGCCCGGGTGCGGGTCGGCCTCGAGGCCCAGGAGGGCATGCAGGCCTTCTTCGACAAACGCCCCCCCGGCTGGCGCCCCCGTTTCAAGGATGAAGCATGACTATTCACACGCCCATCAAACGCTTGCTGATCGCCAACCGTGGCGAGTATGACCAGAGTCCGGATCAATGCGCTCCGCTCTCGTGTACCTGTATCAATGAGGAGCAAAAATGACGCATCAGGCTCCCATCAAGCGTCTGCTGATTGCCAATAGAGGCGAAATCGCCGTACGGATCATCAAGACGGCGCGCCGCCTCGGCATCCACACCATCGCCCTCTACTCCGATGCCGACGCCTGCGCCATGCATGTGCGCGAAGCCGACGAGGCCTGGCATCTCGGGCCGTCCCCCGCGCGGGAGAGCTACCTCGATGCCGGCAAGGTGCTGCGCATCGCCCAGGAGTCCCGCGCCGATGCCATCCACCCCGGCTACGGCTTCCTGTCGGAGAACGGCGATTTTGCCATCGCCTGCGAGCAGCATGGGGTGCGCTTCATCGGCCCGAGCGGTGCCGCCATTCTCGCCATGGGGGACAAGTCCGGTGCCAAGGCGTTGATGCTGGCGGCCGGGGTGCCCGTGCTGCCCGGCTACCATGGCACGGATCAGCATCATGCCGTGCTCAATGAGCAGGCCAGTCAGGCCGGCTTCCCGCTGCTGATCAAGGCCACCTGCGGTGGCGGTGGCAAGGGCATGCGCCGGGTCGACCGTCTGGAGGATTTCGATGAGGCGCTGGCGGCGGTGAAACGGGAGGCGCTGGCCGCCTTCAACGACGACAGTGTGCTGCTGGAACGCTATCTGACCAGGGCCCGCCACGTGGAGGTGCAGATCTTCGCCGACAGCCTGGGCAACGCCATCTATCTCGGCGACCGCGACTGCTCATTGCAGCGCCGCCACCAGAAGGTGATCGAAGAGGCCCCCGCCCCCGATATCCCAGCCCCCCTGCGCCGCGCCATGGGCGAAGCGGCCGTGGCCGCCGCCAGGGCCGTCGGCTATGTGGGGGCCGGCACCATAGAGTTTCTGCTGTGCGAGGGAGCCTTCTTCTTCATGGAGATGAACACCCGGCTGCAGGTGGAGCACCCGGTCACCGAGTGCGTCACCGGCCAGGATCTGGTGGCCTGGCAGCTCGCCGTCGCGCAAGGCAAGCCCCTGCCCCTGACGCAAGAGGAGGTGGTACAGAGCGGCCACGCGGTGGAGGCGCGCCTCTACGCCGAGGACGTAGGGGCAGGATTCCTGCCCGCCAGCGGCCCCATCGACTGGCTGCACTGGCCTGCGGGGTTGCGTATCGACACCGGCGTCACCGCCGGCGATGACGTCAGTCCCTATTACGACCCCATGATCGCCAAACTCATCGCCCACGGTCAGAGCCGCGCCGAGGCCTTCTCCCGCCTCGCCGATGGGCTGGCTGCGTTGGAGATTGGCCCTCTCGTTCACAACGGCCCGCTGTTGCTGCGCCTGTGTCAGGAGCCCGAGGTGCTGGCCATGGGCCATCACACCCAGTGGCCCATCCCCACCGAGCCGCTGACCACGCCGGCCCTCGCCTGGCCACTGGCGACCCTCTGGCTCGCCAGTCGTGGTACAGGGCCCTCTCCCTGGCAGCAAGCCCCGGGCTTTCGTCTGGGACATACCAGGCGCTGGACGGCGGCGGTGCGCATCGCGGAAGAGTCCCGCACCCTGAGCCTCCTGGAGCACGAGGGCAGGATTGGCTGGCAAGGGGAATTCATTCCCTATGAGCTGGACGCGGATCATATCCGCCTGCTGCAAGAGGGGCGCTGGCAGCGCTATCCCGTACAAAATGGCGGGACCGGCGCTTTCATCCTGCGCGTGGACGACCGGCTCGTGCGCTTCGGCGCAGACGATCAGCCACATCACTCCCCCCATGATCACGACCATAGCGGTGGCGCTATGGCCTCCCTGCAGGGCGCCCTTGCGCCTATGCATGGCATCGTAGTGGCGCTGCTGGTCGAGGTCGGCCAGCGTGTCCGCAAGGGTCAGCCCCTGCTGGTGCTGGAGGCGATGAAGATGGAGCACAGCCTCAAGGCCGAGCGGGACGGCATAGTCGAACGCCTCTGCTGCAAAGTGGGAGAGCAGGTGAGCCAGGGCTGCGTGCTGGTGCACTTCGCCGACCCGACCTCCGGCACCGGCGAGCACAAGGAGGCGAACGCATCATGAGCAGAGAAGCAACGAGGCCCGTCGATCGGGTAAGCCTGGTGGAGATGGGGCCGCGGGACGGCTTGCAAAACGAGACCCGTATTCTGACCCTAGAGCAGCGGCTCGCACTGATAGCCCGCCTCGCGGACAGCGGCCTGCAGCGGATCGAGGTGGGCGCCTTCGTCTCGCCGAAGCGGGTGCCGCAGATGGCGGACTCCGGCGCCCTGTTTGAGCTGCTGCCTCGCAAGGGGCCCACTCGCTACGGCGCCCTGGTGCCCAACAGCCAAGGCTTGCAGGCCGCCATTGCCGCCCGGGTCGACGAGATTGGGCTCTTCACCGCCTGCTCGGACGGCTTCACCCGCGCCAACATCGGCATCAGCGTGGAAGAGTCCCTGGTGCGCTTCGCCCCATTGGTGGCGGAGGCGCGCCAGCTCGGCATCAAGGTCCGCGGCTACCTCTCCACCGTCATCGCCTGCCCCTATGACGGCCCCACCCGGCCGAAAAGGGTCGCCGCCCTGGCCGAGCGACTGCTGGATCTCGGCTGCCACGAGATCTCTCTCGGCGACACCATAGGGGTCGGCACCCCGGGCACCGTCGCCCCCATGCTGGATGCCGTCTTGCACGAGGTGCCGGCAGGGCGGCTCGCGGTGCACTTTCACGATACCTATGGCCAGGGGCTCGCCAACCTGCTGCCGGCGCTGGAGCGCGGCATCCGTACCATCGACTGCTCGGTGGCCGGGCTCGGCGGCTGCCCCTATGCGCCAGGGGCCTCCGGCAACGTCGCCTCCGAGGAGGTGGTCTACCTGCTGAATGGCCTTGGCATGAGCACTGGGGTGGATCTGGACAAGCTGGCCGCCACCGGCCAGTGGGTGAGCGAGCAGCTGGGGCGCGCCAACGGCTCCCGGGTCGGTCAGGCACTGCATGCCAGGGCCCTGCACCTGCGGACAACGACAGCTGAGATAGCACAAGGAGAGAGCCATGGTCCCTGACAGCGTCGCCGGCAAGGCGATCATCGACAGTCATTCGGTGCCGGTCCAGGCCTTTGTCCCCCACAGGAGCACACCATGAAAGCCGCCCCCTTCTGTGGCAAGGAGGTGACCTACAGCATCTCCGAGCTGGCCCAGGAGTTTGACGTCACCCCGCGCACCATTCGCTACTACGAGGATGAGGGGCTGATCACCCCGACCCGGGAGGGGCAGACCCGGATCTACAGCCACAAGGACAAGATCCGCCTGAAGTTGACCCTGCGTGGCAAGCGGCTCGGCTTCAGCCTGGCGGAGATCCGCGAGCTGTTTGACCTCTATGACACCGACAAGACCAGCCGGACCCAGCTGCACTCCATGATCCAGATCATCGAGGCGAGGCGCCACTCCCTGCGCCAGCAGCTGGAAGATATCCAGATGGTGATGGCCGAACTGGAGGTAGCCGAGCAGCGCTGCGTCAACTCCCTCAACCTGTTGAAAACCGGCGCGGAGTGACCGACGCTGGAAATAGGGCGCCCCATCAGACAGGGTTCTGGTGAGGGTGAGGCGGTATTGATGGCAAGCACTGGTCGGCGTCAAGGATCCGGCCTCCCCGCGTCCGAGAGGGCAGTCGCCATGTCGGGCAACTATCGCGTGCGTCTATGTCCATCTTCCGCCGGCTCCCTGACCTATCCCGGTCAGAGTCCGGCGCAATCCCTGCCGTCACCTCATGATTACTCTTCGATTAATTGCTACCATGGGCGCATCAAATGGAGACCGTCATGCCCAAGCCTCTGTCCGTTCGCCTGTTGCGCTACGTCCTGTATCTCTGCGCCGCCCTGCTCGTCTCTCTCACTATCCTGCTGTGGCAAGCCCCCGGCCTCATCCAGCGGCATCTGCCCGGCTGGCTGGCCAAGCACTATGGTCTGCACCTGACCCTGGGGGAGATAGCGGTCAATCTGCGCTCCCCTGCCCTCACCCTCGGCCCCAGCGCCCTGCTCGACGACCAGCAGCAGCCCATGGTGGCGTTCGAGGGGTTGAGGCTCATCCCCAGGGTTAAAGAGAGCTGGCACCAGAGGGCCCTCCTGTTCGAGGAGGCTACCCTGATAAAACCGGTGCTGAACCTGACCCGTCTCGAGGAGAGCAAAAACAAGGCGCACAAGGGCGAGGTGCGTTTCAACCTGACCGAGGCGCTGGCCCCCCTGCTGGCAAGCGTGCCGGCGCCAGATCCCGCGCAGCCCCTGACAGCGCCGCTGCTGGTGCAGATAGACAAGCTGGCGGTGGAGCAGGGCCGACTCCAGTACCTGGACAGCCGCAAGCGGGGCAGCCCGGGCTGGGTTGCGCCCCTCACCCTCGGGGATCTCGCCCTGCAATTGCCGGGCTTTTCCACCGCAAAGGCCCATAGCAGCCCCTATCGGCTGAGTGCCACCCTCAATCAGCAGAGCCCCCTCAAGGCCGAGGGGGAACTCGACGTCATGACCGGAACCGGCAAGGGGCAAGTCAGCCTGGGCAAATTGGCACTCGCCCCCCTGGCCCCACTCTGGGCACCCTATTTGAGGGTCAATCTGACCAGGGGAGAGGCCAGCGCCGAGCTGGCCTATAGGCTTTCGCTGGGCAAACAGGGGCTCGACTGGCAGCTGTCAAAGGGCAAACTGGTCTTGAATAACGGGCAGCTCAAGCGCCTCAAGGGCGCCGAGTTTGCCCGCTTCAACCGGCTCGCCCTGACCGGCATCATGCTTGATGGCAGCAAGCAGTCCCTCAGCGTCGATGCCATCGCGCTCAAGGCCCCGGCCATCACGGCCACCCTCGATGACAAACAGCAGCTGGATCTGAGCGATCTGCTGGTCCCGCAGACCTCCGCCGAGCCGGCGGGCAAGCCGCCGAAAAAGGCCAGGCAGACGGCCGCCAAACCCTGGCGCTGGCAGCTCAAGCAGACCCGCATCAGCGGGGGTGAGTTCAAGCTGACCGAGTCCAGCAGCGGCAAGGCGCTGCCACGGACGCTCTCAGGACTGGAGCTCACCCTGGGCGCCTTGAGCAACGCCACCGCTCAGGCCAGCCCGCTGAGCTTGCGTGGCACACTGGACGGCCAGAGCCAGCTCAACTTTGATGGCACCATCATCCCCACCCCCTTCGCCCTGCGCGGCGAGATCAGGCAGCAGGGGCTGCCGCTCGGCTGGGCCCAGCCCTATCTGCAGGATTTGCTGCGGGTCAAGGTGCAGGACGGCCTGCTCAGCAGCCGCACCAAGCTGGCCATCGCCACCGACGCGACCGGGGCGCTGAGCCAGCTGGAGGTGACGGGCAGCTTCGATGTCGACAAGTTGCACGTGCTGGACCGCGCCGACAACCAGCGCCTGCTGCAGATTGAACGGCTGGAGCTGAGTGGGCTGCACTATGACGGCATACGCCAGCAGCTGAAGATCGACGACATCCTGCTGCGCAAACCCTACGCCCGTATCGAGATCAGTGAGGAGGGGACCACCAACGTCCAGCAGTTGCTGCTGCCCCGGCCGGGCAACAAGGCCAGCCACGATCCCGCCCCGCGCATCTTCATCGATCAGGTGCGCACCGAGCAGGGCAACCTGCGCTTCGCCGATCGCAGCCTGAGCCCGGAGTTCGTGGTCGACATCGCCTCCCTCAATGGCCAGAACCGCCACATCAGCAACAACCCCGGCCAGCACTCGGAGCTCAGCTTCAACGGCAAGGTGGACAGATATGCCCCCGTCACCATCCGGGGCGGCGCCAACCTGCTGATCGACGATCCCGTGCTCGATGTCGCCGTGGCCTTCACCAACCTGGAGCTCACCACCTTCACCCCCTACTCCAGCACCTACGCAGGCTACGCCATCGACAAGGGCCAGCTCTCCATGAAGCTCAACTACAGGTTGCAGGGCAAGCGGCTGGAGGGGGACAACGACATCACCATCAAGAAGCTGCAGCTCGGCGAGAAGATCAAGAGCGAGCAGGCCAGGGATCTGCCCCTCGGCCTCGCCATCGCCCTCCTGAGCGACGCAAGCGGCGTCATCAAGATGAACCTCAAGGTGAAGGGAGATCTGGATCAGCCGAACTTCAGCCTGGGCAATATCTTCTGGGACGTGCTCGGCAATACTCTCAGCAAAGCCATCAGCTCCCCCTTCTCCCTGCTGGCTTCCCTCACCGGCGGTACCAAGGATCTCGATGAACTGCCCTTCCTGCTGGGGGATCCGAGCCTTACCCCGAGCCAGCAGACCAAACTGACTAAGCTCGCTCAGGCATTGAAGGAGCGGCCCAAGCTCAGCATGAATATCCGCGGCAAGGTCAATTTCAATGAGGAGCGCCCCATCTTGCAGCGCCAGAAACTGGAGCGGGTGCTGGCCAAGATCACCGGTGCACCGGCCGATCTCGGCTTGCTGGAGCAGGATCCCGCCCTGCAAGCCGCGCTGGGGGAAGCTTATGAGGCCAAGTTCAAGGAAGATCTCGGCAGCCTGGCCGACAGATTGAAGCTCGCCGAGCAGAGCCCGGCCCTGCGCGCCCAGGCGATGATCCTGCTGCGAGACCAGCAGCTCATCACCGCCAAGTCATTGCGCAACCTCGCCATGCGCCGCGCCCAGAACACCAAGGAGTATCTGGTGGATACCCAGGGATTGGCGCCGGAGCGATTGTTTGTGCTCGACAGCCAGGTCAAGGAGACGGACAAGGAGGCCAAAGTCGTGCTGACCCTGGATAACTGACGGCGCGGGGCGGCCTTGGCTGCTCCGCTCTGTTTGTCGTTCTGCTTATGCCTTCTTCCTCACCCTCATTATTCCGTCCTCTGCCGTTGTGTCCCCCGCCCTTGCTCCGCCCAGCGCGCGCCTTCCCTGCGACCCCTTGCCAGGACGGGGTGATCGCCCCTTTTCAGCCATATATTCCGCTACCCCCATGAAGGCCTGCAGTGGAATACGCCACCCATGTGCACTCAAGGCAGACAGCTCACCACTACCCCCCCCTCAAACAGGGATAAAATAGCTTTGTCTGATGGCATATGAGAATGAATGTTGACCACCACAAGAGAGGTCGCCGGTCAGTCAGGGATCGAGTGAAGAGATCGGCAGGAGTCGGTCAGCCATCCCTGCACCACCGACCTGTCATTAATTTTCACATCGCCGTCATTTACACAAAAAATCAACCAAGAAAACGTTATTCATTTACCTGCTTCCTACCTGAATGACACGAATGATGGCCCGGGTAAAATTTCGTGTCGTTTTTTTACCTTTTCTGCCGTTTCCCCCCTTGCGAGGGACCAAGAGCCTGCCTAAAATCGCGCGTCTTTTATCAACCACCCCCTCTATTTTTGGAGAACGCCACGTGAGCGAAAAATTGGCCAACCCTGCCCCTCTGGGTCTGATGGGTTTCGGTATGACCACCATTCTGCTGAATATCCATAACGCAGGTTTCTTCCCCATCAGCGCCATGATCCTGGCCATGGGCCTGTGTTACGGTGGTCTGGCCCAGATCATCGCCGGCATCATGGAGTACAAGCGTGGCAACACCTTCGGTGTGACCGCCTTCATCTCCTACGGCACCTTCTGGTGGAGCCTGGTGTTCCTGTTGATGATGCCGGGCATGGGTCTGGCCGAAGCCACTCCCCACGCCTTCATGGGCTGGTATCTGCTGATGTGGGGCATGTTCACCCTGTTCATGCTGGTCGGCACCATCAACTTCCCGCGTGTGAAGCAGTTCGTGTTCGCCTCCCTGACCGTGCTGTTCTTCCTGCTGGCCGCCCGTGACTTCACCGGCAGCACCCTGATCGGCACCATCGCCGGTTTCGAAGGCATCATCTGCGGCGCCAGCGCCATCTACCTGGCCATGGCCACCGTGATCAACGAGCAGTTTGGCCGCACCGTGCTGCCCATCGGCGATCACAAGAAAGCCGCCGCCGTGCAGCTCAAAGCCGCCGCTTAATTTGCGATAAGCCCGCGCAAGCGCTGATAAAAAAGGCACCCTCAGGGGTGCCTTTTTGTTTGCCCGCGATACCACAGGTCATGGTTTCAGATGGCGATCCTCACTCGCCCGCCAGCAGACGGGTCGCTGGGAAACGCGCCGCCGGCTGCTGGCCGTAGAAGCGCTCGAACTGGCCATAGACGGCGGGATAGACCGCGCGCAGGCGCAGGGGATCGGTGAAGAAGCTCTCGCTGCACACCGCGAAGAACTCGGCGGGGTGCTCGGCGGCATAGGGATCGATATCGGTCACCTCATCACGTGCCAGCTGCGCGTTCAGCGCATCGAACGCCTGCTGCATGGCCTGGGTCCATTGACGCGGATCCATCCCGTGCGGCAGCGGCGGCGCGCCATCGGCATCGCCCCCCAGCATGTCGAGCTTGTGGCTCAGCTCGTGGATCACCAGGTTGAAACCGTCCCAGTCCCCATCCTGCTGCAACTCGCTCCAGGCCAGTACCAACGGCCCCTGGGGCCAGGATTCGCCGGCATTTTCCTCCTCCCATTCGCTCACCAGCCCAAACTCGTCCTGTACCTCCTGGCGGCGGGTGACGGGCTCGGGGATGATGATCACCTCGTGAAAACCGCGATACCAGTCCAGCCCCAGATGCAGGATCGGCAGCACCGCCTGCAGGGCCAGCACCGCCTGCTGACGCGCCGTGAGCTCGACCCCGATCTGGGTGAGGGTCTTGCGGGCCAAAAACTGTTGGGCCAACGCCATCAACCGTTGCTCATCCGCCAGGGAAAATCCCTGCAAGATGGGCACGGCGGCCAGGGCCTGTTGCCACTCCAGCGCCTGGGGAACGTTGCTCCTCGCATCCGAAGGACGACCAAATACCGCTCTCAATCTGGACCAGAACACGGGGACTCCTCTTGCCGATCACAACACTTTCACGAACCGTTTGGGGCGCTCGAGATACCCCTGCCCTAGATAGAAACGATGGGCCCCCTCCCGCTTGAGGCTGCTGGATAGCTCCAGCTGGCTGCAACCCTGTGCCAGGGCGCGGACCTCGGCCGTCGCCAGCAAGGAGGTGCCAATCCCGCTCCCCCTTGCGGCCTCATCGATCACCAGCGCCGAGATGAGACCCCAGGCGCAGGCGACATGCAGGGGCTGCAGGCGATGCCACACCAAGACCCCCAGCACCTCGCTCCCGAGCGAGGCCAGCAGCACCTCCGTTGCCGGATCCGGCGCCAGCAGGCGTGCCACCACCTCGTCCGCCCGGGTCTGATAACCCAACTGCCCGAACAGGCCGGCGAGGGCTGCGCCGTCTTCCCCGCCCGCGAGGCGAATGGTGCAGCTATCTGCTTTCATTTTCATGCCTGACCCCACTTTTATCCTCCCTCCAGCGCACCCCATCGACAATATGCAGGCCCACATGATGGGCAAGGACCGGATCTTGTCCAGCGCCCTTGGCCATTTGTTAACGCCAATTCACAAATTAACAATCGAGTAACGTTTTTACTAGGAAGCCACAAAACAAATCGATATGTTAAAACCCGCGGACTTGGTAGTCGAAAGTTCCGCCCCATATTGGGTGACCTCTTTGGTCGCCTGTTTTATCAAGAGAGCAAGGCACAGACCTCGCCAAGAGAGCACGACAAAGGAGTTGTTGTACATGAATGAGATCGTCAATGCCATCAATGGCGTGATTTGGAGCCCCGCGCTCATCTTCTTATGCCTGGGAGTCGGCCTCTACTTCTCCCTGCGCACCCGCTTCCTGCAACTGCGCCACATCAAGGAGATGATCCGCTTGATGTTTGATGGCAAGAGTACCGATGCCGGTGTCTCTTCCTTCCAGGCGCTGGCCATGACGCTGGCAGGTCGGGTCGGCACCGGCAACATCGCCGGGGTGGCCACCGCCATCACCTTCGGTGGCCCTGGCGCCCTGTTCTGGATGTGGATGGTCGCCTTCCTCGGTGCCAGCTCCGCCTTCGTGGAGTCCACCCTGGGTCAGGTCTACAAGGAGAAGATCAACGGTGAGTACCGCGGCGGCCCGGCCTTCTACATCGAGAAGGGACTCGGCATGAAGTGGTATGCCTGGACCTTCGCCATCTCGACCATCTTCGCCTGCGGCGTGTTGCTGCCGGGGGTGCAGGCCAACTCCATCGGCGCCAGCCTGCAGACCGCCTTCGCGATCGATCCGAACGTCACCGCCGCCGGTCTGGCGCTGCTACTCGGCTTCATCATCTTCGGCGGGGTCAAACGCATCGCCCACTTCGCCAGCACTGTGGTGCCCTTCATGGCGCTGGGCTACATCATCGTCGCCTGCGTCATCATCGCCCTCAACATCGGCCAGTTGCCCGGTGTGCTGATGCTGATCTGGAAGAGCGCCTTCGGCTTTGACGCCGGCTTTGGCGCCGTGCTGGGCCTGGCCATCATGTGGGGGGTCAAGCGCGGGGTCTACTCCAACGAGGCGGGTCAGGGCACGGGGCCGCACGCCTCCTCCGCCGCCGCGGTGAGCCACCCGGCCAAGCAGGGGCTGGTGCAGGCGTTCTCCGTCTACATCGATACTCTGTTCGTCTGCTCCGCCACCGGCTTTATGCTGCTGATCACTGGCCTCTACAACGTACAGGGGCCGGATGGCGCCGCGATCTACACCGGCATCGCCGGCGTGGCCGCCGGTCCCGGCTATGTGCAGACCGCCATGGAGAGCATGATGCCGGGCTTTGGCAGCATGTTCGTGGCCATCGCCCTGTTCTTCTTCGCGTTCACCACTATCGTCGCCTACTACTACATCGCCGAGACCAACATCGCCTACATCAACCGCAAGGTGAACCGCCCCTGGCTGACCTTCGTGCTGAAACTGACGCTGATGGCCTCCACCGTCTACGGCACCGTCAAGACCGCCGATCTCGCCTGGGGCATGGGGGACATCGGGGTCGGTCTGATGGCCTGGCTCAACATAGGCGCCATCCTGCTACTGCAAAAAACCGCCCTCGTCTGCCTCAAGGACTACGAGGCCCAGCAGGCCCAAGGGCTGGATCCCGTGTTCCATCCGGAGAAGCTCGGCATCAAAAATGCCGACTACTGGGCGGGCCACCGCTCCGAAGACAATCTGGAGCAGGAGCAGACCGGTCACGCCTTCGAGCCGGATCGCAAGGTCTCCTGACGTCGGGATCCCTCCAAGAACGACATAAAAAATGGCAGCCTGGCTGCCATTTTTCTTTGGGGCTAGGCCCTAGAGCGCGTTGCGGCGGGGGCCGAACGGCAGGCGCCAGCGAAACAGGCTGTTGAAGGTGGCGCGCCACTGATTCGGCCGCCCCAGGATCTGTTTCTGCAAGCGGGTCTCTTCCTTGAGCATCACCTCGTCGCTGCGGGCCCAGGCCTGGGTGTAGAGCTGCTTGATCCCCGCCAGCGCATCCGGCGACTTGGTGATCAGGGTCTTGGCGAACTCCCGCGCCTCGGCCAGCGGATCCGCGCAGACCCGACTCACCAGCCCCAGGCTCCTGGCCTCACTGGCATCGCACTCACGCCCACTCATGGCGAGCTCCATGGCGGTGTCGACCCCCATCAGGTTGCGCAGGGTGACGCTGCCACTCATGTCGGGGATGATGCCCCACTTGATCTCCATCACCGAGAAGCGGCAATCCGGCGTGCTGAAGCGAAAATCGGCGCCGAGTGCTATCTGCAAGCCACCGCCGAAACAGACCCCCTGAGTCACAGCGATCACCGGCACCGGCAGTTGATGCCAGCCATAGGCCACCCGCTGGGCCAGATTGGTCGCCTCGTCCGCCTCCCGTTTGAGGATGTCGAGCGCCGCCACCGGCTGCTTGAGCATGGATTTCACATCCAGCCCGGCGCAGAAGGCGCGCCCCTCCCCGTGCAGGATCACCGCCCGCAACCCTTTCTGCTGCCGCAACTGGGTGAGCGTCTCGTCGATGGCGCCAAACATGGCACTGTCCAGCGCATTGAGCTTGTCTCCCCGCGCCAGCATCACCTCGGCGATGCCGTCCCGGATCTCGCACTTGACCCTTGGTTTATCCATGTCCCCTCTCCTCCTTGCTGCAATACTGGTCATACCACCACGTTACCAGACTGTTACCAGCGGGTACAGGGAGGCAACACCCTCTCTGCGACTAAAGTCGGCTGGTTCCTGTCTGGCGCCTTTGCCAGACTGGCGCTATCTCCCATGCCCCATGCCCCCGGAATTGTCATGACCATCTTGTTCAACTTCGACCGCCCGCCCTTCGACTGCCTCGACGAGCAGGCACGCAAGCGACTCGGGCAGAGCCTCAGCATCTGCTACTTTCGGGCCAGCCAGACGGTACTGAGCCCGGGGGACGCCCCTCCCGGCCTCTATCTCGTCATCAAGGGGGCGGTGGAGGAGTCGAGCCCCCACCAGTCATTCGGGGATTATGGCGAAGGGGACTTGTTCGACGTGCGCGCCCAGTTCGATGGCCACTGCCGCCACCGTTTCGGTGCCCTCGAAGACTGCCTCTGCCAGCTCATTCCCCGCGCCGTGTTTCAGGGGCTCTGCGCGGACAACCCCGCCTTCGCCCGCTACTTCACCGCCAATCTGGCAGAGCGCCAGCGCGAGCAGGAGCGGCGCAGCCAGCTCGGCCAGCAGAACCTGGCGGAATTCATCCTGACCCGCATCGACATCAGCCACCTGCAACCGCCCCTGCAACTGGACAGGCACAGCAGCCTGCTCGCCGCGAGCGAAGCCATGGCCAGCCAGGGCAGCGATTGTCTACTCTATCCCGCCGCCGACGGCAGCCTGAGCCTGGCAACCCGCAAGACCCTGCTGCACGCCCTGACCCTGAAAGGGCTGCCGCTGACGGCGCCGCTCGCAGTGCTGAGCCCGGCCCCGCTGATCGGCCTGCCCCTTGGCAGCTACCTGTTCGATGCCCTGCTGCTGATGACCCGCCACCGCATCAAGCGCCTGGTGGTCTGGGATCGACAGGAGGTGGTGGGCGTCTTGCACCTGACCCAGGTACTCGGGCTCTTCTCCGCCCACTCCCATGTGCTGACCCTGCGCATCGCCCGGGCAGACAGCCTGGCCGCTCTGGAGGCGGTCGCCAGAGAACAACAACAGCTGACCCGCTCCCTGTTTGGTCAGGGGATCCACACCGCCTTCCTGATGAGGCTCATTGCCACCCTCAACGAGCAGTTGATCGCCAAGGCCTTCGCCCTGGTGATCCCGGCCGAGGTGCAGGATAAGGTGTGCCTGCTGATGCTGGGCTCCGAGGGCCGTGGCGAGCAGATCCAGAAAACCGATCAGGACAACGCCCTGATCCTGCCGGATGGCCTGCATTGGCCAGACCGCCAGGCCGATCTGGCCGCGTTCAGCGCCCTGCTCGCGCGACTCGGCTACCCGCCCTGTCCGGGCCGGGTGATGGTCAGCAATCCCCAGTGGGTCAAGGAGGATGCGCAATGGCGAGACGAGGTGGAGCGGGCCTGCGTCTCGGCGAGCGAAGGGGATCTGCTCTGGCTCGCCACCCTGGCCGACGCCCAGGCCATCGCCGGGGAGAGATCCCTGCTGGCCCCGCTCGCCCGCCACCTGAGAGAGCGCCTGGCCGACAGGCCGGATCTGCTCGCGGAGATGGCCCGTGCCGCCATCGCCTTTCACACTCCCCTCACCCTGTTCGGCCGACTGGAGCAGGCTCCCGAGGGGCTGGATCTCAAGCGCGGCGGCCTGTTCCCGCTGGTGCACGGCCTGCGGGTGCTGGCGCTGGAGGCGGGCATATTGGAGACATCGACCTTGGGTCGCATCGAGGCGCTGGTCTCTGCGGGCCGGCTCAGCCGCGACTATGGCGCCAACCTGGCGGAGGCGTTTCGGCTCTTTATCCGGCTGCGGCTCGGCGGGCAGCTCAAGACGGGGAACAATCGGGTACAAGTGAATGCCCTCAGCCATGGGGACAGGGATCTGCTGCGCCACGCCCTGCATCAGGTGAAGAAGTTCCAGCAGTGGCTGGGTATCCACTTTCGGCTGCGCCAATGACGCCCTGGCATCACTGGCGTCGACGCTGGTATGGCCGCGCCTTTCGCCACGGGGACTTTGCCCCGCTGTTCGAAGCCTCCCCGGCCGATGAGTGGGTGGCGCTGGATTTGGAGACCACCAGCCTGGATCCCGGACGGGCCGAGATCGTCGCCATCGGCGCGGTGCGCATCCAGGGCAACCGGCTGCTGACCGGAGAGGCGCTCTCCCTGCAGATATTGCCCCCCGCCAGCCTGAGCGAGCAGTCGGTGGTCATCCATGGCCTGCGCCATCAGGATCTGCAACAGGGCATGACGCTGGAGGCCGCGCTGCGCCAGCTGCTGGCCTTTATCGGTCCCCGTGAACTGGTGGGTTATCACATCGCCTACGATCTGCGGATCCTCAATCTGGCCTGCCAACGGCTGTGGGGCCTGCACCTGCCCCAGCGGGGCATAGAGGTAAGCCGCCTCTACCACGACAGGCTCTACCGGCGCTACCCGGACGCCGTCATCGATCTGCACCTGGCCGCCATCAGCCACCATCTGGGGCTGCCTGCCTTGCCCCCCCACGATGCCCTGAGCGATGCCATCACCGCCGCCCTCATCTTCCTGCGCCTGCACCATGGCGGGCCCCTGACTTATCCCAAAGTCTAATTGCCGATGAATAACATTTAATTCACATTTTGATTACATGAGCAGGCCTCCTGCTCGGTAGGGACAACCTTCATTCACAGCTGACACAACCGTCATGGAGAACTGCAATGGAACAGCAACGCTATCTGAGGATCCAGCAAGATCCCAACTTTCAGGAGTTGGTCAGCAAACGCCAACGCTTCGCCTGGACCCTCTCCATCCTGATGCTGGGGCTCTACCTGGCATTTATCCTGCTCATCGCCTTCGCCCCCGGCTGGCTCGGCACCCCCTTGAGCGAGGGTTCCTCCATCACCCGCGGCATCCCGGTCGGGGTGGGCTTGATCCTCTCCTCCTTCGTGCTGACCGGCATCTATGTGTTCCGGGCCAACGGCGAGTTTGACGAATTGAATCAGAAGATCCTCAAGGGAGTGCAATCATGAAAGGCAAGTCTCTGCTGCTGCTCGGCGGCCTCATCTCCACTCCCTTGCTGGCGGCCGATGCGCTGACCGGCGAGGTACAGCGCCAGCCCCTGAACGTGCCGGCCATCGTCATGTTCGTGGCCTTCGTGGCTGCCACCCTGTTCATCACCTACTGGGCCTCCAAGCGCAACCGCTCGGCCTCCGACTACTATGCCGCCGGCGGACGCATCACCGGCTTCCAGAATGGTCTGGCCATCGCCGGCGACTACATGTCCGCCGCCTCCTTCCTCGGCATCTCCGCCCTGGTCTACACCTCGGGCTATGACGGCCTGATCTACTCCATAGGCTTCCTGGTGGGCTGGCCCATCATCCTGTTCCTGATCGCGGAGCGGCTGCGCAACCTCGGCAAGTACACCTTCGCCGACGTGGCCTCCTATCGCCTCAAGCAGACCTCGGTGCGCAGCCTCTCCGCCAGCGGATCCCTGGTGGTGGTCGCCCTCTACCTGATCGCCCAGATGGTCGGTGCCGGCAAGCTCATCGAGCTGCTGTTCGGCCTGCAATACCACATCGCCGTGGTACTGGTCGGCATACTGATGGTGCTCTACGTGCTGTTTGGCGGCATGCTGGCCACCACCTGGGTGCAGATCATCAAGGCGGTGATGCTGCTCTCCGGTGCCAGCTTCATGGCCATCATGGTGATGAAGTCCGTCAACTTCGACATCGGCGCCCTGTTCAGCGAGGCCGTCAAGGTGCATGCCAACGGCGCCGCCATCATGAGCCCGGGCGGTCTGGTGGCCGATCCCATCTCCGCCATCTCGCTGGGTCTGGCACTGATGTTCGGTACCGCCGGCCTGCCCCACATCCTGATGCGTTTCTTCACCGTGAGTGATGCCAAGGAAGCCCGCAAATCGGTGTTCTACGCCACCGGCTTCATCGGTTACTTCTACATCCTGACCTTCATCATCGGCTTTGGCGCCATCCTGCTGGTCAGCACCAACCCGGACTTCAAGGACGCCACCGGCGCCCTGCTCGGCGGCACCAACATGGCGGCCGTTCACCTGGCCGATGCGGTCGGTGGCAGCCTGTTCCTCGGCTTCATCTCCGCCGTGGCCTTCGCCACCATACTGGCGGTGGTCGCCGGTCTGACCCTGGCGGGTGCCTCCGCGGTCTCCCATGACCTCTATGCCTGCGTGCTGAAGAACGGCAAGGCCAACGAGACCGACGAGCTGCGCGTCTCCAAATACACCACTGTGGTACTGGGGGTTGTCGCCATCGGTCTGGGCATCCTGTTCGAGAAGCAGAACATCGCCTTCATGGTGGGTCTGGCCTTCTCCATCGCGGCGAGCTGCAACTTCCCTGTGCTGTTCCTCTCCATGTTCTGGTCACGCCTGAGCACCCGTGGCGCCGTCTACGGCGGCTGGCTGGGTCTCATCAGCGCCGTGACCCTGATGATCCTGGGCCCCACCATCTGGGTGAAGGTACTGGGTCACGCCGAGGCCATCTTCCCCTACGAATACCCTGCGCTCTTCTCCATGGCGCTGGCCTTCGTCGGGATCTGGTTCTTCTCGGTGACCGACAAGTCCCAGAACGCGGCCGACGAACACACCAAGTTCTTCCCGCAGTTCGTGCGCTCCCAGACCGGGCTCGGTGCCTCCGGCGCCAGCGCCCACTGATGCAATGTCGTCTCTCTCCAAGCCGGCCCTGTGCCGGCTTTTTTCATACTCCCTTGCCCCCCATGCAATAGCGCCAGATCACAGTTCTTGCTAAAACTTTCGGCGGATCTGTGCCATAATGCGCGCCATTTGACAGACCAACCGGGACATCTCCTTTGTTAAGCAGCAACAACTCTTATATGTAGGCTAAAACCACCTAAAGCCGCGCCACATAAGGGCTTTAACAAAACACTCACAACATCTCCATTCGCTTTTTCCCCGCATTCCACCGCAGTTTCCCTCTCGATTTGCCCCAAAAATTGCCCCAAGAACCCACCAGCATTTTCCATTGGTTATCCCATCTTTACGCATAGAAAAGCCCGCACAGTGGCGGGCTTATTTGAATCTTTCTGCATTATTACGCAGTGGTTTCATCGCGAAGTTTCTCAAGAATGCGCGCGAATCTTTCTTCCTCCTGAGGCGTTAAATCCAATGTCTCGATAAGCTCTTCTAGTTCGGTCAATGATGGTGCCATCCAATGTCTCCCTTTCTCTCTCAGCCTCTCGGCTGTGAAATACTGTATGGGCATACAGTAATATGGCGAATCTATCATTTCTGGACCGCTTTGGGTATTAAAAAAGAGGCCGAGGCCCCTAGATGTGATTGAGCTCAAGCCTACATCATGCGCAGGATCCGCTCTGTCAGGTCAACGCCTTCCAGCTCGCCCAGCAAATCCACTAGCTCTCCTTGCTGTTGGGCGGCGCTCATTGCACAGCGCCAATGCTGAGTTGTTGAGGCGACCTGGTCAGTCCCTTTGGGGTAATGCGCACCTGCTCACAAAGTCGCTCACCGCCATCGGCACCATCGTGATCTTGTGCTCAATCAGCCCCTGCTGCACCTTGTCCTGGTACCCGAGCCACTGCTTGCCGCCAACACGCTAGTAGATCCAGTGCTGGCTACATATAACCGACTATCTCAAAGAAATGAGGGAGATGGTGGCAGTGATTACAGAGAAAATGAAAAACAAGAAATGCTGACGTGATCAATGTCACTGACGTACAGCCTCAAACGGTCCAAAATCGAAATTTGCTGATAGAAAAGGAGAGTCTTGATGCGCATCACTACTACAACCATCGCTGCATTGTTGTTTTTTTCAGGTGCAGCCTCTGCTGACTGTATAGGGTCTGGCAACCTAAAAACATGCTATGACGATAGCGGAAATACCTATACCGTCCAGAAATTTGGCAACTCAACTTATGTCAACGGGCAGAACCCCAGCACTGGATCAAGCTGGAACCAGCAGAGCCAACGAATTGGCAATAGCACTTACACCACCGGGCAAGATGCTGATGGCAATTCTTGGAATAGCACCTCTACAAGAGTCGGCAACTCAACCATCACAAATGGAATCGATAGTGATGGGAATGCTTTCAGTCAGACCTGTAACGAATATGGCTGCTACTAGCCATTCACCAAACTGATATCAACACATTCAATGCAAATCCAACCAGAGCAATAAAAAAGCTGAATGCCATAAAGTCATCCAGATCGCTCCGGTTGGATTTGCTGAAACACAAGCACCCTGCTGCAAAAGGAATCAGTGCCAAGGTAAAACTAACACTAAACGCTTTCACCGCTAGCGCCATGCATCCTATTGAAAGCAGTAACCACATAGGCTATCGCCTCTTTAGTAGACCCTCCATAGTTTACCTTTGACTGCAATTGCTATCGAGGGCCGCCGTTGAGTTCGAAGTGTGTGCTTGATTCTTTTCGTGCTATCTCAATCCATTTTAGGTCCCTACATAAAATTGCGTATCGTTTATTAACTGGGCAAAAAACCTCTTTAAAACCAAAAGCTAGAGCTAATAAAACTGGCAATATTTCTACAATTACCCTCAAAACAAAAACCATTATTTCCTTTACTACATCTAAGCCAAGAGTGAAGGCTATAACGACACCAAACGCAGCAATAAACAATTTTGCAAATAGTCCTTCAACAGCAGGTTTGGGTGTGAACCTACCTTCCCCCCACTCCAACAAAGCACCTATATTTGAAGCTTTCAGCATTTCATTACTTTCGAATTTACACCTAAACATTTCATGTTTTGCATACAATTCCGCATCCCTTAGAGATAGTTTATGCTTTCCAAATCTAATTTTACCGATTCGATACCTAACATGTGCATTTAGCATGAATGAGGATAATGATGAAACAACCACATATATATAGCTATATATCAACCCTATTAACCCTGTCCCTTGTGGTAATATCACAAGCAGCGAGACCAATAAAGCAACAAAAATAACAAGCGTCACAATTAACTCATACTTCTTCCCGTTGTCTTTGAAGAAATGGTATGTCGTACACTGGCTCTTAATATCAAAAATTTCCTTCCAGCAATTAATGATATCCATTCAGAAAACTCTCCAACGCTCTGGGAGAGCCTAGATTGCCAGTGGTTACCAATTGAGTTCAACTGATAATATTGATTTTTGCTGCTACAACGCTACCAATTTTTCTGGTTGTTTCTAACCGCCTGGTACACGAGGTCATTACGACGGGCCAGCATCTCATCAATGCGCCGGCGCTTCTCTTCTGCGGCCAGAGTACGGTCGCGCTGGATCAGCTCGATCTTGTTGCGCACCACCCGCACCTGCTGCTGAGTCCTGCTCAGGCTGCGCCGAGATTTCAAGATCCCGCCCTGCTCCTCCAGCAACTCGTTCGCCCTGTCGGTCAACCCCTCGCTACGGTACTGATCAACCGTGCGCTTGAGCTGGTTCACCTCGTTCAACATTCGGTAAAATTCCTCCATGTGCTGAGTGGACTTGGCCGGCCCAGTGCCGCGGTACACCGCTTTCACCAGTGGGATCTCGTCGGCCCTCCAGCTCGCTGACTCACCCGGTCGCGAGGCCCGGATCAGTCCATCGGCAGCAGCCATCACATAGCTGCCCATGGTGCCGGTGTACCCGATTACCAGGTGCTCTAACTGCTTGGGTGAGAAGCCAGTGATCTCCCCCAGCTCGCGCATCAGCAGGCTAGTCTGCTCGTTGTAGCGAGCTTCTGCCCTGACATTCAGGTCCTGTGGGCCGTCAATGGGGCCACCTCGGAAGCTGTCGTAGTTGAAGGCTGCCTCAACCATCGGCTTGACGAGCTGGGGGGTCGGGTTGAGGGCGAAGGTGTCACCTATCGCCCTGGCCACCGCCTTGCCGAACTGGGCCCCAGTATCCTTGTCACCCAAGGCGCGGACCATACGCTCGGGGATGGTGCCGAACAACACGCCAATCTCGAACGGCTTGGGGATCCGCCAGTGGTGCTCACCAAGCCAGAAGTGCCAGTTGGCGTCTTTATCCCAGTCCGGCAACGCCTCATAGCGCTCATCGTCCCAGTTGTGGGCCAGCAGCGCCAGGCTCGCTGCCGTGATCATGCCTGCACGTTTGGCGATGGCTCTCGGATTGTCTCTCAGTTCGCGGGTCAGCTTGCCGAGGCCCTGAACACGGGCATTGAAGAAAGGCAGCACCTGGCTCATGACCTGCATGGTGCGTGAGGCGCCCAGCATGGAGAAATCCATCAGGTCCTTCGACTCGAACGCTGCCTGAGCATGGCTCTTGCCGGCCTTGATAGCAGCCTCATATACCGCCTCGCGGTTGCCGTTTTCCACCGCCTCGCCATAGCGGTTGTACTTCTCCCAGACGTCGGCAACCACCCCTTTGGCGTGAGCCGCATTACGGATGATGCTTTTTTCATAGCGGGCGATCTGCTCCGGGGTCATCCCCTTGCGGCGCAGCGACTTGCGCACGGTATCGGCCATGGCCCCCGGGTCATTGCCGTTCACATAGCCGCCCAGGAAAGAAGCACCGCTGAACATCACATCGATGGTGCTGCCATCCATGGCCAGGGTCTTTTTCACCCCCTTGATGGAATCGATCATCGGCTTGAAGCCATCCTTACTGATGGCCCAACTGGAGAGGGAATCGCGCAGGAAATTGCGCAGCATGAATTCGGGTGAGGCGGTCACCCCTGCGGTCAACAGACGTTTGGCTTTGGCGGCCACATTGACCATGGCACCGAACGGCTTGCGGTCAAAGAAGGTCATGGCCCGGTAGAGGTCCGGATCCTCAACCCGGATCATGTAGTCCTCACCCTCCAGCTTGACCATGATCCTGTCTTTGCTGTTGGCAAGGGCCTGGTAATCCATTTTGTTTGGCTTCGGGATGACCTCGATGATGCCAGTGTCGGCCAGGTTCCAAACCGTCTTTTGAGCCGCCATGTTCTTCATGGAGGCGTCGATCAGCTTGGAAGTCGAGGTGAAGATGTTCTCGAGCAGGTCGTTGGTGTTGGCCTCCCCTCCCTTGAGCTTCTTGATGCCAGCGTTCTGGTTGGCAATACCCCTCGGCTTGAAGGGGGCGATCACATCGCCGTCGTCGGATTCACGGAAGAAGGGGATATACCACTCGCTTTCGAACTCCGCCCTCGCATCTGCGGTGAATAGCCCCGCCTCTTGCGCCAGATCCAAGGTGGCGGCGTTGAGGCGGTTCCAGCGGAGCTTGGCCTCCATGAACTTGGCCTCTTTGCCTTTGCCCTGGGCTTTGAGCGCAGCAATGTCATTGGCATCGAGCAGATTCTCACGCCCCTGTGCCAGCAGGATCTCGGCTCGGTGACCTGCCATCCATCCCAGCCAGTTATGTAGATCGGAACCCAGGTCAGCAAAAATGCCCAGCAGCGCGTCCTTTTCCCCAGTGCCGGCCTTGCGCTGAATCACCCCATCCTTCCACTCCGGCAGACCGTAGAGCATGGTCGCCTGCATGGTGGAGGCGGCCCCCGTCGCCATCCGTGCCGCCACATAGCCGGAGTCGGCAGCATCGGTAATGCCGGCGGCCTCCTCGGCGTACTTGATGGGGGCCAGCGCGTCGAGCACCTCAGTGTTGGCCTTCTTGATGACGCGATCAACCCAGGACTCCACCACGCCACGATCCAGCGCACGCAGCATGTCCAGATTGGCCTTGGACTTGTCGATGATGTCGGGCTTTGCGCCGAGATTCAGCTTTCCCATAGCCTTGTCTGCAGCGGTGGCCGTCTGGCTCATCCTGACACCACCTTTCTTGATCAGCGCCTGAGCATCCTCCTGACTGAACTTCTTGCCACCATCAGGGCCGTTGTCCTCTGGGCCGGTGCGCTGCAACTTTTTACCCAGCCCCTCGATAAGGGAGCGGGTCTCCGCCGCCGTGATGCCATCCGGCACGAAGCCGACAGCCCGCAGCGCTTTGGTGATCATGGCAACCACCCGATCCCAGCCACGGCCCCAGGCGCCCTGCTCCAATTCTGCCAGATGAGCCACCACTTCCTCGGCTTGGGTGCCGATGTCCTCGTCGGCGTAATGGGTGTTTACCCAGTCCCACACCGGCTTCATGCTGGGGTCCTTCTGCGACTGGATGAGGCGGCTCATCAGCTTGGTGTATTCCCCGTCGCCCAGCACGTTAGCCAGGCCGTAGTGGGCCAGCACCTCATGGCGCAGGATCTCGCGCATCCGCTTGGGGTCGGAGATGGTGTCGGCAGCCACATGGAGAGTGCTGGCATCGTCGTCAAACGCCGCGCGACGGATCAATCCGTCCTTGGCATCCAGCCCCAGGGCCCCTTCAAGCTCCCCCTGGGTGGAGTGGATCTGCACCTTGATGCCGCTCGCCCCCCGGTACTGCTTGAACCAACCATGGGAAACCTGCTCAGCCTCTTTATGGGTCAGGTGCTTGGTCGGCTTGTCACCCTGGGCCATCGCCTGCTTTGAGAAGCGGACCGACTTCGCAGCACTGCCAGCAGGCTGGGCAGCAATCGGAGACTTCGTATCCCCCTCGCTCACCCAGCGCTTGAACGACTCCACCGGCATCGCCTTGATGGCACCCAGTCCTTTCCAGCCCGCCTCGTAGTTGCCAAGATAGCCTTCCCGGGCGGCCTGTTCATCGGCAAAGCCCATCATTACTTTGTGCTCGTCAAACTTGCCGGTGCCGGGGTCCACCTGATCCACCACATAGACCATCTCGCTATCCGGCTGATCACCAATGAACACATCAACGTGATCACCGTCCGCCCCTAGGGTGCGTTTGATGTAGCCATAGTCATGAGCCATGGTTGAATTCCACGCCTTGCCATCCTGATCAGTACCGGATCTGGTAGAGCCTTTGGGGTTCTCGAGCGCAATGTCCAGCCCCTGCAGCTTGAGGTGACCCTTCTTGTAGTTCCCAGCCTCTCTCTGTGCCTTGGTGGGCTCCGGCGCTACCTCGGCGCGGGCCGCTTCAATCTGCTGCACCGGTTCACTGGTGGCAGGCGTGGTGAGCTGTCGCACCTTCGCTACCGAGGTCGTGGACACTACCAGGCCACCCTTGCCCGGGATCGCCTTCACGCCGTTATCCTTCGCCCACGACTTGAGGGCCGCCACTTCCCCTTCCAGGGTGATGGTGCCGTCAGGGTTATCGATCATCCCCGACCAGGGTGTCGGCGCCGCCGCTGGCCCAGCAGTCGCGCGGGCTTGCTCAGGTTGGCCCCCTTCAGATACAGCAACCCCGGCAGGTGCCGGGGCTGTCAGTGCATTTCCCTCTCCTGGTTGGGTGACAGGTACAGGTGCAAGAGAAGCGTCATCTGCCGGATCTCCGGGTCCAGCTCGCTCCGCGAGTTCGGCAGGGGTTGGTCCAACACCAGTTGCAACCGGATCGCCTGCGCCAGGCTGATCACCTGGTCGCTCACTGCTGATTGCAGGTATCGGGGTAGGCTGGCCATGGGTCACCTCGGATTGTTCGCTGGAAGGGATAACATCGCGGTAGCCGGTATCGACGGCCGGTGCGAGTTGTTGGGGCTGGCTAGGGGTGGGCTGTTCGGCCTTCACCTGCTCTACCTCGGCAATCTCTGCCACGCCGAAACCACCGCCATTGAGGGGGACCGGGGTTTCCTTGCCCTTGCGGCTGGCCATGGCGGCCTCTTTCTCGCTGGCGAACGGCTTGCCTTTGCGGGTAATGCGAAGGGTCTGTAGCGGGCCAAAGATGGAGTCAGTCTTCTCGCCGACCGGCACATCTCCCTTCATCGGCGTAGCACCCGGCTGGCGCTGATCGCCGCCATAGATCACATCCCGGTGCGGGAGCTCGGTGCCGACCTCACGTCCCTCCCCCTCAATGGTCGCCCCAGGCAGCGCGATACTGGCTTGCTCCGTAACCACCTCAGGCGGGAGCAGATCACCCTCCTGCCCGCTCTGCCACCGGGTGCGCTCGCTGCCACGAAACTGCGGGCCTGGGCCGGACTGGCGATCATCGTGATCCCCCGGCGCGGACACCCCGTCCCCTTTGCGCTTGGCATTGGCGTCACCGGCAAAGATCACATCCTTGAGCGGCAAGGCAGGGCGCTGTCCTTCCGTCGCCACCTGCAGTGCACTCTTGTTGCCAGTGAAGGGATCCGCCCCCAGCTCACCAGCCAGTACACGCTCATAGAGACTCTTGCCCTGCTCACCCCCCTGGATCTGGGTAGTGACCAGCTCCTGCACTGAGGGGCCAAACTCCCCCGCCAGTGCTCGCTGCACCTCGCTATCCTGTGCCATCCCCTTGAATCGCTCGGTGGTATCGTCGTGGCGCAGATAGGCAGGCACGTCACGCAGCTCGTCGAACTGGCTGGGGCTTGGCCCGAGCGGATTCTGCTCCCCGCCGCCCTGCAATGGCATCTCCAGACCATCAACATCAGCAGCCAGTTCTGATTCTTGTTCGGTCATTTGAGCCGGGCCGGAAGCAGGCACCGGATCCACTGAGGGATCTTCCACCGCCTCCATCACCGGCGTGGTGGGGTCGATAACTGGATCTGCTGCGGTTTCCTCCTGTTGGTTGACATGCTTGCCGCCCCGCCCCCCACCAACAGCGCCCACCGCGCCGCCAGTGCCCATCCCGATCAAGCCGCCCTCGATCGCGCTCGACACCACCCCCTTCATCGGATCGATGTCTGCTGCGGCCACCTCGTTCAGCGCCTCATTCACGGCATACTGCTGAACCCCTTCTTCCAGGGTTTCACCAACGCCCTCACCCATGGCTCCTTTGGCCGCACCTTTCAGCACACCACCTGCAGCAGCCTTGCCCGCCAGCATCTTGAACAACATGGCATCGCCCATCATGGAGCCCATGGCGGCGGCTCCCCAGGTCTTGGCATCACTCATGGTGGCACGACTGGCCAGGTTGGCCGTCTCCTCCCGGGCCTGCGCCAGCTTCTCCTCATCGGAGAGGAGTTCAGTCTGCTGATCCTGGTCGATGCGAGTGAAGGCCTGGCGGAAGGTGTCGCTGGCCGCCAGCTCGTCAAAGCTCATGCCCAGCACGGTGTCACGAGTGTTCACCCCCGCACTGCCGACTGACCCGGTCGCACCAGTGGTGACGGCGCCGCCGGTGGCAATTTTGGACACGGCCTTGGCGGCAACCGCTTCGGCTATCTCCTGGGTCGCGCCACGCTTGACCATGGATGCGGTGACAGCGCGGCCAATAGAGGCTTTGGCGGCCACCCCTGTCACCCCGCCTGCCGCCAGTGTCGGCAGCAAGGAGCCAACCCCCTGCGCCATCTTCATGGCCCAGACATCGATATCCCCCGCGCCATCCCCCAGGGTCAAGCGTCCCTCCGGCGTTTCATCGACCAGTCGGCGGCTCATGGCCTCTTTGGCATCAGGGCTCATGCCTTCGGAAAGCGACTCGGCGCCAGACTTTGCCAGATCACCCGCTCCCGCAACGAAGTCCAGCACAGGACTGAGTTTGCTCGCCAAGTTGGCGCGGGACTGATCCAGGTAGTCGCCACCCTGCTTCCCGGCATTCTCCTTGCCGAAGTTGCTGGCCTGCCGTGCCAGCTCGCCAATGCCGCCCACGAGATCCAGTGCGCCGGCACCCACCCCGCGGGCGACATCGCCTAGGCCTACATCAAGATCACGTTTGGCTACAGGCTCGGCTGGCTGGGGTGGTGCAGCCGCTGCGGCAGACAGGCTGCTATCGAGCGTGCTCCAGAAGGGGTCATTACGGGTGTCAGATTGTCGCGGTTGCGGCAGGGCGTCACGCAGTCCAGGCTTGTCCATGGTGTCCTCGGCTTTCGGGCAAAAGAAAAGCCCCGAGCGGCGAACCGATCAGGGCTTTTGAGATGGGGCGATCAGCATGCAGACTGACCGACGATGGAGAGATGCTAACGCTGGGGTAGGTGAAAGGCAACTATCGGCGGGCCTGGGCTAGGCTCATTGCCTGATAGGCGTTGGTCTCCGTGTCGCGGAGTCGATTGGCCGTGACGACTGCCTGCTCAGTCTGCCGCTGTTTGGCCGCCTGCTGGCGCCACAGCTCAAAGGCCGTGTTCATCCTGGCCGGGGAGTCCAGCAGGCTGCTCAGCTTGCCATGTTGGTTCGCCTCTTTGACGAACTGCAGGCGCTCGGCATCGCCACCAGTCCACTCTTTGATAGGGGCACCCGCCTTCTGCTCCTCAGCTTTGGAGGTCATGCCGAAGGTATCGGCCAGCGCCGCCTTGCTCTGCTCCAGCTGGGCATCCAGCGCTTCAAGCTGCATATCCTTGTCCTCGGCGTTGCTGGAGGAGATCCGAGCCCGGTTCTGGCCATGCTGCTTCTCCAGCTCGGTGACCGCCTTCTTGTAGCCACCCTGATCAGGCCCGGCCGTCAGTCCGAGAGAGGTGCGCAGCTGATCGGCATTGCCAATCATGTGTTTGGCCAGTGCCGCCCGCTGGTATGCCGGCTTCAAGAAGTCGTTGATGGGGATGACCTTGGGCTGATCGTCAGGCGCGGAAGTGCGGTTGTTGGTAATGGGACGGACATCCTTGCTGCCATCGTCATAGGTGACCTCCACCCCCAACACTACGCCACGCCCATCCGGGGTGATCATGATGTTGTTGAGCTGCTTGCTTGTAATGGTCTTGCCGCTGTCCGGGTCGATATCGCCCACCCCTTTGCTGACTTCATCCTGGTAGAGGGTGCCGGCCGCCTTGATAAATTGCGGGTTGTTGACCGCGGCGTGCCCTTCCGGCGTGCTGGGGTCCAGTTTTCCTTCCTGCGCCTGGCGCACCAGGTTGCCAGCGTAAGTGACGAAGGTCTTGCCGGCCTCGGCATAATCCTGCTGCAGATAACGCTCAGGATTGAACGAGCCTGCACGCGGATCGCGCACTACTCCCCAAAACTGCTGACCAGGGTCTTTGCCCTCGGATACAGCCTGCCAGCCAGACTGGATGATCGGCAGGTTCTCCTGCTGGAACACCTGCTTGTCTCGCAGTGTTTTTTGCCACTCATACTCCTGCTGTTGCCGGGTCTCCTGTGCCGTGGCACGCCGCTCAGCTGCGCCAGCGCGCGCCTCGGCAGATTTCACCTGGCGCTCGGTGAGGGCGAACTGTCGATCAAGTCGCGCATCAGCCAACTTATCGCGCCCCTTGCTGTACTCCAGCTCACCCTGGTAGCGCTCGTCTGCCACCTTCTGCCGCTCCTGCTCGTTCTGCCACATGGCATCTCGCAGGCCCATGGACTTCTCCATCCGCTCATCTTCTTTCTGACCACGTAGATATCTGTCCGTGGTGCTGAACCCTGCCAGATAACCTTCAGCCAATCCTGATACACCCATCGCTCCCCCTTAAAACAGGCTGTCAGCCAGAAAACCAACACCCGCACCAATCAGGCCGCCAAGTGGGCCACCTACCGAGCCTGCCATGCCCAACATGGCCCCCATAGAGGCGCCGGTACCAATCGCACTCATGGTCTGCCCCTGGCGGGCGGACTTGAGGCTCTTGTTGGCAGCCTCCATCTCCGACTCTCGATTGGCCGCATCGCGCAGACCTGCCAGACCTTGCTGGCGAGTTTGGCCACCGATATCCAAAATGCCGTACCCCATCACACACCTCCCCCGGTTTTGATTGCTTCACGCAGCCCAGCATCCGCGCCGGTCAGGATCCCCATTTGCCGGGTCTGCTCCTGTTCACGCAGGCCGTTCTCGGTACCCGCAGTCATCAACGCCATGCGCAGCCCCTGGCTGTTATCGTTGGCGTTGCTGCTGGTACCAAGCCCCATCCGCGCATTGCGATTGGCCGTGGCCTGCTGAGCAGAGCGCAAGGCGTTGGTGTTGTTCTCGTCCACCCGGCCCAGTTGTTCCCTGAGCAGCTCGCCGTTGGTGGCCAGCTCCATCAGCTCCTGCTGCTTGGGGTAGAAGCGAGTCTTCCAGTCCTGGTACTGCTCTCGGGTGATTTTGGCGTAAGTGTCTGCGGCGTAACCCATGGATCCCCCTTAGTAACCCTTGCCCTGCAGCACCGATGCTGTAGGGCTTATTTTCTTGATCTCCGTTGCAGCCGGCGCTTTCAGGCTGGCCAGCCCATACGAGGTGGCGGCTCCTGCCAGGGTCCCTACCAAACCAGCCGTCGCCTGCTGACTTTGGAACGAGCTCTGTGCATCACTGGTTGCCTTGCGCAAGCTGGTTGTGGCCACATCGCCCATACCAGCCATGGATTCAGCCTTCTGCCCTGCGCCAATGCTCACCACATCCTTGAGGCCTGCCACATGCTTGTCTTGCTGGCTGGACTGCGCCCGGTTTGCGGTATCGGTCTGGCTCAAGGCCTGGTCAGTTTCCAGGCCTTCCATTGCCTCCTGATACCGGCCGCTGGTCGGGTCTGCCCCACTGGCAGCCATGGAATCAGCCAAGCCAGCTCGGGCCTCGCCAAAAGTTTTCGCGGTGCCAAGCGCTGCGGTGCCCGCCAGTTTGTCGAACTCCCCCTCGCTGTTGAGGTCATCCACCTTCTCGATGAAGATGTCCTCGTACTTCTGCAGGTCGTTCTTGTAGAGATCCCACTGCTCCATGGCCACACTGGCCGCGGCCTTCTGGGCCTCGGTCTCCTGAATTTCGTTCGAGCCACCCTTTCCCATCGCTCACCTCACAAGTTGATCTGAAACACATAGAGCCCATCAGCATCATCCGGCTGACGTACCCATCCGATTCTTGGTGCGACCTTGAGCCAACCCTTGCGCGCTGAGTGGAAGCGCAGCCAGCGTGCTCCTATCAGGCGCGCCAGGCGCTTCACTTCCGGCAAGTGCCGCTCAGGCGCCCTGCTATCTCCCCACCCCACCCAGACCAAGACGCCGATCACGCCTTCTTCGGCCAGCGGCTTGAGCACGAAGCCGTCATCACCACGCACAAACAAAAACGCCACCCAGTTTCGGATGGCGTCTTGCAGTTCAGTCGATAGATTTGGATTGCCGGTATCGAGGGCAATACGGTGCAAAGGACTGCCCATCAGAACAACCCCATCAGCCAGATACTGCCGCCTTCGATTTGCTGATTAGTAATGTCACTGACACTACCAAACGGCACGACTTCGAAAGTGATGCTGGCGCCGGTATAGGCCGGAATCACAAAAGCTTCCTGCAGCGATACCCGCATAGTGATTCGGTTAATCCCTGTTGGATAACTTGCCTGAGTGGTCGCCCTACCCTGTTCTACACCATTCATCCTGCAGATCAGCGTAACCCCGATGGTGCCATAACCAGACACAGCAGCACTGCCCGACACCGGCCTGATACACACGATGTTGCGGGCACGCTTGTAGGCAGGAATGCTGAAATTTCCTGATGACTTTATCAGCGTTGTCACATCACCAACAATCCGATCGGCCTCAAGGGTACCCAGAATGGTGCAGTTCTGATCTATGGTGCAATTGCCAAGCGTCATGTTTCTGACGTAGCCACCTTCGGCATAGAGCCTGTTGGTATAGATGGAGCCATCTGCATAGATGATGGTGTGCCAACCCCACCCCCACCCACCGTATGGCCCACCCTTACCAAAACCTGCAGCACCGCCAGCCATGAAGGCATTGCCCATGTCAATCTGACCTCCGTTGATCAACGGCGAGCTGATGCTGACCCCGGCCTTCACATAATCAGCGGTGATCTTCTCAGAGTTCAGGATCTGGATGGTGGCCTTGCGGATGATGGCCTCTGCAATCACGGCCTGGCCATTGTCGATAGCGAAAAGTGGCGCCATCGGTGTTGAGCTGTTCGGGTCGAATACAAAAACCTGACTGGCAGAGATTGCCACCTGGCTGGTGCCGTCCGAATTGGCAACCAGGCCGATCCCGGCGGTGATCTGGCCTGCGCTGGCTTTAGCCGTCCACATTGCCTGAGCCCCACTTTGCAGGTCGGCAATTGCCTGACTCTGGAGCTGCACGGCTGCTGCATTGGCTGCGATCCGGGGGTCGTCGGTGGCTATCCAGGCAGTACCGCTGTAACGGTATGGCCGGTTATTGCTGGCAGTATCAAACCACAGGTCGCCAGTCCCCATCCCAGACCCGGGGGCCGTTGCTTGAAAGAACGTTTTATTCTTGCTGCCCGCAACGGCAGACACTGTATTAATCTGACTTCCGAGGGCTTGCATCGCATCGGCACGGGCGGCCGTCTCGGCTGTGATTTGGCTGGTGAGCGCCTGATCCCCCTGCTGATAGCTTGCCGTTACCTGCTGGATCTGACTGGCCAGCGACTCGACGGCATCAGCCCGGGTTGTCGCCTCCTCGTTGATGCGCCCAGATAGCGCTGCGTCAACCGTCTCCATGGCAGACTGCTGCTGGCTCAACTTCTCGGTCATGGCGGCATCAGCATCAGCGCTGACCCTGGCCACCTCGGCAATACTGGCTGAGAGGGACTGATCCACCCCCTCGATTTGCGCCTCAAGCACAGATGTCTTCTGTGCCAGGGCTTCATCTGCCGTTGATCGAACCAACTGCTCATTGGTGATCTGCGCCCTGATCTCCGCATTCTCAGCATCAAACTCAGCGGTCAGTTGCTCAACAGTCCTGGCTTGCGCCTCCTGTTGATTCGCCAGCGTGCTCTGCTGCTGGAGAATGACACCGCGAGCCTTTCGGTTCTCCCGGTCGCGTTCATCCCCGGTCAGGGCACCTTCAACCTGGCTGATGGCACCGATACCGATCTCCGACTCCATCTTGTCTTGGCGTTGGCTGAGCGACTCCTCATTGCTCACCACGGCCTGCCGGAGCTCGGTGATGCTGGCCGAGTTCTCTCCGACCGTCACATCAAGGGTGCTGATCCGTTCACCAAGCGCTCGGTCTGCATCTGCCAGGGCCTTGCTCGACTCGGAGAGGGAGGCAGACAGCGCCGCATCGGCGGCCTTGAACGCAGCATCTACAGTGCTGATCTGCTGGGCAAGCGCCTCATCTTTTGTTGCCCGAGCCAGCTCCTCGGCCGCAACCCTCGCATTCGTATCCTCGAGGTCGCTGCTGAACTGCGCCTCCACTTCGGACACTCGCCTCGAAATGGCCTCATCAGCGGTGACCCTGGACGACTCCTCCTGAGTGATGTTTGCAGCAAGCTCTGCCGTCGTGCTCGAGAACCTCGCAGCCAACTGGTCCTGGCGCAAGGACAGGGCCTCGTCCGCGGTGGCACTCGACTGTGCCAGCGACCTGATATCGGCATTGGCCTGAGCATCAGCCGCCTTGAACTCCGTTGTGACGTTATCAATGCGCTGTGCCAGTGCCGAATCTGCATCAGAGGTCACCTTCTCAACCGACGAGATCCTGGCCTGGGTTGCGGCATCCTTCGCCTCAAACTTCACTTCCATGTCTGTTGTGCGCTGAGCCTGGGCCTGCTGCTCCGTCAGGATTACCCTCTGCTCTGTACGGATGGCACCGAATGCCTTCCTGGTCTCCCGGTCGCGCTCATCCACGGCTAGGGCACCATCGATCGCAGCAGATGCGTTGTCATCGTCTTGCCCACGCTGCAGCTCAAGCTCCGCAGTGATGACGTCGAGGCGGCCAGCAGTGATACCACCGTCATCTTCGATGATTTCCTCGAGCGCCTGGATCTTGGCCTCTGATGTCCCCGCCCTCACTTCGAGCCCACTGACCCGCTGTGCTGTCACCTGATCGCTTTCCGCCGATACCCGTGCCAGCTCAGTGATGCTGGCCTGAAGAGTCTCGTCACCCTGGGTGATCTGGGCCGCCAGCCCATCAAGGCGCTGCGCCTGGGAACTCAGCTCATCGGTATGCACCGTCAGTTTGCTTTCTGCATTGGCAAGTCGCACACCCTGGGCATCCACCTCCTGCTTGGTCGCTTTCTGAGTCAGCTCCCCTTTTGTCGCATCAAGCTCCTGACCGATCTGGGTAACCCGCTGCTGTTCGCCTGTGAACTCTCCCCGGGTGACGGTTTGGCTCAGGCTGGCGTCCAAGCCGTTGATGCGCTGCTCTGCCTCTGTAATCCGCGAGCCTTGGCCGTCAACGGTGACATTGTCTGCCTTGCTGCTGATCTGGCCGGCCACGGCATCAAGATCTTGCTGCACTTCAGTAATCGAAGTGTGAAGCTCATCTCGCACCGCATTGACGGCATCCATGGTGATGCTGCCGTTTTCAGGATCGACGACAAACACCGCATCGCGGAACGAGTCGAAATCCCCCTTGTACTTATCGAGCTTCGCATTCAGGCGATCCTGCACCAGCCCGATTTCGATGCTCGACATCCCCAACTGCTGCTGGGCATCATCCAGCAGCTCTTGAGCTACCTTCTGGCGCTCATCCAGCCCAGCCAGCTCCTGCTCAATACTGGGGATCTTGTCCTCGATGGCGGCGACCTTGGGACGAATGACCTCGATCTCATCAACCTTTGGCTTCAGGATCGTAATATCCAGCTGCAGTTGGGGGACTTGCTCTATTGGCCCCAGCAGCGCCTGGGCCAGGTGGCTCTCCTCTATCTTCCCATGCAGTTCGTCGAGAATGTCCTGCACATCCCGGCTGGTTTCAGCCTTAACGCCCTGCATACCCTGGAAGGGACCCTTGTCATCCTTGCCGTTGACGAAGCGCACCCAGTAGTAAAACGCGGCGCCCTTGCCAATGGCGTCAGAGAAGAGATTGGCCGAAGAGGTCCCCACCAGGGTGGCCTCGGCTTGGTTGTCACTCTCAGCTCGCCATATCTCGGCGTGAGCATGCCCCCGGTAATGCGGCGGATCCCACTCCACCAGGACCGTGTGAAATGCGCCATTGGCGATCACATTGACCGGGGCGTGGGGAAACTCCATCTGGCCCGGAGGGAAAAGGTCTGGGTTCTTGCCGGGGACATAAACGCCGCCAGCACCAGGGCGCAGCGTAGACAATCCCAACGCCGCCAGCTCCCTGAACGTGACGGCCTTATCAAGGCGATCGCCACGCTGCCCAGTGAGCAGCTCTACGTTTTCTGCTGTAGCCGCCTGGTCTCGGCCTGCTCGATATGCGGGTTTCTTGGCCATCAGATCACCATCTCCGCCATGCTACTCGCGAGAGTGATGCGGCTCACCACCGAGGTACCGAAGACCTCTATCTGCCAGAACCGGCCACGCACAGGGGGCAACCTGAACGCCCCGGGCACCAGGTTGCCAGGGGACAGCTCCATCACCTGCTCCCCGTCAACGAACAACTTGATCCCGACCAAGCCAACATCCTGAGCCAACACCCGGCAGCAATTGAAAGACGTTCCCTCTGGCACCATAAAGAGCTTCGACCGCCAGATGAATTGGCCATTGCTGGCGCTCCCGCCCCGCCAAATCTGCAAGCTTCGGCCCTTGGCAACGTAGAGGGAGTCGCTCTCCATATCGGAGACAGCCGCATCCCACCGGTTCGTCAGCTCACGCAAGTCGCCACTTTTCGGGTCAAAAATGAATGCGTGAGTGTCAGTCATGCCCACATATTTTCCCTCGTGGTGCCATGCCCGCATAGTTTCAGGCTTCATAGCGCGCCACTGCTTGCGGGTGATGATCTGCTCGGTCACCACCTGCCCACCGCTGGCGCCGATGCCGACCAGCCCGTCCGGGGAGGCATAGAGCACCACCCCATCCATGGCGACCATTGAGCGCCCGCTGATGCAGGCTTGCGGCAGTTGGCTCAGCTTCTGGGTGGTCACGGATGCCGGGCTCACGCCCTGGGCCAGATAAGGGTATCCCTTGGTTCCGACCACCAATGTGGTGTCGATGGCGGCGATCGCGACAATGTCGTGCTCGGTGGTCAGTCGGTACTTCTCCGGCCAGGCGTAGGGAAGGTAGGGTTCGCACAGGTAGAGGGAGTTGCCAGCAAACCCCGCACACATGCCATTCGCCATTTGACACATGCCGCGCATGCCATCAGGCGGCATGGTGTAGTCGTAGGTCTCCAGAACGGCTCCCAGCTCCCCATCTACCCGGGTATCAACAAACGACGCTTGAGCGATCGGCAGCTCGGCAACCAGCAGGTAATCAGCAAGGCCACCACCGGACACCGACCGGTAGATCCGCCGCTTGGTGATGTTGCTGTTCTGGGCGTTCGGCGGGCTGAGCATCAAAGCAACAGATGATCCCGGGATCCCGATGTTCACCTTTCCACTGGCCGGGCCAGGGGGGCCTTCCTCCCCCATCGCAGTGACGAAGGTGTCCACATAGAAGCGGGTTTCGTCATCGGTCAGATCATCATCCACTCCACCAACAGGCGGAGTGATGGCACCAATCCCGACCGGAACACCAGGGGCTGGAATGCCTAACCGATACCACGCCGTCGGCTTGTTGCTGCCGTCAGTGGCGATCTGGGCATGAGTCACCTTGGGATATTCGCCGTCCGTGTAGTAAACCCGGCCATACGGGTCCTGAGCGATTGGGGAGCGAATAACCTCCACCACCTTGTTCCAGGCGAACCAGTGCTGACCATAGTGAAAAAGGGTGGTAGGCACGATGGGCAATTCCGCACCAGCACTGGCGTCATCCTCCAGCGGGGAGATAACGCCATGGTCAAAATGGCAGTCACGCGCAATCACCGCGACTTCATCAGACAAGAGGTGTGGCTCCACGCGCGGCATAGTCCCTCGCATGGTGACGATATCGAGTACGGGCATGGGGATCTCGGAGAGGCAGAAACGAAAAAGCCCCACTCGGGAGAGCGGGGCCATAATGGGTAAATCCTAACGCTGGGCGCGTCAGGAGGCAAGCGCCGAACTCAGGCCCACACTCTCACGGGCGTCACCGGGTAGGTTCGCTGTGCATCCAGGGCCGTAGCCAGCTCATCAGAGGTGGTGCGCACGTTGACATGGTAGCCAGACACCGGGGCGGTGACGGGCACCTCCTGGCCATCGACCAGGGTGGTTTCGCCGGTGGGCTGGTAGATGGTGCCGATCACATCGAGCGCGGCATCAGGGTGATAGAGGGCGCCGCTCTCTTCGTCGGCGATGAAACCGGCCGTCTTAAGGGCCAGCGTCATAGCTGACTTGCTGCCCGCCTTGAGGTAGAGATCAATCATGGGTCTTCTCCTTCCAGAAATACCAGCCGCCAGCGCGGCAGGCGGCCCAGAACAACCAGGCCATCACCGGCTTCCCCTGGGCAATCATGCAGTGGCGCAAGCGCCGGTCAGCCTCAGCACGGGATACCGTGCCTCTGGCGCCATAGTCGTTGCAGCAGCGGTTAGCGTCGGGTGAGACGGGGCCAAGCCCAGTGCAGTAGTGGCGGGTCATGATGAGGCCGCCACACACTGGGCGTCCGTCAGCGGCGAGTTCCAGATATTGATGTTTCGCAGGTGGCCATTAAGAGTTCTATTTGGTGTTGAGGACACACCAATAGCCAGCAGTAACGGTAAACCTTCTGTTAGTGGGGCTACCACCGTGGACGTGCCGATTATCACCCCATCAACGAACAGATCGCAGGCGTTGCCGGACTGACGGTAACAAAATTTATATGTTCGACGGCCCGTGACTGTGTATTGCTTGGCCCGACTTGAAGCGCGATATATACACAGGAAGGCGGCAACACTGTCCACCCTGACAAGCAAGTTGCTGCCTTGTCCTTGTTGCGCTGAAATGATCGCTTGATATGCATCAGCAAGGCCCGCTATATCAAACTCACAAGACATGGTGAATTTTTGATTTGCAGTTATCGGCAGTAGATTCCCAGGCCACGGAACTTCGCATCGCGTTGTCGCAGGGCGAGTTGTCTGTGCTGATGTGGCATTCTCGATATAGGGCGTGGCGAACGGCTTGGCTTCCAGCTGGACGCGGCGATAGGTCATAGAACCCGTTGCGCCAACATTCGTACCGAAAGGGTAAAACCGGAACATACGGGTCGTGTCGTTAACAAAAGTTCTGGTCCCTTCGATTCGCCAATACGACCCCATGTCAGTCACCACTTCGGACGCATATGAGCCCGTCGCCGTTGTTTCGGTCAGCGACACGTCAATGTTTGTGGTAGCACCATAGGAACGAAGGCGTAAATTGAGGCCGGGGGTTTTCAGCACATCCATACTGAATGTGTGCGGTATATCTTTCACCAGGACCCCCGCGTCTTTATATGAACCTTCCGTCGCTCCAGTGTTACCTGCACCGCTCACGGTGACCCACCCCGCTGCATCCGCTGCCCCATGTGTCCACGGGGCAGCGGATGCAGCTGACGCGGCCCAACTGATACTCGGGGCGAATAGGTTTACGGACTGATCGAAAATGGCCAGCCCCTGCTGCTCGATGGCCATCTCACCGGCGGGTACTGTCACCAGTCGGCCCGACTTGTCGATCATGGTCTGTGATCCCAGCCGCTCATAGGTGACAAGCTGGGCAACCGGGGTTGTCCCGACCAGCACGGGAGCCCCTTTTCCGTGCGTCATGCGTCCGTCAGTCGTGAATGGGATAGACACATCCGGGGTCGGCAACCGTGCCGCCAGCACCGCCGCGGCGGCAGCAGCGGCAGAAGCGGCGGCCTTGTCCGCCTCCGCCTTGGCGCGGGTGGCCTGCCCCTCCCCCTCGCTGGTCACGCGCTTCCAGGGTATCAGCGTTTGCTTGGTGCCATCCGGCGCAGTCACCTCGATAGTGGCTGCATTGCTCGTCAGCAGCGCCTGGAAGGCATCACTTTGTTGCTGATAGGCACTCAGGGTGGCCGTCAGGCGACGGGCGAACTCCGGAACAGAATCCGAAAAGGTCGTGATGATCTCGTAGGCTTTGCCTGTGGCAGTCACACCACGATAGGCCTGCACCAGATAGAGCTCGGTGTTCGATACCGCGTAGTCCACCTCATAGAAATCCACCGAGGTGCCGCTGGTGATACAAAAAAGGTGGCCCTTGGCCACCCCGTTCTTGGTGTCTGCGAAGGTTGTTCCGGTGCCGGTCACCTTCTTGCTGCCGTTGGTGACAGCAACCGTGCCGTCACGCTTCCACACTCCAGCCATGACGCCCCCTTATTGCCCGGTCACGCGGGAGAAGCCTTCGGTCTTGCGCTGCTCCATGTTGGTATCAACCTGGGTCTTCTCACCCAGTTGCTGCAGGTAGGCATTGTAGTGGCCGACCGCCCGATTGGAGTTGGCGCTGTACTCGGAGTCCTTCGAGAAGGCCCGGTACATGATGAAGTCGATCAACGGGTTGATGTAGATGTCATCCAGATCGGCCAGCGCCGGCGTGCCCACGTTTTCCACGTCCGCCAGCACCTTGGATTGCGGCGCCACGGAGTAGATCACATCCACTTTCACCGCGGCGGCCGGGCCCGGGTAGAGATAGAAGTTCTTGGGATCCCGATCGTCGTAGGTGTATGCCGCCACAGTGGTGCCATCCTTGCCCGCATGCCAATCCGGATAACTGTCATCGAGCGCACGGCGCGGCACGAAGCGGATCACCTTGCCGTCGGCATTGCGAAGCACCTCGATCAGCCGCAGGGCATCTGCAGGCAGGCTCTGCTTGGTGCCAGCTGCGCAGTTGAACTGCACGTTCTTGGTGTGGGCGTCAGGACGCATCAACACGATCGCTTTGGCAGCATCGTTGTAGTAGTCCAGCAGCTCCTGCTTGGGCCAGCGAACCCAGGTGCGATCGTTGAGCAGGGTATTTACCCGCTTGAGGATCGAGTCAACGGTAACGGTTGCCATGTGTGGAGTCCTTTAGAAAAAAGAGTGTTTGCGGGGCGGGTTGTGGAATTCAACTTGGGTCGGAGCACTGTGCTCTTTGCGGAACCGGCCAGCCCGGCGCCATCCCTCGACAAACTCGGAGCGGTGGTAGTTGGCTCGCTTGGGGTCAGACCAGGGGCGGTCTGGCTGGGCGTAGAGCAAAGCAGCGACGCCATGGGCAATGGCATCGGCGTGATCGTGGTAGAGCTGGGCTGGGAGCTCGGTGGCGTTCTTGACCGGGGCAGCCACATACCAGATCCGCACATTGCTGAGATCTGTCAGGATGCTCAGCTCATTGGCAGACATGGCGAAGTAGTCACGCCCACTGACAAATGGCTCACCTCCCTCACCGGTCAGGTGCAGCACGTTGCACGATGTCATCCCGCTGATGTTGCAGACCTCCACCAGGCTGCCGGCTGAAGCGCTGGGCAGCAGTCGGTCAAGGGTAATCAGCGCTGACTCCCGGCAGAACGTGATGGCCGCCTCTGTGACGGCCTCACCCAGCATGACTTCGAGCGGGCCGGTGATGTGCAGCCTGACGGTGGGCAGGAACTGCTCACGCGACACCATCTGCATGTTATTCCCCCTGCTCGGCCAGCTTGGCCTTCAGGGCATCACGCACGCGCACCCGGTATTCGGGCACCTTCTCTTGCGGGCCCTGCGGCTCGATATCCAGGTCTTCCCCCTCAACCAAGGTGGCCAGTTGGGCAGAGGTCATCTTGGCCAGGTCACGCTCACCGACCACCATGCTCTGCTCTTCCGCCAGGCGGGCCTGCTCGGCGGCGAGACGCTCCTGCTCTTCGGCGGCAGCCTGGGCAGTGGTCTCCTGCCGCTCCAGTTCGCCAGCCAGTGCCTCATGGCGGATCCAGACGCTCGGGAACTCCAGCAGTTGCATGGCGATGTGGCTTTCCACATCAACAGCGGTGTGGCGCGGGAACACCAGGCGGGAGCCGGTGACGGTGTCTTTCTTGCTCGGCTTGTCGCCGATATAAACCACGGCAATTTTGTCGCTCATGGCGATGACTCCTATTCAGAAACGAAAAAGCCCGGCACAGGGCCGGGCGGACAGTGATCGGCAGCCTTACAGGTTGCCGACTACCTCGTAATGCAGCTTGAGCTTGACTGTGCCCGTCGCAGCGCCGCCGCCAACCGTGAGGGTGATCTCCTGGTCAGGCTCGGTCATCAGGTCATCAACCGGGTAATACTTTGCCACCGCCCCCACCGTGCTCTCGGCGTTGATGATGGTGGTCGTGCCGATCTTGGCCGTGATGGTGGTACTCGCGCCCAGCCCAGTGCTGAACATCGTCACACCCACCACTTTCAGGTTGGGCTCCACCTTGTCGCCGTATGCGACAACATCGCCAGCGGGTACGGCAGCCAGCTTGGCCACCAGGGTCGGGGAGATAGAGAGGTTGCCGAACGCGCCGACAAACCAGCGGTACGCTTTGGCAATCAGAGTAGTCTTGGCCATGATATGGCTCCTTGTCTGGTCAGATAGTGTTGGAATGGGGCCGTGAAGCCCCATGGGTCAGCGGCTTAGCGGCCGATGGCACTCACCGAGGTATCCAGCACCATGCAGCCGTGGTCCTGGATGTTGCCGTTGCGCTGCTTGAAGCGGATCTTCTGCAGACCGGACACCCAACTGATGGACATCTCGGTCGCGTTGCCATGGTCGGTTTTCTCTTCGTGCATGCCGAAGGAGCCGCCTTGCTCGCCGGAGCCAAAGGCGTTGGCCAGCGCCTGGCCGCCCAGTAGCACTGCGCGATCGATGGTGGTACCCGCCACCTTGTCCACCTCAACACCTGCCGTGGAATTGGCGGCGCAGACCTTGACTGTGCTGCCCTGATTGAAGCGGATTGGCATTCCCTTGTACTGCTTGACCAGGATGCCGCGCCACATGGCCCCTTCCCCGCGGAAGATGGGGTGGTTCCAGCCTTTGGCGCGCTCTGCCACCGCGGCCAGCATGGCATTCCAGTCTTTACCGGAGCTGGAGGTGTAGAAGTCATGCCACTGGCGCGGAGTGACGTAGAGCACGTAGAGCGGCTCGCCACCGGACGGGTCGGCCACCATACGGATCGGCTGGATGGGGTTGGCCATCTCGGACAGATAGAGCGCCATGTTGTCCACGCAGCCGAGATTGAAGCGATCCGCCGCGTCGATGGCTTCGAAGGTGGTCGCGTCACCACCGAAGAAGTGGCGCTCGTAGGTCGGCGCGGTCAGCGGGTTGATCATGATGTCGGCAAACTCAGCATCGTCTGCCAGCGGCAGAATGATATCGGTGGCCGCATAGTCGCCGCGTGCGCCGGCCAGCTGGGCAAAGCCGCGCTGGTCAACCAGGCGGCCGTAGTAGCCATCCGCCAGCAGTACACGGGCGGTCTTGATCAGGTCGTGCTTGGTGCGCTTCTGGCTCATCTTGCCGCCAGCATCCACACCGTGCCGGGTCTGGTTGATCTTGAGCGAGAAGTCGGCGAAGGACATGCTTTCGAGCCGGCCAGCCAGCTTCTTATCGCCCATGGTCGGGCGGCCAGACAGTTGGTGGAACAGCTGCATATCTACTTCGTCGCCAGCACCCTTGCCGAGATCGGTGATGCGAACCACAGGGGCACCAGCGCTGGTCTGCTTGCCGCCGTTGACCTTGGCACCCTTGGGAGCCTCTTCGGTCAGCATGTTCACCAGCGACTGGGAACGGTTGGCAGACGTAAACAACGCCGCCTGCAAAATCTTGTTGGCTTGCGCCGAGGTGACTTGGGTCATGGTCCTCTCCTACATGAAAACAAAAACCCCGACACAGTGGTCGGGGTTGGCTTATTGAAATGGGTGGTGGGTTAGTACCCGGCCTGCTCCAGCAGCGCCTCCATTTGGGCGTCCGTCATGGCGCCCATCTCGCCGATAAGCTCGGCCTGAGACATGGTGCCGAAGCGCTCCACACCAGTGGGGGCTGCATGATGGGTCTGGCCGAGAGCCGAGGGGCTGGACGGGATAAAGTCGGTAGGTTTCTCCGCCTCCTTGCTGGGGGCCTTGGCGGGAGGGATGACCTCATCACCAAAGGCCAGCTTGGTGCGGCGCGCCGCCTCTGCGAATCGCTCATCCAGCGACTTGCCTTGCCACGCGGGATCAGCCTGGAGCTTTTCATCGACGATGATGGCGAAGTCGAAGCGGTCCTGGTCCTTTTCCCGCCAGTTCATCAGGTCAGGTACCGCCTGCAGTGCGGCCTGAACCGGATTGGTGGCGGGGGTAACCTGCTGCGGTGCTGCCTGCTGCTCCAGCCTTTGGAGCTTGCTTGCAATGGCCGCGATGGATTTGCCCAGATCCGGGTAGTCCTGCGCCAGTTGCGCCAGCTCTTCCTGGCTGATGTCGTCCGGGTCAACGTCGGGGTTGATCCCGTGCTTCTCCATCAGCGCCTGCAGCTTGTCCCGTTCGGCCTGGGCTTGCTGCGATGCGGCCAACTGCTCACGCAGTACCTTGACCTCATTGCGCGACTGCTCCAGCACCTCATACGGGATGGTGTGTTGACCGCTCTTGGCCAGGATCACCTTCTCAGGCTCCGTGGCCCCTTCACCGCCCTGCTCGGTGTTGGCTTGTTCGTTACCGGCTGCCACCTCACCCGCCGACGGCGCGGGGTCTACGTCCGTTTGCTCGGTAGCAGTGCCATCATCCAGCTCGGCATCGGGCTCACGCTCGATCGCCTCCAGCATGGCTTCCAGTTCGTCCAGGCTCTCAGTCCCGGTCAGGTTGTCGATGTTCTTATCCATGGTTGTCCTCGTGGGTTTTCAGTGGGTGGTATCGCTGCCCAAGCGGGGGAAGGCTCTCGGTGAAAGCGCTCTCCGGCTGGGGCTGGGGCTGGGGCTGGGCACAAAAAAACCAGCTCGAAGCTGGTCCATAAAAAAAGCCCGCGTGGGGCGGGCTTAAAACAAGTACGGGAGTCATAAGACTCACCTTAAATCATACTCAAAGAGAGTCCGTTACGCTACTGACTGTCAACTCAATCAAAGAAAAAGGCCCAATCTCGAGAGACTGGGCCATGTTGGGGAAATCGTAACGCTGGCAGGTCAGGAAAGCAACTGTCAGAGCGCGATGGCGTCGATCTGCTGTTGGATGGTGTCCAACAGCTGGGCCTGCAGCAAAGCCTGCTCACCCTGGATGCTCTGCTGCTCGGCGGCGAGCCGCTCCATCTCCTGCAGCGTCTTGCCGGTCTGGGCCTGCTTGAGGGCGTCCTCGAACCGGATAGAGTCGGTCAGCTTGGTTATGCGCTGGGCCTCTGCCTGCCACTTGGCGGCCTTTCCTTCCAACTCTGCCAGCTTGGCCTGCATCTCCCGCATGGCCAGCTCCTGCTGCATCTGGGCCTGCTGAGCCTGCTGCTCGGCAGCAGCGCGCTCCTCGTCGCTCATCTCGTCCGGGTCTTTCGGAATGTTCAGGGCATTGCGGATCCGCTCCACGAACTCGGCCTTGCGCGGTACATCCATCAGCTCGACCAGCAGGTCAAAGCAAGCACCTGCCGCCGCGGGCGGAAGTTGCGACATGGCCTGGGTCATCCGCTCGGCCAGTTGCTGCTTGTAGGCGGCAGTCTGCTGGATCGGCGCCAGTGCGATATGGGCCCGCAGCCGGGTCACATCATTGGTGAGTTTGCCATCCTCCTGCTCCACGTTGACCACCACGGCTTTACGGCGGCGGGGGTCATCCAGGTTCACAGTCACCTTGTAGTTGCGCTTGTTGGCCATGTCTTCCAGCAGGTACGCCAGCGCCAACTGCCCAACTTGCTGGCAGCCCATCCGGTAGTTGTCGTTAATCTCGGAAAGCGTGGTTGCCCCCTGCTCCACCAGGTTGCTGATGGCCACGCCGGATTGCCCGGTGGAGCCCTGACCCAGGAAGGCGGCATAAACCCCCATGGTGTCCTGGATCAGCTTCACCGAATCCTGCATCACCTGGAACTGCTGGGCCGCCACGTTGAAGTCCTGCTCCACCTTGAAGGCATCGGCCACACTGGTCTTGTTGGCGCGGTCAGGGTTGAGCTCGATATAGCCATCCGGGCGCTCGACTTGCTCCAGCACCTGATCCCGGCTCATGTTGGTGGCGTCCTTGTCCATGATGACGCGCTTGGCCTGCAGCAGGAAGGTCAGCTTGATGCGCCGCAGGTTCACCTCGTCCTGCGCTGGCATCGCCCTGGCAATCAGGCCATAAGGCTCACCGGTGCGATCTTTGCGGTAACCCCAGAACGGCACCAGCGGATACATGTTGTGAGGGGCTGAGCAGGGCCGATCAACCAGATGATGGGGGCCGACGAACCAGGATTCCCGGATCACAGCCACAGGGCAGCGCTCCAGCTTGGCGCGCCCCATGGCCACAGCAGCCAGGTGCAGTTGATTGGCCTTGTCGTACTCCAGCGCCCGACCTGAGTCGAGCTTCAGCACCTGACGCATGGTGTAGGTGCGGTAGTAGACCACCTGCAGCAGCACCCGGTCTCGCTCCCGGCTGCACCACTCTATCTCCTTGCCGCTGAACTGGCTCCACTCGTCATAGGCGCTGACCAGGTTGGGATCCATCCCCTCGATGGCGGTCAGGCTTACCATCCCCTCCCAGTCGTTGACGCCCCACTGCAGCGCCTTGGCCTTGCTCGGGAACATAGTCTTGGCCTCATCCAGATCGACCCAGCGACGGCGCATCAGCCAGCGACAGTCGCTCAGGTCAGGTTCCCGGCTGTGCCAGTCCCAATAAACCTCGTCACGGTGGACATTGCTGAACTTGTAGCGCGGGCCGAACGGGTCATCGCGGCGGCATACCTCAACCCAGCCCACACCGGTCTTGATCTGGCCGCCATACGCCTCGCCCCGGGCTCGGTCCAGTCCACCCAGGCGGCACATATCGGCATATTCAGCGTTGACGGCCTCCGCCAGCTGCTCCAGCTCGTCGTCGTGGTCATCGGCGATCACCATCAGGTCGGTACGGCTCTTGGCCTCCATCCCCAGCACGCCGTCGATAGTCGGGGCGATGAGGTTGTGGATAGTGATGGGCTGCCCGCGCTCATCGAGTGCCTTTTTCACTGCAGGTGGCAGCTGGTCGTTGTCGTAGTAAGCGCAAGCTCGATTGGCAAGGCTTCGCCAGTCCGGCTGGCCATTGATATCGCTCATCAGTTTGAGCAGGCGCGGGGTATCGAGGCCGCCTTTTTCAGGGGCCTTGGGTTGGGCGTTGATCATCAGTTGGCCATCCAGTGCTTGGGTTTGCGGGAGGATTCAGGTTTGACGATGCGAGCCGGCATCCGGGCACGCATCTCTTGGGCAATCATGTAGCTCATGAGCTGGTCGTCGTAGCAGCCGTCCTGGGCGTTCATGCTGCCGCTCTTGTCGTAGACGTAGGTGGTGGCTTCGGAAATGGTACCGACCCAGCGGATCCCAGACTGCCCGGCACGCAGCAGGGCCTTGAGGCCATCAACCAGGATCGGCTTGGACTGCCGGGTGGTGAGCCAGCCGAGGCGAGGCGTCTCGTCGTCGCGGTCCCGGTCGATGTGCTCCTGGGTGTAGATGCGCCGGGTCGGGTAGATCTCACGGAGCTTGAGCAGCACGGCGTGACCGTGGTTGTTGCGCTCTGGTCCGATGTAGGCCGGGCCATGCTCTGCGGTGCCGTAGAACCTGCCAACGTGGGCAAGCAGTTGGGCAAACAGCCCCGGGTCGAGATGCCCAAACCAGTGGGCCACCTGTCGGCCGTCGCTTTTGGCCGTGACATCCAGGCTTGAGCGATCGCCGTGTTCCAGTCCTTCCGCCACATCGGCGCCGATGGCGTAATCCTCGTCGGGGTCTGGCAGCTCCCAGACCAGCAGCATGTTCTCGAGGGAGCGCTGGCCCTGCTCGTCCAGCTTCTCCGGCTTGCGGGCCTTCTCACGCCTGCCGGTCACAGGGTCGATGTCGTAGACGATGAGCGGGGCCATGCAATCGCCCTCGGCATCCATGGTATGGATGGGGTCGAACACCCGGCGCCCAGAGGTCAGGAAGGCCTCCAATGGCGTGCTGGGGAACTCTTGCTTCATCTCGGCGCCCAGAGTGGACTCTTTCAGCACGTACCACTGCCGCTGCTCGTCGGTAATGGTGCAATCCATCGCCTTCTCGACCGCGGCGAAATACTCCGCCTGGGTCTTGCTCATCACCACGCCGGATGCCGGCACGTCGGCGCGATACTTGGGGTCCTGCCACCAGGCGAAGAAGTGGAACTTCCAATCCAGCTGGCTGAGCTCACCGGAGGCGCGTGCCAGTTCGAGGGACTTCATGCTCATGGCGTGGAAGTCGCCGCCTACGCCCTCCGCTGTTGATTCGATGAAGGCCACGGCGCCCGGGTGGATCGCCTGCAGGGTACCGGTACGCACCTCCTTGGCCTTCTCGGGATACTTGGCGCAGATCTTCCCGTGCTCGGAGACATGCAGGCGCTGGACGGTACCGGAGCGGAAGGAGGTGGCCACCTGGATGCTGGAGCCATGCCGGAACAGGATGTGTCCGCCATTCGCCCCGCCGCGCCGAGTCACCACCTTGAATTGGGCCTTGAGCCAGCCGGGCAGATTATCGAACGGGACTTCAATCTTGGTGCGGTAGATCTCGCCGGCGGCCGTCAGGTCCTGGGCGATGATCCCGCACTTGAGGTTCTTGTTGAACAGCGCCTCGTCCAGCAGATAGATGTCGATGGCCGTGGAGAATCCGAGCTGGCGCGCCTTGAGGATGATGTTCAACCACCACATGGTCCGGAACAGAAGCTCCTGCGCCGGGCGCAACCGGAAGCGCACCAGCTTGCCCTGCTCGTTCTCGATCATGTAGAGGTTGTTCATTCGCCACCACTTATCGCTGAGCTTCGAGCGGATGTAGGCCATCTGCTCCTGCTCAGTCATGGCGGAGGTGTCGAGTTCGGTCATTGGTGGATCCTCAGGCAATAAAAAACCCGCCGAAGCGGGTTGGTGTGGGAGATGCTGTAGTTATGTTCGTTCTTGCCATGCTGCGGTGATGGCGTTGACCTCTGCCCTGGCTGCGGCACGCTGCTGAATGTTTTCGGCCAGCATCCTCACATGACTGGGATCTGCAATCATTGCGCCCATCTCGACCAGCACGCCGTTGCGGTAAAGGCGGTATGGCTCAAGAAGCACGCGCTCAATGGTGACAGTAGCAGCGTAATCAGGTTCGATGTCACAACCAATTTGTCGCGAAGGCCCCCGCACTGGCGGCAACTCGTATTGCGCCTCACGCCCTGAATCAACGGCGTCGCACACCTCCTGCGGCAATGAGCAGTCGGCGATGTAAACCGCCTCCCCAGCCTCATTCTTGCGATAAATTCTCATTACTCCCCCAGCGAAAGCGAGTTCAGGCGATCGGGCTTTCATCTCTTATCCACCGCTCAAGTTCTGTAATCTTCTCATCCCAGCGCTTAAAGTCAGCCGTTGCCTGCTCATCGTCAAGCCCGACATCCTCAACACCAAACAGCTCAGACACTGAGCGAAGTTTGGCGATCGCCTCAATAGCCAAAATCCGTTGTGCGGCCTGACGCTCTCTTTGTTTCATGGCTGGCTCCTGCATGGGGGTGAACTCAGGCTCGCATTTTATCACGACATCAGCCCGCCAGTCCCCATCCCCTGCAGCTCGGTGACCATCTCGCTGACCGGGGTGGACTCGCTGCCGCCATCCTTCTCAAGCCGATCTGCTTCGGCGGTCAGCTTGCGCGCAGCAGCCCGGATCCGGCGAGTATCTTCCTCAATCTTCGGCACGCTCACCTCGTCGATGCGCAGGGCGCTCAGGGTCCGCTCGATGGACTCAATCCGCTGGATATTGCGGTCGAGGGCCTGCTCTGCTTTCAGGATCTTGTCGTAGAGCGCTATTCGGTCGGTCATCTCGCCGGCCGTGACCAGGTCCTGCTGCAGCCCCTTGAGCAGCTTGGTGACGGAGATGACGCGAGCCCGGGTGAAGTCCAGCTCGTCGCGCAGTTGCAGCTCGCGGGCCTGGTCGAACAGCTCCTCGGCATCGAGGAACTTGGCATAGCCGCCATGGGTCTTGGCTATCTGCATGCCGGGCTTGATGTTGGCTGGCGGGTTCGGGTTGCCTTCATACTCGCCACGGACGAAGCGGCCAGCACCATCCCGCCCTTTGTTTTTCGGGGTCTGGTCAGGTTCGGACTGGGATTGTGTGGATGCGGATGACTTCTCCCCTCTTCGCTCTCCCCCTTTGGCCCTGGCCTCATTCCCTTTGGCTTGCGCACTTTGCGCAGATTGCGCAGTTGTGCGCACTTCGGAATGCGCAGATTGCGCAGCTACGCGAGATTTATCAGGTTGCGCAGGGGATTGGCCCCGGGATTTCAAATAGCGACGCGCCGAGTTGTAGTTCAGGCCGCGGCTGTCACACCAGTCTTTCGCACTGATGCCGGTCGCTTCATGCTCCTGCAGGAACTCTGCATTGAGCTGTGCCCAGTCGGTCTTTGCCATTTAGAGAGATAGCTCGCCTTCGACGATGGCGTCCCCTGGTGCGGGCTCATGGGTTGCTGGCACCACGACGGAAACGCCTGTATTCAGGATGACCAGAGCCTGACTTCCGTCATACTCCCTCACTTGAGTGATAACCCCGGTCACGGTAACGCCATTAACCACTGCATCGCTCCAGTGCATCGAGATAGTCCAGTAGTTCAGCTGTGGATCCCCCAGAAAGACAAACCCCGCCGTTATTGGCGGGGCTCCATGTCAACCTGGGTGTGGGTGGCGGGCAGTTCGCTGTTTGGCTTGGAGCTGTCTGGCAACTGGCCAGAAGCAGCACCGAAACGCTCAGCAAAACGCCCCTGTGGGTCCGCATGATTCTTGTCATGGCTTTCCTGCACCTCCCTTGCCCTCTCCTGCTTAAGCCAACGGCCCAGAAGGGCCGTTAGAATGTCGAGCAGTTGGAGCAAGCTGTTCATGTTATTGCTTCCTGGCTTTCTCAGCCGGCAGGTTCATAGCCAGCTTGTCCAGTACCTTGGTCAGGCCAACCAAGAAGGCCTGCACCTTCCCGATCACCTCATCGTCCCGGGTGGACGGGGTGACGGCAGCAATCTTGGCCAGCCCCTGTACCACCATGGACGCGCCGCCCACCACAGCCATCAGGATGACAATCCAGTTGATGACCACCTCAACGATGTGTTCCATCGCACTCTCCTCTGCTGTTACCGGTTACCCGGCGATATCGGCAAGGCTTGCGCCTATGCTTCGGACTTCGAGAACTCGGCCGCAGCCATTACCGGCAGCTCCCCCACCGGCATCGACTCACCAGCGGGCCAGCGGTATGCGGTTACCCGGGAGCGAGGGAACGCCTTCACGTTCACCGCATCAGCCTGGTTACCGCCCAGCACCAGCAGATTGCCCGCCTTGTCCTGCCCCACTACGAACCCAACGTGTCCGCCACCATCCCGGGAGAACACCACTACGCAGCCTGCCACCGGCTTTTCCAGCTTCTCCCCCCAGGAGGCATAGGAACGCGCTCCCTCGAACCGGGTGGACTGAATGCCGACCCGCTCCAGGCACGCTCCGACAAAGGCGGCACACCACGGGGTTTCATCATCACGGATGCCGCCCCGCTTGATGGCCTTCCACATCGCCACGATCTCGGGGTTGTGTTGGGGCCCCTTAATCTCCGTCAACCCGATATGCCTACGGGCTTCATCTACCCAGCGCATTTGCACCATCACTCCTTCCCTCCCATCCAGCCGGTTGCCCGGCGTTCGTACAGCTCCAGTGCTTTCGACCCCATCAAGCCAGCCAGGCCAGCCATGAAGCCACACAACGGGAGCGGGGCTGCGATGTACCAGCTCAGCAGCATGGTCAACATCCCGGCGAACCCTGACACCACCACCTGCAGCAGCGCCTCGGCCCATCGGAACTGCCTTCCCTCGCGTTTCACCGTCTGTATGTAGGTCACAAGCCCTCCCCATACGCTCAGCCCGCCGAATGCCAGATAGGCGAGCACGCTGTAGTTCTGTGGATCCTTGTCAGGCGTCATCGCCCCTCCAGAAACGACAAAGCCCGCACGAGGCGGGCCGGAAATGAAAAAGGCCAGGGTCACGGGGACTCTGGCCATCTTTGAGCAATACTAACGCTGGGGCTGCGGGGTTTCAACCTGCAGCTTCAGCCGCAGGATTAAAGAGAAGAACAAAATTGAACCAATGCTGTCGCAAGCGTCGATGCAGATGCCGCCGCACCTAGCCACTCAAATAGAGATGACTTGGTTATAGCTGCTTCTTTTTCTTCTTGAGAGCAGCCAGGAATCCCTTGAATAATCGAAATAACCTCCTTCAGCATCTCTTGCGGCGTGTCTTGAGGGAGACCCAGCTTTTGCAAGTCAACAGCTGAAACATAGATATCCATTGCTTTGCCATTGCCAACAAATGTATTGCCAGACATTTTAATGTCTGCAGATGTTGGGGCTTTGATGGCAGTTCCATTATTTTCGAAATGGCAATTGGTCATAATTATTGGCATTCATAACTCCATTTTTGACTGACATAAAAACAACTACTTCACCTTCCGGTACCGCTCGACCTGCTGCAGGAAGTAGGCCTGCATCTCCCCCTTGTAGTTCCCGGCCTCGCTCTCGGCGGGCACCTTGATCTCGGGGTTCCTTTCCTTCCACACCGCATAGGCAGCGGCCTTCTCTACCTCGACCTTCTCCTGCTGCTCTTTCGGCAGGGAGCACAGATTGAACGACATAGGCGACTCCACGCTCAGGGTTTGCCGAGATCTTACCTCAATTTGGAGCCAATCGCTCCACGGTGATCTTCGCCACAAGCATCGCTATACTGTATTTATATACAGCATTGTGAGCCAAAACCATGTTTGCAGTTCCTGACCTTGACGCCCCAGCGTTGGAAATCCCGTTGTTCCTCTCCCCTGCCGCCTGTGGCTTCCCGTCCCCCGCCCAGGACTATGTGGAACAGACCATCGACCTGAACCAGCTATGCATAGCGCACCCGGCCGCGACTTATTACGTTCGGGCTGCCGGGGACAGCATGGTAGAGCACGGGATCCACGATGGTGACATGCTGGTCGTAGACCGCAGCAGCAAGCCAGTGCATGGCAGCGTGGTTGTTGCGGCCGTAGATGGCGAGTTCACTGTGAAGCAGCTCCAGCTCAGCCCCTCAGTCTGCCTCTTACCAGGGAACCCTGCCTATCGTCCCATCCACTTCAGTGACGGGCAGCACTTGGAGATCTTCGGTGTGGTTACCTTCGTCATCCACAAGATGCCCGCGCCATGAACAAGCGCTGCGCCGTGGCTCTGGTCGATGTGAACAACTTCTACGCGAGTTGCGAGCGGCTGTTCCGGCCTGACCTCAAAGGGGTGCCGATCGTCGTGCTCTCCAACAACGACGGCTGCGTGGTGGCCCGTTCGGCGGAGGCCAAGGCGCTCGGCATCAAGATGGGCGTGCCCTACTTCCAAATCCGCCAGTTCTTCGAGGCCATGGGTGGGGTATGGTTCAGCTCCAACTACGCCCTCTACGGTGACATGTCGAGTCGTGTGATGAGCATCCTGGAGGGGATGGCCCCGGCGGTGGAGGTCTACAGCATCGACGAGGCGTTTATCGAGTTGAGCGAGAGCTGGGCTGGCGACCTGGTGACTTATGGCCGCCAAGTCCGCGGACGGGTGCAGCAGTGGACCGGCCTCACCGTCGGAGTCGGCATTGCGCCAACAAAGACCCTGGCCAAGCTGGCGAACTACGCCGCCAAGAAGTGGCCGACCACCGGCGGAGTAGTCGATCTGCGTGACGAGGAGAGGCGCGCCAGGTTGATGGCGATCACTCCGGTGGACGAGATATGGGGCATTGGCCGGCGGCTGACGGCCAAGCTGGAGGCTCAGGGCATCAAGACTGTGGCGGAACTGGTCGCTGCTGACCCCAAGAGCCTGCGCCGCCGGTATGGCGTGGTCGTGGAGCGCACAGTGCAGGAGCTGCGGGGGATCCCCTGCGCCGAGCTGGAGCAAGAGGCCCAGGCCAAGCAGCAGATCATCTGCAGCCGGAGCTTTGGAGAGCGCATCACCCAGATCGGCCCCATGCACCAGGCGCTGGCCGGCTACATGGAGCGAGCCGCCGAGAAGCTCCGAGGAGAAGGGATGTGCTGCCGTCATGTCACCCTGTTCATTCGCACAAGTCCGTTCAGCGACCGGGAGCCCTATTACGGCAACCAGGTGAGCACCAAACTGGCCCTGCCCACCAATGACACCCGGGCGCTGCTGGCCCTGATCCCCCAACTACTTCCCCGGATCTGGCGCGATGAGCAGCGTTATCAGAAGGGGGGCGTCATGCTGGCCGACTTCACCCCCGCCGGCATGCAGCAGGGCGACCTGTTCGCCGGGGTGCAGCATTCCCCGCGCAGCGAGGCACTGATGCAGGTCATCGACAAGATCAACCAGGGGCGGTTGGGGAAAGTCTACTTTGCGGCCAGGGGCCGGGATACACGGGAGTGGATGATGAAGCAGGAGCATCTAAGCCCCCGATACACAACAAGCCTGGATGAACTCCCAAGCGCGAAATGACGATGAAAGTACGTTACCGAGCGGCAGTCACGTTATCGAGGCAGCCTTTGAAGATCGCATTCCAGTCACTTTCATTTGTGTTCCCTTGCATGGTAATCCCGACATCCAACAAGGCGCCCTCCCATGCCTGGGCATCATGAAAGGCCTTTGCCTTGGCTTGCTCCTGAGTCAACCCATCCTCTTGGGCATATGCAGCAAGCAGCTTATTGGAGGATGTTGAATAGAGCTTCTCGAAGTAGGCCAGGTCCGTTGCATTCCGGACTTCTGCCCGCAATGCCATCAGCTCATCCTTGTCCCTCTCCGAGTAAGCTTTAGCATCTTCGACAAAGGAGTCGCAGATCGGGTATGCACCATCGTTATGGCCCTGGGAACCCAGGGCTGCAAGTAATGGGATAAATGCTAGCAAGGTATTCATCCTGTCCACCTTTAAGCGAGCCGCTGTAGCACTAAAATCTAGTATCCTCTAATGAATCCGGCAATGGGCATGAGCTCTTAAATGACCCGCATTTCATTCACCTGTTGGTCCATAGTTCGGGCCAGGTCTGACGCCTGATGAATCACCTCATCCACCGCACGATCCACTGACTGCCGCACCTGAACGCCAAACCGGCGTGATACCAGATCCGCATCTGGCACCACTCGCCCGCTGCCGTGGCACTTCGGGCAGTCGTCACCCTTGCGCGGGCGTAGCCCTGTCCCATTGCAGTGGGGGCAGCGGCCTGACTGCATCATCTCAGCCACACAGTGGTCACGGGCAAGGCCCAGGATCCAGTTCCGCTCATCCAGCAGGCGCTGGTACTCATGGTCATTGCCAGCACGGTGCACCCGCTTGGCTTTCTCCATCACCACGGCGGCCCGGCGGCGCTCCTTGTCATAGTGCGGGTGAGACAGCACCAGTCTATCCAACTGCTCTGGTAGCGGGCGGCGCAGCAGGATAGCCATGGCCATGCCCGCAACCTCGCTACTACCCAGGGTCTCGCAGAAATGAGCCAGCAACCCCTGAGTGGCGTCCATGTCCAACAGGTGATCGGCTATCAGATACTGATACCCCTGAGGATTGTTCTTGGCGGCCACTTGCAGGGCACCGAGAAACTCGTCACGCCCCAGATTACTGACGTTACTGGATGACGGCTCATGAAGCGCCCCCTTGGGTGAGAAAAGGCGCAGTGCCATTTCCAATGACTTACTCATAATCAGTCCTCCTCAGGATGGCTAGGCAGCGTGAGCTTGCAGGTGGCCGGCAGCAAGAAGCTTATGGATCAACCATTGCTGCCCTTTGCCGGTGATCGTGGGCGAGAAAGCGAGACGAGTTTCACCATGTGCATCGTATGGCGTCTCGATGACTTCGAAGTAACCCTGCTCGAGATACTGCTGGAAAGGCAGATTGTGACGGTTGCCGCCCTTCATCAAGATCCGCATCTCACGCAGGATGGCGAAAATTTTCTTGGGCCCAATCCCTACGGTTTTGGCGAAATTACCGAGAAGGACACCCTTGTCGGCACCAGCTACTCGATCGGCAAAGTCAGCCTTCGGAGCCTGGATGGCGATTTGTTCTTGGGCTCTCTGCAGCTCCATGGTTTTTCTGTCTATCACTGACTGCGCCACCATCAGCGCCTTGGCTATGATCAGCTCAGGCGTGTCTTGCTCCTGCCCAACGATATAGCCACCGTTCTTGCGAATGCTCGGGATAACCTCAACTGTAACCCAGCGCTTAAACACTCTAGCCTCAGGCTTGGTGCTGCTGAATATGGCTTGATAAAGACCAGACTCATTTATAAGAGATTGATTTACATAGTTTCCTCCAATTTGGAGTACCCTTTTCTCCTTGTCGTCTTCATCAATCAGCTTGTTCATGCTGTTGGTTTGGGCATATCCCAATACCGTCGCAATGTCGCTCGCAACGAACCAGGGTTCTCCTTGCTCATCGGTGACGATACGAATGTTGTGGCCTTCGAAGGCTTTGCAGGTCAGGTTGGTCATGGTTGGGTCCTTGGTTAGTTGTCAGTCTGTTCAAATGCTTTCAGCAGCCAGGCGCGCAGCTGGCTGGTCTTGATGTGTTCAGGGGTAACTTCCAGTACGGTCCACCCGAGCAGGGCGGCCTCGTTCATCTTGGCGCGGTCCTCTACGAACCCCCTCCCCCGGGTATGCCGGCCGCCGGAGTGGATCCCGCCATGGATCTCGAGTGCGATCATGCTGGCCGGCCAGGCAAAGTCGAATCGCCATTTGCGCTTGGGATGGAACAGCAGCTCAGTGACCGGGTCAGGGAAGCCAACAAGCTGGGCCAGCACCTTGTCGCGCAGGGTCGATACTTGCTGTGCCTTGCGCACCTGGTTGGCGGCGCTCTTGACCTTGGGGCTGTTACCCAGCAGCCGGGCCGCATCGAGGGCGGAAAGGTGGATCATGCCGCCCTCCCGATGGTGTTCTTGCGCAGTTCGGCGACCTCTCGGGTCACCTGGACAAGCAGGGTCTCCTCGCTGCCGTGCTCGGCCTGCCAGCTCTTGGGTGCGGCATGGAAGCCGGTGGGGTAACAGGCGCGGTGATGCCGCGGGCATAGAGGGAGCACCCGGGTGTGAGCGGCACGCTGCGCCATCCCGGCTCCGCTGCGCACGTGGTGGATTTCCGCAAGGCTCGACCCCAGGCCTGCATTGCGGCAAGCGACGCAGCCAAGAGACGAGACATCGTCCAACCACTGCTTATCAGCCTTGGTCTTGCTCATGCAGCCCTCCCGTAGGCGGCAACCCAGTCGAAGCCACGGCGGGATTCATCCCCGAACTTCACGCCTTGCTGGGCGCCGAAGGCCTGTGCCAACTCGATGAGGTCGCGCATCTCACGCACGGTCATCTTGGAGGTGGACTTGCCCAGCACGACGAAGCCGTTGCCGTTGAGATTCGGTACCACGTCCTGCTGGTAAAGGGCGGCACTGAGAACGTGCTTCCAGTCCTCTTTGGAGAGCTTGCGGCCGTGCCAGTTCACCTGTTCGGCGATGTCTGTGAGGCATGCCCAAAACATGGAGTTCTGGGCCAGAGACCGGGTCATCTCCTTGATCTCGATGACCAGAGGCTTGTCCTGGTCAACCGGCAGGCCAGCGACCAACTGGCAAGCACGGGACCGGATTTCAGGGCTGCGGAGGAAATACTTGGGATAGGCGTTCAAACTACATCCTCCCCTGCCAGTTTCTGGAACAGCTCGATCTGCTCGGGACTGAACTGAGGGGGGATAGATTTAATGCTGTGGATGCTGGCACCGCCGCGTAGGCGTGCTGCAGATAGATCTCGGGTATGTTGTTTGGTCATGGTCTGGGTCCTTTTGGTCATACACAGCCGGGTGGTCTAGGTCCGGCACTGACTATGGTACCCACTACCGATAATTTCTGTCACGCACCAGAAACAATCGATGAAGCTAAATTACTCACAGCCCCACATGTGCCAACGATTTACACCTATGTTTTATCAATACTAAAACGCCGTTATTATTAAGATTATCTTTATGAAATACAGGTTTAGCTCTAAACAAATGGAACCATTCGAGATATGATTTCCTTATGGCGCCCAAGCTTGATGTAAGGTTCATCTATTATTCCTCCTCGAGGCAGCTTGGATTACAACACATGTTTTACAGTAGAAGAGATAAATCATGAGTCAAAATGAAAGATATTACTTTGAACTGCTTGTAGACGTTCAGGCTCTACTAAGCACTTATTCACATGAGGATAGCCAGCTCAAAAAACAGTTGAAAAACCTGCTTAACCGAAAAGCCCCTGATGGTAACAAACCATTTATGCAGGAAAAACACTTTGTAGATTAGTTTTACCACCGACCAATTTTTAATATGAGTGCAGTGATTCAGTTCACTGCTTTCACAACAACTTAGATGTCATTACTTCAAACGAGAGGCAACACATATGAATGAGATAATACTAAACTTACAAAATCCTGCCTGGTGGTTTACAGGAATATTTTTCGTTGTGTTTTTTAAACTCCTTCCTTTACTGTCTGCCCCCCTTAAAGGTCGGACAAAATTGTTTTTCAGAGGCCTGCGGCTAAAACAAGCAAAATTTATAAGATCGAACAGACATAACTTGGCCGCTGTAAATTATCAATCAATAAAGTCTCAGTCATATTTTGTGGTATATATGCTTATCTGTGCACTTTATTTAATATGGTATGTGACAGGCCCACTAATACAGATAAAGAATGAGAGTTTTATTCTTTTTATAATTTGCTTAATACCTATGATAAGTTTTCAGATTATGTGGATGAATCAAAATGATAACGCAAAGCTTCTTGTGTCTGAATACAACAAAGTTCGCGTTAGAAACAAAACAACATACTAACCAAGAAGATATAATCTAACTATTAGCTAATGTACTTGAAATACTATGATGATGATGACTCTAGTCAGTTCTCCCTGGGCTTCTCATCACCACTTTTTATAACATTGAGAAAGAGGCTTAGCATGACTATTATTGAACATACATTTATCATTCGACTCGATTATGGAAATCGTGCTGAAGAACGTAAATTTGTAGGCAATGTACTAGACACTTTCGATAAAGATACTCTCTGCGGCGCAAATTTATTCATTAACAACGACCCATACGGGTTAGAGTTATTGCTTTCTCTAAACTTTGAAAAGAATGGGGATGAATTTGAAAGGTGGCTAAGAGAAAATCATCCATCAAAAAAACGTGAGTACAGACTTCTGTTTGAAGATATAACTGCAAGTATGCATAGAAGAGGTTATAGCGTTATGGGTCTCCTCAACAGTGACATGTTGGGCTTCTCAATGCCATCTGAGGCAAATGGAATATTCCTGTTCCCCGACAGAAATGTAATGAAATCAATCTGGGGCCGTCCAACAGCCCCCTCTTCATTCTCTGTTTTCCTATCTCACTCCAGTCGTGACAAACCCCTTGTGGATGTTGTGTTCAATGAATTACACAAGGCTGGGATAAGAGCTTGGTATGACCGCTACGAAATTGAGCCTGGTGATAGCATTACTGATAAAATCAACGAGGGGTTGGCTAGTAGTAAATTGGGACTTCTATTCTTTTCAAAAAACTTTCTAGACCCACGTTCAGGATGGCCAAAGGCAGAGGCAAATTACTTCTTCCAAAAGTTGATGAGAGAAGGAGTAAAGAATTTTGTAATTATAAATGCAGATTTGAGCGTTGATGAGCTTCCTCCACTACTACAAGACCGTCTTTTTATTGATATGAATAGCCCTTCTGCTTTATCAGACATTGTTGAGAGTGTTCGCAAACAGTCTCTTTCATAACCCTAGCAAGTCGCCTATCACCTGACACCGGTACCAGGCCGGTGTCTCTTCATCCTGTCCAGCGTTGGGTTGTATTAGGTCAACAACCCTCTGAATCGGCTGAGCTCACCCTCAACAAACGGAACCATTCGAGTTACCATGAGGCCCTCTATCCGTGGTCAGCAGTTTCGAGGGGATTTCAGTGGCATTCTGGTGGGTAAACCATAAGCAAACGTACAGTGCAGAAGTCGGTGGCGGCTACATCTGGTCGCCCATGACGAACCGCAACGGCTCGAAGAATCAGACCTATATCAACCTCACGTTGACCAAACCAGGGGACGTCGTTATCTCTTACGCCGGCGGGTTTATCAAGGCCATTGGCCTGGTTGCAGCACCTTGCAGTGAGAAGTCCAAGCCCTCTGAATTCGGCAGTGCCGGCGATTCCTGGTCCGATACTGGCTGGGAGGTTCCCATCGACTGGGAGCTGCTGGAGAAGCCTATCCGTCCGAAGGACCACCTGGGGTTGATAGCTCCCCTGCTCCCCTCGAAGAACTCACCATTGCAGCCCAACGGTAATGGGAACCAGAGTTGCTACCTTGCCGGCATCAGCGAAGCACTGGGCAATCTTGTGCTCTCACTGGCCAACCGCGTGAACCCCGACTTTACCGATGACATCGTGCAGCACCAGGCTGAACTGGAAGGCGATGCCATCGAAGCAGCCATCAAGGCCTCTACCCTGGAAGTCACAGAGAAGCTGCAGGTCATCAAAGCTCGCATAGGCCAGGGCCTCTTCCGCAGTAACCTCGAGGCGATTGAGCCTGCCTGCCGTGTCACCGGCGTCACCAACAAGGCCCTGCTGATTGCAGGTCATATCAAGCCCTGGGCACAGTGCAAGGAGAACGCCGATCGCTTGAATGGGAATAACGGCCTGCTGCTCTCCCCTCACATAGATAAACTGTTCGACCGTGGCTGGATCACCTTCACTGACTCCGGTGACCTGATTTGTGCCAAGCCCAGCATCGAGCAGGCCCTGCGGCAGTGGGGCGTTGAGCTGCCCCTAAACGTCGGCCCGTTCAATTCTAAGCAGGCCGCATTCCTCACGTACCACCGTGACGAGATTTTCAAGGCCGACCCCATAGCTGCTGCCTGACGCATCCTATCCTGAGCGGGCGCTTCTCTCCCGCTCTCCCTTCTACATCAACCCAAGCGAATATGTGATCATCTCCTTACTTGCCACCCGTTTCGCTCAACAAATGGTGTCGTTTGAGGTAAAAATGTATCTATACCCATGACAAGAGTTTGTCAGTGGATTTCTAGTTTTACTTAACTATCAGAGAGCTAACTAAACATTCATTAAAAGTTCACAAACCAAAACTTATAAATTAATAGTTACAAACCATCCATCAGCATCAAGCAAACCCGGAAAACTATGGAACCATTTGATTACAGAGAAATTATATTAAATAAACTAAAACATATAAAAAACAGCCTTGAGAAAAACGAAAAGGAAGATTCATCACACATTTTATTGGAAATAGAATTTATTAAAAATCTAGCCTTTGAGCTAGATGACTTTGAAGTGCTCGGTATGGCTTCAAAGTTAGAAATGCAATATAGCGAGGCTTTTAATTACTATGACGACTATTCTTTTCTCCAAGAAAGCCTACCTAGTTACACATATACACAACCAAGTAATAGACGTCTCTTTTATAAAACCATTGAAAATGTACTGTACCAATCTAATAATTATGAAATAGATATGTCTGTGTATCAAGAAGAAGTTGAAAGAAATAAGGGTATGCTAATCGACAGTGGGAACTATAATAATTTATCCATCTATACAAAGAATGAAACTGCGACCAGAAAAGTCCATGACAAAGTCAAAAAAGAGCTATCCTCCGTTAGGTGTGAAGATAATTCATACATTATTCCGTCAGAAGCTCAAATCATTGACACATTCAACAAAGCCAAAATGGAAATATATAGACTCGCAAATAAACATGTGGCAAATCAAATTGAATTAGCAGTTATGTCAAGTGAACCTAACTTAAACAAAACATAAAAAAAGGGAGAGTGGGCCACCTAGTCTGTTATAACAGGTGGCACCAACAGTAGAGGAAAAAGGCCCATATGTTGAAGTGGGCCTATAGGCCCAAAGCCTGGAGCCATAGGTACCAGGCTCCTTTTCTCACATACTTACGTAACTGAACCGGCTTCCGACCATCCAGAGCTGATCGTCGAATGGAGAGGCATCATAGGTGCCTCCTGAGGATCTCCGCCAGCGTTGATGATTGCCTCTTTGGTTGGCACACCCTCGGAACCGAGCAACTTGTGCAACCCCTCTAGCGAAACGAAGCTCTTAAACCCCCGGTCTTGTGCAGCCTGTTCAAGCAGTGCTTCATGACTTAGATTGACACCATTATTGACCCACTGCTTCGCCATTTCTTCACACAAACGACGATGTTCGCTCATATTCATACAGATTCTCCTTAGGTTGATTACATAGGCAAGCCAATGGCTTGTCGTAAGTTCAGGACAATCGATAGCCGCTTAAAAACTGCCCAAAATTTCTACAGCTGTCAAGTGACTCTCGTCCATAGCCACAGGCAGGCTGCCATGCCCCCCCCCTCTGCTTAGAGGCAACGTCTGCCCTCCCCCTACGGTAACCCCCTCCAATCTGTGATCCCCTCCTGATTCATCGCTCATTACACTCAACAACCGGAACCATATGAGTTACGATTCCTGCACGGTACCCAAGCTCCATGCAAGGCCTACCCATGACAAGGAACTGTCATCTGATCACAGGTCAAAAGCAGCAATCTGGGAGCTGTAACCCAGGGGCGGTAGCCTTGCCAGCGCTTGCCGCATCACTGTTGTTATACACAGTCGTAATGCTGGATCTAAGGTCAAGCAAACACGTTCAGCTTCAGAGACCAGTAGGTAATAGATTGATTTAAAATATAATTGTTGATGCCTTGTATCAGGGCGGATCGGAGTTAGATGGAAGGCACCACTAACGTGTTAGTACCGCCTTCTATCTAATCACTGTTAGCAGTTTAAGGAAATCATATGACGCGGTCTGAAAGAGCAAGCCAAATCTGGGCAGTATTGGCACTAGCGGCAAAAGGAAGGCAATCATTAACTTACGGAATCCTATCAAAGCTGGTTGGTGTTCCAGCCGCAGGCTTAGGCAAATTGCTTGAGCCAATACAGTCATACTGCCTAATTGAAAAACTTCCACCATTGACCATCCTGGTTGTCCAGCAAGAATCAGGTCTTCCTGGCTCAGGCTTTACTGGGGCCAAAGCAACAGAATTTGCGAAAGATCAAATGAGAGTTTTTTCATTTGATTGGGTTGAGCATGGAAATCCTCAGCCAGAAAAACTTGAACAAGCCGCGCAACAACAACCGTCCAATGGGTAAACCACTAAAAAGCGGTTCAGACAGTTCGCTTCGCTCACTGGGACGGGCTGAAGCCCGCCCCTTAACCAAACGTTATGTTTTACGGAGATAACTATGAGTATCGAACATAAAAATCTAATTGGTATAAGTGATGGCAACAACTTGGTCGCAACAGGAACCAAATGGGAGCAGAGGAAAGGCAGGGATACTGACATATACTACTATGACGAAGTTGATTCATCTGGTGAATTGGTAGCCAAATATGAGGTGAGAGAATCTATGTCAATATACCCACCATTTGGAACAACCAAGTCTTTTACAAAAGTAATTTTATAGGGTAATAGGATAATAATATAAATGACAAGAACTAATTTCATATGTGCCCTCATCGCAACTCTTGTTGTCTTGTCTCTGGTGGCTTTTTTTAAATCTGAAGACGGCTTTCTGGTTGGTAATTTATTGCCTGAAATGATGGGGGTCTGTGTTGAACTTTTGATAATAATATTTGTTTTCGATGTGTGGCAGAAAAATGAAGAGAAGCAAAAAAGTATAAAGATTGAACGACGGCTTCGTGAGTTTTTGATATTCTTCTTGAAACACAATTTCAGTGATTTTCCCCCATCATGTAATCCAGGTAATTTTTACGGAAAGGATCACACGCAAAACCAAAATGCCATTAAGAATTTAATTTCATACATTGAACAGAATAGCATTAATGAAGAAGTAGTTCTCAAGGTCCAAAAATATTGCGAAAATGAGAAAGAAATATTTAATAATTTAATTCCTGTGGCTTCGGATTTGACTAATGATCATTTTAAATCATGGGTTCGTATCTCATATTTTATGAATGCTATCGCTTCAAAGAATGAGAAAACAAGTCATGCGCTAGTTAATATATTACAAAACATTAAAAGATTCGATGACGAGTCATATGCCAGTAAATTGTATGTTGGAGCGGATGAGACATAACTATCGTAGTCAGCAGGAACGGCCGCTCCCGCTGAAACACCCGTACCTCAGCCTCCATCTCACGCACCCTCGTAGAAACCTCTCAGTTCTTCTATAGACGAAGCCTCACTGTAGAAGCCCTACTCACCAAGTTCCCAGCTTCATCTCTTGAAATCTGTGATCCCCTCCTGAATTAGCACTTAACTGACTCAACAATCAAAACCAATTAAGTTACGATCTTGGCATATTTGGGAGATACTAATGATATGAAAACACTCTATATAATTGGTAATGGATTTGATCTTTGGCATGGTTTGCCAACAAGTTACCGCCAATTTTATGAATTCGCAAAAGATACCCTGGATGAACTTGAAGAGCATTATTTATTTGACCCGAATGTTGATGTCCCTTGGTATGATTTTGAGAATGCATTAGGTACATTCGACTCGGATGGATTTTTTGATTTATATAACGAAATCGATGTGCAAGCCGAAGATTTCAGACCCAGCTTCGTGTATGGGTTAGAAGATGAACTCGCACAGGAAACAGAAAGACATGTTGCTATCATAAGGGATGCATTTATCGATTGGGTTCATCAAATTGATGAATCGCAAGCAACAAGAAAAATGCTATTCAATGACAATGCCATTTTTATAAATTTCAATTATACATCAACCCTCCAAGTTGTTTATGGCATTGAAGATAAAAATGTATTGCACATTCATGGCTGTGCAAAAAAACATCACGAACTAATTTTTGGACATGGTAAGGATATTGTTTCGATACCAGAAATTGATGAGAATGGGGATAGCAACCGCACCATGTTCTCAGATGCCGAGAGTGCTGCAGCACATCCTCTGCATGCATTTAAAAAACCCGTTGATGAAATATTAAATAAAAGAAATGATCATTTTGACTCACTTAATGATGTGGCTACAATTGTCGTAATTGGCCACTCATTAAATAAAATTGATTTACCATATTTTCGCCGTATTGTTGATAGTGCCAAGGGCGCTCTATGGAAAGTTAGCTATTATAGCAATGATGAGAAAGATAATCATATTAAAGCGCTTATGAGTTGTGGTGTAAGCCAAGAAAAAATAGAGTTGTATTCATACGAAGAGTTATAAATTTGTGGTACGGTTTCGACACCGATTCCAAATCGGTGTCTCACCTTCCCTTGTCAGCGGCCTCAATCACCTCCGCCTCCATCTCACAGACACTCACCGATACCTAGTACCTACGAGGTGGGGTTACTCTGGAAGCAGTGCTTCGGACTAGCACCTCAGCCGGCCGTGGTGCGAACTGCCGATCTCCGCATTCCCCAATCAGCAGAGCAGCCTCACTGCAGCTCATTGATACCAACGCCCCCCGCCCTTGCGTAGACCCAAGAGTCCCCGCCTCAAACCAACCAAACAGTGATCCCATCTTAATTTACCGCTTAATTGATTAACAACAAGCCTCATTTGGAGTATGGTTAGCGGTTGGCACCAATGCTGTTGGCTGAGGCACACAGCACACCGAGGAGAATGATAGTAATGAGTGGTTATGTTTGGACTCACTTTGGGGTTCTAGCGAAGGTAAGCGCAGACGACCGAATGGTCGCCATCACCAATGAAGCGGGCTCAACTCGCAAAATGAGCATTTTGAAATACAAGGAAAGTGCAGTGGCTATATGTCGTAGATGCTTCCTATTAATCGGTCACCCCATCGATATTCAGACAAGCCAAAATACTGCTGAATGGTGTACAGAAGAATGGTTCAGCGATATATGCCCAAGCTTATTTCGGGAAAAGATAGAGAATGCAGAGGGGTGCTATGGGCAGCTATTCTATAAAAAATGCAGGACGAAGGTCTTTAAGGTCTTCAAAAACAGAGAGCAAGACGGTATAACTCGAGACTTCATTGAATCAGTGTTTAGATCTGAGATTGCCGCTTATACGTCGGCAATAGGGAATAATGATATAGAAGGACTCTTACCAAAATTCTATGGTTCTGTAGATTTAACGGGGGCACTCCCTGAAGAAGAACAATACTACCCAGACTTTGCATTCGAAATTGACTATATACATGGTCACTTTGCAGGAATAGAAGACAGATGTATAAGTAGTGAATCATCTAAGGCTGTGATTGATAAATTTAAAGATGCAGGAATTGATGTTTCTGACAGCAATGTTACTTACTCACAAAATGGTGATATTATAAAAGTTGTCGACATAAAAATTCTTGCCTAATACATAATTTTAAATGAGCATCGGCCTTAGGCCGATGTCTCTCCCCTACCCTCTTGAACAACGCCTTGTGGCTTCCCCCCACATCGTCCCAGTCTACTGAACTCCGGGCTGTGCAGTGTCTCCTCCCTGAACCCTCATGTTTCTTCCCCAATCACAGTCACTCCTTGGCGCGCCTTCTCAGCCAGCACCTTCTGCAGTTCCTTGGCCACAGCGTCGGCCGGTACTGAATGCTTCCGCAGAAACACTCGCACCTCGGCCTCCATTTCACAGGCCCGAATAGACACCTGGCGGCCCACCAGGGTGGCTCGGGAAGCCGGGCTACGTTGCTGGATTGCAGCCCGCACCTCCGCCGGCCGCGGGGCGAACTGCCGATCTGCATCCTCACCTAGCTGCAGCACCGCCTCGCGGATCTGCTGCGCATTGAAGCCCCTGAGCAGGCTCCCCCAAGCCAACGCTACGCCGCGGGCATTGCTGTCTAGCTGGTTGGCACTGGCCGGCCAGATCCCGGCCATCAGCGGCAGCAACTCCTCAGCCAGAAATACCGACATGCGAGCACTGACCTGCAGAGTGTCCCCTAGGGCAGCCAAGGCGGTCGTCTCGCTAGAGCGGAGTGCTGTCGTCATAGTCTCCCCTCCCCGACTCTCTGAGTGCCTGAGCAGCTTGCTGGGCAGCCTGGATATTTGCCAAGGGCTTCCGCTGTGCCGCGGTTCGGAACGAGCTGGCCGCCCGGCGAATCCAATTACGCCAGGTCTTCTCCCAGTCCAGCTTGACGGCCTTGGCGCCGGGCAGCGCCTGCCAGTAATCGGCGAACGTCGCCGCCTCCAGCAGGATCCGCTCTCGAGGAAGCCCTGTCTCCTGGATAGCCCACCTCCCCCACTCTCCTGGGAGCCTCCAGTCATTTGGCAAGCGTGTACCTCGTCGTGACGTCCCACTGTCAGGGCGTTTTTCCCCCTTGGGGGATACAGGGGGGATCTTTGGATCAATGACTGGTTCTAAAGAGTTACTGATTCTATGTGCAGCTCCTGCACTAGGGGTCTGTGCATCTGCTGCACATACCATGTGAATCTCCTGCACATTTGGATGTGCGGCTCCTGCACCATCAAGTGTCAGGATATACACGTTAGATCGCTTACCTGCAGACCCAATCCGGGAGCTTTTTTGTAGTAACCCTGTCTCACAGAGCGCCTCAATATGGGTGATAACCGAACGCCTGGATATCTCACACTGATCGGCAATGTGTTGGTGAGAAGGCCAGCATTCGCCGGTATCACTGGCGTTATCCGCCAGCTTGATCAGTACGAGCTTCCGTAATGGGTTCCCTACCTTGATGCTCATGGCCTTGGCCATCAGTAGCATGCTCATGCCGCCACCTTCCCATTCTTCTTCTCTGCCCTCGCCTGCTGACGCTGCTTCTTCTGGATCAGCTTCGCCATGCGCTTGGCAACGCGCAGGCACTCCGAGAACACAGCTCCCTTACGGAAACCTGATGTTTTCTCGTAGTGGCTTACTGCCTCTTTGCAGGCCAGGTGGGTAGCTTCGTCAGAATATCCGTCGGCAAGCAGGAGCTGACGCACGTGGCGATCGATGAACTCTTTAGGATGCATGGGCCACCTCCTGCTCAAACAGTGAGGAATGGCGCAATAGGTCGGCCCCAGGGGCCTGGGTTAGCTTGGTCATTGTTGGGTCCTGTGGTGTTCTGCCCGGTGGTTAGGCGGGCAGGTTGTAGCTATGCGCTAATTTGATCCTCAGCGCGTTCGACTGTGCGGGTCTGCAGCTCGCGGGCCAGGCGCAGTGCCTGCCGATCGGTACCGGCAGCGTGCGCAGTCGGGATAAGTGCGGTATCCAACTCAAGCGCCAGTTCATGGATCACGGCCTTCAAGATGATGTTGTCGCGATCACTGACGTGTTGCGATGCCGGGCGTGGCGGCCTGGATTTCGTAGTCACTGTGTTACCTCCCGAGAATGAATTTGATGAGCTTTTGCAGGAGGCGCAGCGGGCGCTCCTCGTTGTAGGTGGCCTCGTCTTCCGGGCTGAACTGGAGCAGGCCGCGCTCGGGCAAGCCAGAGCCATCCAGGATCTCCTCGACGGTCACGGGCGGGTATCCCTGCTCGACAAGGCTCCGATTGGCCCGTTTGACGGCTCTCGCCAGGATTTGCGGCTCATGTTGAGATATGGCCTTAAGCAGGATCAGCAGCGAGGTACGGGCAAATGCGGTTTCAGTCATGTGCAGTTCTGCGCCCACTTCCTGCCACACCTGACGCTGGCCCGGGGTGCCGCGCACACGCAGCGGTGACAGCGTGTCGAGTTTTTCGTGATCGGGGAGCGATACTCTTCCCATGGCGTTGGTCCTCTGTGTTTGGTGGTAAAGCTGGCCGGTGGTCAGGCGGCCTGCTGGGTTGCGGTTTGTTCTGGTCGGTAATCCTCCCATCCCATATCGAGTGAATGCCCGCTATGGATAACAAAGCTGACAGCGTGGTTTGCAGGCACTATGCCCTTGTTGTGCTTCCTCCACTTAGAGAAGTTGCATCGGTCAATGCCGATAGCCTCACTGGCCTTGGCAGCATTGCCGAAATACTGTTCGACATCTTCTATGCGCATGGGTTGGTCCTCATCATGTGGTCTTTGAAGCGCCATTTTGTTGCCAAAAGGAAATTTAAGTCAAGATGATCAGTGCCCCTTTGACAATCACCACCGCGGTAGACTTGGTGCAAGAAAGCAACATTGGTGAAGTGATGAAGAATTTTGCTGAGCGCCTTGAGGCTCGAATGAAAGAGATGGGGGTGTCACCTGCCGATCTCAGTAGAAAGAGCGGGGTGAGCAAGGCCGTTATAAGTCGCATGCTCAATGAGCCCGGGCGTGAGATAAGGGCTAGCAGCCTGATGTCCATTGGCAAGGCGCTCCGGATAGACCCGGTGTGGCTGTTCTTGGGACGCTCAGCAGACAGCTTGATCAGTGACATTGAAGCCGGCCCTGGTCTTGTACCTGTATGGACTATGGCTGCCCTGCAAAGAGACCACATCAGCGACGCATGGCCGCACACCAATACAGGAAAATCACTTGCTACAGAACGTGAAGGCCACCTGTTTGCTCTCGAAGCTGATGATGATCAACTGAAGGATGCAGGCATAATCACTGGTGTCACCTGCCTTGTTGACCTCGGAGACACGACCCCAGATCACGGTGACATCATGCTGGTTAAGATCATTTCCAGTGACCAGTTCCGCCTTCTACGAGCCATCAAGGGCTTAGACTGCTGGAGGTATGGAGTTGATGACCCTAGAGTCGGGAGCCTCACAGCTAAAGAGTTGATCACGCTCGGCAAGGTAGTAGAAATCCGCAGATAACCACCTCCCCCCGCTATTCAATGAAGCCCGCCATGAGCGGGCTTTTTGTTGTCTTCTAGAAATTTTTCAGTTTCCTTTTGGAATCAACGTTGACATTCAGTTGTCTTTTGGCAACAATGGATTTGTTCCAGATTGGCAACTACTTGTGAGATGCGATTTCAGGAAGCAACCAAGACCGAAATCACTACCCAGAGGACCAACCATGAAAGTGAACGATCCAGTGCAGTACACCAACCCCCGGACCCGCGTCACCGTTCCGGCAGTGATCACCGATATCACTGACCTCGGCAAACGCCGCGGTGGCGGCCTGTTCTACACCGTCAAGACCGAGGCCGGTATAGAACACAAGGCCCGTGCAGCCTGCCTGCAAGCTGCAGCGTAACCAGATGCTCCCGCCGAGCGCGGGAGCACTCAACCGCATGAGCATTGAGTCAGTGCTCAACCGGTTGAGACGAATCATCGACCACCAGCGATAGGACCCAGCCCACGACCAGGGAGCGTTTGACCAGCGCGTAAGAACGACAAAGCCCGCACAAGGCGGGCTTCGAAGGACCGGGAACCACCCCAGTCATATTGCCAGGGGACCAACCCCAGCAATAAGGACCCAACCAAGCCAAAGCTAGGAAGGGAGTTAACGAGGACCAACCCGTCAACAGGAGCAAATGTACCATGACCAAGCGCATTTTTTCCAGAGCCGCGCATCGCGCCGACCAGATGATTGCAGCCATCGCCGACCGACTGAACGGCAACGCCGCCCGTCGTCGGGTCATCAAGCAACGCCTGCATCTGGCCATGATGGCCACCGAGCAGCACCACATCGTCGCCGCCCGTGCCGCCCAGAAGCGCACAGCTGGCATCACCAAGCACAGCGCCCTCCTCCACTGGCGCGCCGAGTTCCACCGCAACGCCGTCTGACCCGGGTCTGGCGCTTCCCTAATAGCGCCGTAGCCAAAGCCTCTTTCTCAAGCACCGCAAGGATGCTTTGGCTTCGCTCACGCCAAATTCGGCTGAGCACGCTCTTTAACAACCTGGATTGGGCAGTCACCGCTCGTAATCTGTTGGCCCGGCAGATCCCTGCTAACCCGTTCAATCCGGAATGTGGGGCTGGAAGGTGACGCGGTGCCGGCTTGCGAGCCGGTATCCGAAGGTGGCTCTGGTGTAGCCGTGGCCGCCTTCGGATAACCACCACAGGACCCAGACCATGAAAAAGCGTACCGACCAAAGCAACCTGACCATCCCCCCACTCAATGATGCATGCCGCAAACGCCTGCGCCAGTTGCGGGAGCGCCTCGGCCTCAGCCGGCCGAAGTTCGCCGACATGCTGGGCATCCCACCCACCACGCTCAAGAACTACGAGCTGAACTACCGGGAAATCAGCGGCGGCACCCTGCTGTTGATAGCGCAGCACCCCGAGCTTTCCGCCCACTTCGCTTGGCTGACCACCGGCCAGGGTGAAGGCCCCGTGACACAAAGCTAACCAGCAAGAGGAGCTCGTAATGCCAATTCAGACGGATAAAGACGAACCACTTCTGGTCTTCCAGCTCACAAGTCGTGACGGGAGAGTCATCAACATCTACAGCAATGGCTTCATCGATGGCGATGGGGCTGCGGAGTTCAACTTCGTCAGGAACTACTTCACCCCTCGATTCGATGCGATCAGAGGGTTACTCGCTCGAGTGCAGGGCAAAGGAATCCCCGATGACGAGCTTGAGCGAATTTTCGCTGGCTTTTGACGGCATCTCGCAAAGCTCAGCATTAAGCGCCAACGCTATCGGTTCAAACTCATCAGAAAGAAAGTAAGTCACCTGCTTATGGTCATCACTGAGAACCGAGAACACCTTGTGCCCAAAAGTGCCTTGACCAATTAACACACTGTCCCACTGAGTAATTTGCTTGTATTCGGCACTACTAGTGCTGTCCGTAACCACCTTAAACCACGCCATAACTCCCCCAGTAAATAAAGCGTCAAATGATTCCAAATTAACGTTTCTTGCTGCTGATTACCACCAGGACCCAGACCAAGGACCAAGACCATGAAGCTACTGACCGAAGCCCAGATGATGGGATTTCGCGGCTCAATGCCGCCCCGCGCCCAGCATCGCTACAGCGTGACCGTCGAACCCAGCGCCGCAGAGCGCCGGATTGCCCACCAACGCACCGCCGCTCGCCGCGCCATCGAGGAGTATCACGAAGCGCGCACCCTGCGTCGTGAAATGGAGATCTAGCCATGACCAACGAAACCGCCCTGCTCGCCCTGCTGGAGAGCCAGGAGGCCGAGGCCAACGCCATGGTTGAATGGATCGCCGAGTGGAGCGAAGAGAACCTCCCGCTGTTGCTGGCCGGCCAGCTCGATACCGACGCTGCCACCCTGCTGGCCGAGGTAAATGCCGAGCGAGCCACCCAACTCAACCAGGCCATCTACCTGCTGATGGTGTCCGGCGACAAGGTGCCACTCACCCTCCAGATCCAGCAAGTGCTGGACGCCGGGCTGAATGCCCTCGCCTCGCAGGCTTGGAGTGAACACGTTGCCGCCCTGCACGACGCAATGAGCGACGAGCAGTGGGAGCAATACCAGCACAGGAGCGCAGCATGAACGCCATCGCAGACACCTCCGCCGCGCACCCGCTTGGTCGGCTGTTCGGCCTCTCCAACGAGGAGTACCACGCTGGCCCCGGGGTCAGCAAAAGCCAGCTCGACCAAATAGCCGAGAGCCCGGCTACCTACATCTGGGCCAAGAACACCCCGCTCGACCAGGAGAAGCTCAAAGCCTTCGACATGGGCAGCGCCATCCACTGCCTGCTGCTGGAGCCGGACGAGTTCAAAGACCGCTTCATTATCGCCCCACCGTTCAACCGCCGCACCAACGCCGGCAAGGCAGAGGAGGCCGAGTTTCTGGCCGGCTGCGCCGAGCTGGGCAAGACGGTGATGGATGCCGAAGAGGGCCGCAAGCTCTACCTGATGCGCGACAGCGTGATGGCCCACCCGGACGCCCGCTGGCTGCTGGAGCAGGAGGGACACAGCGAGGCCTCCTTCTACTGGATTGACCCCCAGACCCAGGAGCTGTGCCGGGTACGGCCAGACCGCCACCTGAGTAATCACCCCGTCATCATTGACGTGAAGTCGGTGGACGACATGAGTCGCTTAGAGCGCCACGTCGAGGAGTTCCGCTACCACGTGCAGGACGCCATGTACTCCGAAGGCTTCCACCGGGTGATGGGCGAGCAGCCGGAATTCGTCTTTCTGGCGGTAAGCACCAGTGTGAACTGTGGCCGCTACCCTGTGCGGGTGCGGCCCCTCCCCGACGACTGGAAGGATGCGGGCAAGGACCTGTTCCGCCGCGACCTCCAGCGCTTCCACGACTGCCGGGTCAACAACGACTGGCACGACTTCAAACCCCTCCAGCGCCCAGCCTGGGCGACAAGGAAAGCAGCATGAGCAACATCACCAGCATCAAACAGCAGGCGGTCGAGAACTTCGCCGCCCAGTTCCCCATTCTCGTCCAGCGAGGCATCGACGAGCCGACCTGGAACGCCCTGTGCAACACCATCTACCCGGGTGCCAACCCCGATTCGGTGGTCATGGCCATCGACTACTGCAAGGCTCGCGGCCTGGACATTCTGCTCAAGCCGGTTCACCTCGTCCCCATGCAGGTGACTGATGCCCGCTCCAAGGATAAGGTCTGGCGGGATGTGCCTATGCCCGGGATCGGGATGTACCGGATCCAGGCTGACCGCTCAGGCAACTACGCCGGTGCTGACGAACCGGTATTTGGTCCGGATGTGACCGAAGAGTTCCAAGACCCCTACAACCAGCAAAACAAGATCAAGGTCACCTACCCGCAGTGGTGCAAATACACCGTCTACAAGGTGGTGAATGGGCAGCGGGTGGCATTCCATGCCTTGGAACGCTGGAAGGAGAACTACGCCACCCAGAGCGGTAAGACTGAGTGTCCCAACGCTATGTGGCGCAAGCGCCCCTATGCCCAGCTGGCCAAATGTACGGAAGCGCAAGCACTGCGCAAAGCCTGGCCGGAGATCGGCAGCGAGCCCACTGCAGAGGAGATGGAGGGCAAGGAGATCGTCATCAACGAGATCCCCGGCAGCCAGCCGACTCAGTCAACCAAGCCGGCAAGCCGAGCCTTGGACGCAATGCGCAATCAAGGCACTGCACCGGTCACCCTGGATCATGAGCAAGCAGCAGAGACTACCGAACAGGTGGATCACGCCAGCGCCTACGCCGACCACTGCGCAGCTATCGAAGGCTCCAGCGAAACCACTGAGTGGCAACAGGCCTACACCGCCGCCTGGACCTGGGCAAACGAAACCGGCGATCAAGCCATCATCAACGGCATCAAGCAGATCGCCGGTGAGCGCAAACGCCAACTCGATGCCGAGCGCGGTAACCATCAATAACCACCCAGGCCCGCACTAAGCGGGCCTATTCAAACCAGAGGACCCACCATGACCGAACAAGCCAAAACCGACACCGCCCAAGCCCAACTGGTTGTCATCGAGCCCACCACCGCTGTCACCTTGTTTACCGAGGGCACTGGGGTGAATGAACTACTGGCCGACATTCGCCAGAAGGCAACCAGCCTGGTGCCAGACACCACTACCACCAAGGGACGCAAGGAGATCGCCAGCATTGCCTATGCCGTGGCCAAGACAAAAACCTACCTGGACGGGCTCGGTAAAGAGCTGACCGACCAGTACAAGGCCATCCCCAGGAAGATTGATGAGCATCGTAAGACCATCCGTGACACCCTTGACGCCCTGAAAGAGGAAGTGCGTGAACCGCTGACCCGGTTTGAAGAGGCCGAGGCTGCCCGGGTTGAAGCCCTGCAATCCCGACTGGTCCACCTCAATGAACTGGGCTCCGCTGCCAGTGTCGAGATCGTAGCGGCCGACCTGCAGGCGATGCTGCTGGAGGTCGAGCAGACCGCGCTGGACGATAGCTGGCAGGAGCTGCTGCCCCAGGCGACCGTGGCCAAGGAACTGGCCGCCAAGCGCCTTGGTGAGACGCTGGCCACCCGGCTGAAATACGAAGCCGAGCAGGCCGAGCTGGAAGTACTGCGCAAGAAGCAGGCCGAGCAAGAGCGCATTGACCGCGAGCGCCTGATAGCCGAGCAAGCCGCAGAGCAAGCCCGCCTCCAAGAAGAGAATCGCCAGCGTCTGGAACGTGAAGCTGCCCAGCATCGCGAGCAGGAAGCACAGCGCCAAACCCAAGCCGCGCTAAAACGCGAAGAGCAGGCCCGGCGTGATGCCGAAGCCGCCGAGCTGGCACGCCAGCAGGCCGAAGAGAACGCCGTGAGCCAGGCAGAAGAGGCCGCCACCCGCGCCGCCGAGCAGGAACGCCAGCACATTGCCGACGAACAGCGTCTCAAGGATGAAGAAAGCGCCCGCCGCCTGGCCGACCGTGAGCACCGCGGCCGGATCAACAGCTCCATCGTGATGGACTTGATGGGGCTGGGTCTCGCTGAGGATGTCGCAGTGAATCTCGTCAAGTACATCGCCAGCAACAAGATCGACCATTTGACCATCAACTACTGATCACCCGCCCCGCCGCCAACGGGGCTTTTGCACTCCCAGAGGACCAACCATGACCGATACCAACGAGTTCACCCCGACCATTGACCCCAGCAACGCCACCGTCCAGGCCATGTTCGGAGCTGTGCTCCAACAGAAGATCCAGGGCGGCGCCCTGGAGCAGGCCCTCAGCAAATACGCAGACAAACTGATCGACGACTGCGCTCAGGATGTCCTGCGCAGCTACAGCGATGTGGGCAAGGCCGTCAAAGAGGCGCTGACCAAGGCCATCATGCCTAACATCGATGATCTGAGCGACTTCCCCAGCTATCACGACTTCGTGACCAAGCGCCTGCGCATGGCAGCGACCGAGTTCTATGACCAGCGCCTGGCAGAGGTGCTGGATAAGGAAATTCAGGAGATCATGAGCGAGCTTCCAGACGAAATTACCTTGTCATGGGTGCTCGATGCGGTTCGCAAATCGATCACCCAATACGGCGAAGGTGATCACGTTGACGAGGAGATGACGCTCATTATCGAAGAATCCTCCTATGGGTATCGTCACATCTACATCGGCAAAGAAGCGGACATGGATAAATACCGCTGCGAATATCAGCTCGACCTCGACAAAGAGGGCTGCATTTACTCCATGAAAATCGACGAGGATAACGTTAAATCCAAGAAGTGTGTTGGCCCATTCTACGGAGCTGAGCGTAAGCTGATGGCCGCCTACGCCATGAAATCCAAGGTGAACCTGGATCAGGGTGAACACCCGCACAACTACGACCTCATTATCGAGAGCTACGACGACTAACCAACCAAAGCCCAGAACTTGCTGGGCTTTTTCTTTCCCAACAGGACCCAGACCATGACCAAGCTGAACCCCAGCGAGGCGACCAGCCTCGCCCTGAATACCCTGAGCACTCAACTTCGGGCCATCCTCCAGATGCCGGACGGCCCGGCCAAGGTCGCCATCGCCAGCTTCGAAACTCTTCTCGCCGCCAACCTGACCATGATCAGCGACGCGGCAAACGAACATATCGACGAGTTCAATGCCCTGATCGGTGAACTGGAGGCCCGGGATCAGGAGATCGAGACCATCACCCAGGAGCACCGCGCGCTCAAGATCCAGAGCTCTCGCCTGATAGCGGCCCGCCGTACCGACGAAGAGATGGTTCGCAAAATTGAGGCCACCAGCGCCCAGATAGCCCATCAACGTGACGCCTACAAACGCGACGCAGAAGAGGGCCGTCGCCACAAACCAGAGCTGGATAAGGCCAAGGCCAGGTTAAAGCGACTCGAAGAATCCGCGGTCAAGCGGGAGGCTGAGCACAACGAGCTCAAGATGAAGCTACAGCGTACAGAATCCCTCCTGATGCGAGCTGCCCGGGGAGTTATCCAGGCCAAGGACTCCGTACAGAACATCCAGCACCGCATGATGCAGGATGGCCTCGAGGCCGAAATAACGATCGAAGTGAAGGGTGTTCATTACTACATCTATCGCCGCCCCTGCATCGTTGCGGAGGCTTTCAAGCCCACGGATGGCCAAGTGGCGAGCCGAGATCACATGTATGTGTTCCGCGTCGAGACCAGTGCCGGTTACCACTGGGATGCCATTCCTCTGGTAGATGGTGATGTGGGTATCGTGAAGCAGCGCGCCATGCCAAAGGAAGTAAAACAGTACCTGGTCAACGAGTACAAGCAGAGCCCCCTGTTTGAACTGGAGCATATTCGCCTGCGTAGTGATGAACTGGATCAGGGGATTGGAAAACTCTCAAACGTCCTGGCGGAGCTCGAGAACATCGGCCACAGCCTGACGCCGCTCAAGGTCAAAGACAGCCTCAAACAGACCAGAGCACGTAAGCTGATAGGCAATGCAGGGAAGAAGGCGGCATGACCTCTATCACCATCACCCAAGAGATAGAGGTTGATATTGACCTCGAAGAAATCGACACCGAAGTGCTAGAGGAAGCTCTCAAGGCTCGCCGCCGGAGTATCTCCGGCATAGAGGTAGGGTCTGAGCTGGTAGATCAGATCTACTACGCGCTGCGCGACAACGATGTCGATACCCTCAAACGCCACTCCGGAACGCTGGTATATGCCGTCTCCGGCCGGATTGTATAGGAGCAGTCATGAAAATTGACATCCTCAATACTGATCGCAAGTACCGCGTGATCTACGCGGATCCCGCCTGGAAATTTGGCAACCGCAACACCGGTGGAAGCATGACCAGCTCGGCCGAGGCGAAGTACACCGTGACCAGCGTCGCCGATATGGCGGCCCTGCCGGTAGCCCAATTGGCCGACGAGAACTGCCTGCTGGTGATGTGGTGGGTAGGCAGCATGCCGCAGGAAGCGATCGACCTGTGCCGTGCCTGGGGCTTCCGCCTGGTGAACATGAATGGTTTTGTGTGGCGCAAGCTGACCAAGGCGAAGCGGATCCCGGTCTTCGGCATGGGGTTCACCACTAGGGCTGGGTCTGAAAGCGCGCTGATCGGTGTGAAGGGCAAGTTGGGACGGCTCATCAAGGACAAGAGTGTCCGCGCAGTCATCGAGGCGCCTGTGGGCCGACATAGCGAGAAGCCAAACGAGTTCCGCGAGGCCATAGAGAGACTATGCGGTGATACGCCGCGCATAGAGCTCTTTGCTCGTCTGGCCGCCCCAGGCTGGGACTGCTGGGGTAATGAAGCACCATCACTGCTGACGCAGTCTGCAGCCTGATACCCCCAAACCATCCACTGCTGACCTCACAGAATCGGTGGATAACTCATAGGACTCCCATGCAAAAAACCGAAAGCCCCTACTGCGGCGCAGTAGTCATTGGGCTCGGCGTCATCATGCCCGACCCCAAGCAACCCGGCACATTTATCCTACCGGGCGGCACTACCTGCGATCGGCAAACCGCCGAAGCCGCAGCCCGCAAACTCCATAACATCCAGGCCAAGCGCCGTAATTAACCAACCATAAGGACCCGACCATGTGGTTTAAGAACCTGCAGCTTTACCGCTTCACCCGCCCATTCGAGTTGACCGCTGAACAGTTGGAAACCCAACTGGAGGCCTTTACCTTCACTCCCTGCGGCAACCAGGATATGTCCCGCTTCGGCTGGACCGCCCCATTCGGCAAATTAGGCAAGGCACTCACCCATTCAGCCGACGGCCAGATCCTCATCTGTGCCCGCAAGGAAGAAAAGATCATCCCGCCCACAGTCATCAAAGAGGCTCTGGCCGAGAAGATTGATGAGATCGAGCTGGAACAGGGCCGAGCCCTCAAGAAGAAAGAGAAAGAGGCACTGAAAGAGGAGCTGCTGCACACCCTGCTGCCCCGGGCTTTCAGCCGCACCTCCAATACCGTCATCTGGATTAACCCGGCCGACGGCTTGCTGATGGTCGATGCCTCCTCTGTTAAGAAGGCTGACGACGTGCTGGCCCTGCTGCGCAAGTCCATCGGCACCCTGCCAGCTGTACCTATCGCCCTCAAGAATCCGCCAGAACTCACCATGACCGAGTGGTTGAATGAGGGGAACCTGCCGGCAGCCTTCACCCTGGAGGAAGAGGCCGAGCTACGCAGTGCCATGGAACATGGTGGCATCGCCCGCTTCAAGCAACAGGACCTGATCACTGACGAAGTGAAAAACCACCTCGCAAACGACAAGCGGGTTACCAAGCTGGCCCTCAGCTGGGGGGAGTCCATCAGCTTCGTATTGGGCGACGACCTCACCATCAAACGCCTCAAATTCAGCGAGGAGCTGCGCGAGCGCAACGACGACATCACCAGCGAGGACCCTGTCGCCCGGCTGGATGCCGACTTCGCCCTGGTGACTGGTGAGTTGGCCCAGTTCATCCCCGATCTGTTCACCGCCCTTGGTGGTGAGGAGTAAAACTGTGCGCTTCCGAGAGCCGATCATCCAACCAGGGTTAACCAGGGAAGAGGCTGCTGATGTACGAGAGCGATACCTGCGAATCAACCCCGGCGCCCGGATCACCATCGACAGCCAACCCGATAACCCCCAGCTCAAGACCTTAATAACCCACCTTCCCGTCCTGCCATTTCGGCGAGTGCGGGATCCTGGTTTTATCGGGTACCGCGGCTGGCGAGCATAGCCGCCGAACCAATCTTGCTCCACCGGATTTGGGGAGCAAGAAATCACGGCCCTTCCTTCAATCCAATTGGCGCCCCATCCTCAAGGACAGGAGGACCGCGCCATGCAACAACTTCAACTGACCATCGACCAGGACAGCCAACTACTCAACGACCTGGTTCGTACCGTTTGCTCCCCCACCCTTTCCCGATCGGCCAAGCTCGCAGAGATCGGCCGCATCCTGGCTCACTTTGATCTGCCTATCGAAGCTCCCAGGGTTAACGGCCAGCTCTGGAGCGCCACCGAACTGGGCAAGGACCTGGGGGTAAGCGCCCAAGCCATTGGCAGGCTCGCCAACCTGCACAAGTTGAAGACTCCGGAGTTTGGAGAGTTCCGCCTTGACCAAGCGTCACACTCACGCAAACAAGTTCAAACCTTCTACTACAACACCCGCGGGCGTTACCGGCTCGCGGAGATGCTTAAATCGAGGACCACATGCGACACAACTACATCTACCCCTGCGCTCGATGGATAAGACCGCGCCTATTCGAAGCACTCACAGGAATGACAGAAAAGGCTGCCGAGGGCCGTCGCCTTAAAGGTGAATGGGCAGAGGGAGTGATCTGGAAATATGGCCCTGACGGACAGGTTCGCTACAGCATTGAGGAGTACGACAAGTGGGTAGAGTCAACGCAGTAGATAACCTGACCACCCTAGTTGCTGGACTGACCGGGATAGAGGTACACGGCAACAAATTGCGACTCTGCTTCAGCTACAAAGGCAACCGCTGCCGCGAAGTCCTCGACATCCCCCTGAGCAAAGCCAACATCAAATTCGCAGCAAACAAACTGGCGGCGATTAAGCACGAGATCGCGCTAGGCAATTTCGACTATGCCAAACACTTCCCAAACTCCAAGGCTCTCGTGCGCCTAGGCATGAGCAATGCCACCAGAATGACCCTGGCTGAGACCGTCACAGCATTTATGGAGAGCGTAGGCCCCACCGTCGGCATCTCAACCAAGCGCTCATACCTTAGCGCCTTTCGTAGAATGACCTTGTTCCTTGGCCAAGACATGCCGATTGCCGACCTGCTCCCCATGCATATCGAGAGGCTACGCAACGATTTGCTCGGCGACTGCCAACCAAGATCAGTCAAGACCTACCTGGGACACGTGGGGAACTTACTTCAGTGGGCTGCGAGGAATGAACTTATCGAGAGAGAGTTTGATGTGCGCGTCCATGCAGCAAAGTTAAGTGCAGGAAAGAGCGCAGATCCTTTCGAGCATTGGGAGTTCCAAAAGTTGCTGGAGGTAACCTCTAACAAGCAATTCAAGAACATACTGTTGGTATTGGCCTACACCGGGATCCGTCCCGGTGAGCTACGCGCCCTCAGTTGGGAGGATGTCGATATGGAACAGCGGGTGATCCACATCCGGCGCAACATCACTCAACAGAAGATGCAGTTCAAACTGCCAAAGACGAATCGCACTCGGATTGTACATCTGATGCCCCCGGCTCTGGTCGCTTTGGAGGAGCAATTTAAGATAACTGGGGCACTTTCGGACGCAAAGATTGACATGCACCTGCCAGGTGGCATGATCGTGCGCCAAACATTGCGCCCAGTTTTTCGTCCAACCAGGCTTGTGCCAGGTAGACCACCGTTTTACTCCGCAGTTTTCCTGGTGGCACCATGGCAAGCAGCAATCAAAAAGTCTGGGGTTCGATATCGTCGTGCCTATCAACTTAGGCATACTTTTGCCAGTTGGAATATTACTGCTCACGGAAATCTTGCGTTCATAGCTGAACAGATGGGCCACAACTCCGCAAGGATGTTGCAAGAGGTCTATGGAAAATGGATCGAATCCGCAAGCCGCAGTGAGGCCGACCTGATCTGGAGTGCAATGCAGAAAAATGGGCATTTGCCCCAATAGCGCCCCAGAATATTCAACCGATGCCGCAGTGCATTGATAATTAAGGATTTTTTTAAAATCATATGTTAAGCAGCAATAACATCACCATGCAGTTCGGCGCCAAGCCGTTGTTTGAGAACATCAGCGTCAAGTTTGGCGGCGGCAACCGCTACGGCCTCATCGGCGCCAACGGCTGTGGCAAGTCCACCTTTATGAAGATCCTCGGCGGCGACCTTGAGCCCACTGGCGGTAATGTGAGCCTGGACGTCAACGAGCGCATCGGTAAGTTGCGCCAGGATCAGTTCGCCTACGAAGAGATGCGCGTACTCGACGTGGTCATGATGGGCCACGTCGAGCTGTGGGCCGCCATCGCCGAGCGTGATGCCATCTACGCGAACCTGGAAGCCACCGACGACGACTACATGAAGGCCGCCGAGCTGGAAGGCACCGTCGCCGAATTCGACGGCTACACCGCCGAAGCGCGCGCGGGTGAATTGCTGCTGGGCGCCGGTATCCCCATCGAACAGCACAACGGCCCCATGAGCGAAGTGGCACCGGGCTGGAAACTGCGGGTGCTGCTGGCACAGGCGCTGTTCTCCAATCCCGACATCCTGCTGCTGGACGAACCGACCAACAACCTGGATATCAACACCATTCGCTGGCTGGAGCAGGTGCTCAACGATCGTGAAAGCACCATGATCATCATCTCTCACGACCGTCACTTCCTGAACTCCGTCTGTACTCACATGGCGGATCTGGACTACGGCGAGCTGCGTGTCTACCCGGGCAACTACGACGAGTACATGACCGCGGCCACCCAGGCTCGCGAGCGTCTACTCTCCGACAACGCCAAGAAGAAGGCCCAGATCGCCGATCTGCAATCCTTCGTCTCCCGTTTCAGCGCCAACGCCTCCAAGTCCAGCCAGGCGACCTCCCGCCTCAAGCAGATCGACAAGATCAAGATCGAGGAAGTGAAGGTCTCCAGCCGTCAGAACCCCTTCATCCGCTTCGAGCAGGAGAAGAAGCTGTACCGCAACATTCTGGAAGTGGAAGGGGTGTCCAAGGGCTACGGTGAGACGCCGCTGTTCAAGGGCCTCAGCATGATGCTGGAAGTGGGCGAGAAGGTCGCCATTCTGGGTACCAACGGCATCGGTAAATCCACCCTGATCAAGACCCTGATGGGCGAACTGGCACCGGACAGCGGCACCATCAAGTGGTCCGAAAACGCCCAGATCGGTTACTACGCCCAGGATCACGCCGAAGACTTCGACACCGATCTCAACGTGTTCGACTGGATGACCCAGTGGAAACAGCCCAACGAAGACGAGCAGGCGGTGCGCTCCATCCTGGGCCGTCTGCTGTTCACTCAGGACGACATCAAGAAGCCGGTCAAGGTGCTGTCCGGTGGCGAGCAGGGTCGCATGCTGTTCGGCAAGCTGATGATGCAGCGCCCCAACATCCTGATCATGGATGAGCCGACCAACCACCTGGACATGGAATCTATCGAATCCTTGAACATGGCGCTGGAGATGTACCAAGGGACCCTGATCTTCGTCTCCCACGACCGCGAGTTCGTCTCCTCCCTGGCGACCCGCATCATGGAGCTGACCGAGAACGGCATCCGCGACTTCGGCGGTACCTACGAGGATTACCTGCGCACTCAGGGCGTGGTGTAAGCACCCTGCCCCGCACTCATCCAATGCAAACCGGCGCCAAGGCGCCGGTTTTTTTATTGCCCCGGATCCCGCCACTGTGCTGCCGACCTGTTCACAACGGGCAGTTGGGGCTGTGTATGAAGCGGGGTTGGGTGGCATATCACACTACCACAGCCCTATTTTGCAGATAAAAAAACGGCCCCATAGTGGGGCCGTTTTCGATGGAGTGCGATGTCGGGTTTATTCGACGGTCGCTTCCACGTCGGTGAAGTACTCGATCTTCGCGGTCTTGCGCAGCTCGTCGATCAGCGACTTGTAGGAGGCCTGTGCCTTGCCCTGGCCAAGCTGGCCTTGCAGCAGGCTGACCATCTGGGACGGCTCCTTGGTCACGTTGACCTTGTCCAGCGCCACCACGACCCGATCGCCATTGGCTTCGGCGACCAGCTCCACGCTCGGCTTGCCATCCTTCGGATGGGGCATGCGGAAGGCTTGGGCCAGCAGGTTCTGATCCATGTCCTGAGTGAAGCGAGCGACGCCGTCATGGGTCTCCACTTTGGCACCCAGTGCGGTCAAGTCGGCCTGGATGTCTTCACCCGCGTGCAGCTTGTCCAGCAGGGCCTGCGCCTTGCTGCGCGCCACTTCGCTCGCCTTGTCGTGCTTGATGGCCGCAACCACCTGCTCCTTGACGTCTGCCAGCGGCTTGGCGGCCTTCGGCTGGTGACCCATGATGTGCAGCACCAGCGCCTTGCCATCTGCCAGTTCAATCACATCGGAGTTGGTGTTGTCATCGCGCAGCTGTTCGGAGAACGCCACCGCCAGCACCTTGGGATCATTGAGCGGTGCAGCCGCATCGGCCTGACTGAAGTAGTCAGAGGAGATGACCTTCAGACCCATGGTCTCGGCGGTGAGATCCAGCGAGTCCGGGTTTTCGAAGCTGCTGTCGGCCATCTTCTGCTGCAGGGCAAAGAACTGCTCCTTGGCCTTGTCGGCTTGCAGACGGCTGATGGTTTCGCTCATCACATCGGCAAACGGCTTGGTCTGAGCGGGCTCGACGGCCAGCAGCTTGATGATGTGGAAGCCAAACGGGCTCTTCACCACGGCGGAGAGATCGCCGGCCTTGGCCAGCTCGAAGGCGGCCTTCTCGAAGGTGGGATCCATGACCCCTTTCTCGAACCAGTCCAGCTCGCCGCCCTTCTTGGCGGAGAAGGTATCGGAGGAGTTGGCCTTGGCCAGCGCGGCGAAGTCTTCACCGCCCTTGGCTTTCACCAGCAACTCGCTCGCCTTCTGCTCGGCAGCTTTCTCATCCTTGCCAAACGGGATCAGGATGTGTGCTACCTGGCGACGCTCGGCACGCTGGAACTGGTCCTGGTGCTGATCGTAGTAATCCTGGGCATCCTGTTCGCTGACCTTGATTTCCTTGCCAAGATTGGCCGCGTCCAGCAGCAGGTAGTCGACCTTGACCTTCTCGTCGTTCATGAAGCGGGCACTGTTGGCCTTGTAGAACTGCTCTACCTCGGCGTCGGTCACCTCGACCTCATTCATGTAGGCGGCGGCGCTCAGGCGCACCAGGCGCAGATCGCGGGTCTGGTTATAGAGTCTGTCGAGCTGTTCGGCTTCACCCTTGAGCGCAAATTCGGAACCCAGCAGGGCCCCCATCAGTTGCTGGCGCACCATGTCCTGGCGCAGGGAGTCGCGGAACATCTCCGGCGTCATGCCGGCGCGGCGGATCAGCTGCAGATAGCGCTCGTTGTTGAACTTGCCGTCTTCGACAAACTCCGGCATGGCGACGATGGCCTGCTTGATCTGCTCGTCGCTGACGCGCAGGCCGAGTTCGCGGGCCTTGCCATCGATCAGCGCCTGATCGATCAGCCGGTCCAGCACCCCACGGCGGAACTGTTTCATGTAATCGGGGTTGGCAGCCATCTGATTGAAGGCCTCACCCATTTGAGATTCCATGCGGGCCCGCTCGTTGCGATAGGCATTCTCCAGTGCGGGAGCACTGATGTCATTGCCATTGACGGTAGCGGGGGCGGTACGTGCCGGGCCATTGAGGTAGCTGCCTACCCCGGCCAAGGCAAAGGAGAGGATGATCAGGCCCAAGATAACCTTGGCTACCTTGCCCTGCGCCCCTTCGCGTAGTTTATCCAACATCATGTTTGTACTTATGCTCCCGAACTCGATGGGCGTAAATAATGAAAAGGCGCACCGATTGCGATGCGCCTTGGTCAATCAGTATGAGGGAGAGCCCTCTCACTTGTCTGGTCTGCGACCAAGGACGGTGGCCGATGTGAAATCAGCGCCCGGCTTAGTTGACCGCGTCTTTCAGGGCCTTGCCGGCTTTGAAGGCAGGAACTTTACCGGCGGCGATTTCGATGGTCGCACCAGTTTGCGGGTTACGGCCAGAACGAGCAGCACGCTCGCGAACTGCGAAAGTACCGAAACCAACCAGCGCAACCTGGTCACCCTCTTTCAGAGCTTCACCTACTGCATCGATGAAGGCATCCAGCGCACGGCCAGCAGCGGCTTTGGAGATATCAGCACCGTCTGCAATCTTGTCAATCAGTTGAGATTTATTCACTCTTATATTCCCCTTTTATCGAACATCGCTGCGGCGCTGATTTCCCTGGCCACAACAAGTGGAGGTTTTATAGCAAGCCTCCTGATCAGTTGCAAGTGACAATCTGGCGCAAACCCGCGCCACATCACGCATTGCGACTCATCATGAGTACCCGATCGGTGGTCAAGGCTACTTCCGTTATCCGGCGCATGCAAGCCTTTACCACCTCCCGAATGCGCCAAATTTGCGGCGCATCAACATTTACACGACAGAAACGCGTTCGAAACCCTGCGGATTGTCCTGCAACGCCAGCGCCAACACCTCATCAATCCAGCGAACCGGATAAATTTCAAGATCTTGTTTGACGTTGGCCGGGATCTCTTCCAGGTCACGGGCGTTCTCAAACGGGATCAACACCCGCTTGATACCGCCACGGTGGGCCGCCAGCAGCTTCTCTTTGAGGCCACCGATGGGCAGTACCTCACCGCGCAGGGTGATCTCCCCGGTCATGGCCACATCGGCGCGAACCGGGTTGCCGGTCAGGCTGGAGACCAGGGCGGTACACATGGCGATACCGGCGCTCGGGCCATCCTTCGGGGTCGCCCCTTCCGGCACGTGCACGTGGATGTCGCGCTTCTCGTAGAAGTCGGCATTGATGCGCAGCTTCTCGGCACGGGCCCGCACTACCGTCATGGCCGCCTGGATAGACTCCTGCATCACGTCACCGAGGGAACCGGTGTAGGTGAGCTTGCCCTTGCCCGGCACGTTGGTGGTCTCGATGGTGAGCAGATCGCCCCCCACCTCGGTCCAGGCCAACCCGCACACCTGACCTACCTGGTTCTGATCGGTGGCCTTGCCGTAGTCGAAGCGCTGCACCCCGAGGAATTCCTTGAGGTTGTCCTGATTGACCTGAACATGCTTGATGCTCTTGTCCAGCAGGATGCGTTTGACTGCCTTGCGACAGATCTTGGAGATCTCGCGCTCCAGGCTACGCACCCCCGCCTCGCGGGTGTAGTAGCGGATCACGCCGATCAGCGCCGAGTCTTCGATGGTGATCTCGGACTCTTTCAAGCCGTTGCGCTGGATCTGCTTGGCGACCAGGTGCTGTTTGGCGATGTTGAGCTTCTCGTCCTCGGTGTACCCGGACAGGCGGATCACTTCCATCCGATCCAGCAGCGGACCCGGGATGTTCATGGAGTTGGAGGTGGCCACGAACATCACGTCCGACAGGTCATAATCCACTTCCAGATAGTGATCGTTGAAGCTGTTGTTCTGCTCCGGATCCAGCACTTCCAGCAGGGCTGAGGCGGGATCGCCGCGCATGTCCGAGCTCATCTTGTCGATCTCGTCGAGCAGGAACAGCGGGTTCTTCACGCCGATCTTGGCCATCTTCTGGATGAGCTTGCCGGGCATGGAGCCGATGTAGGTGCGGCGGTGACCGCGGATCTCCGCCTCGTCACGCACACCACCGAGCGCCATGCGCACATACTTACGACCGGTCGCCTTGGCGATGGACTGACCGAGCGATGTCTTGCCCACACCGGGAGGCCCAACCAGACAGAGGATGGGGCCCTTGAGCTTGTTGACTCGCGCCTGCACCGCCAGGTACTCGAGGATGCGATCCTTGACCTTCTCCAGGCCATAGTGATCCGAATCCAGCACTTCTTGTGCCTTGGCGAGATCCTTCTTGACCTTGGAGCGGGCCTTCCAGGGCACCTGTACCATCCAGTCCACGTAGCTGCGCACCACAGTGGCTTCCGCCGACATGGGGGACATCATCTTCAGCTTGGCGAGCTCGGCCAGGGCCTTCTCACGGGCATCCTCCGGCATTCCCGCCTCTTCAATCTTGCGATTGAGGGCCTCGAATTCGTCCGGACTGTCTTCCAGCTCACCCAGTTCTTTCTGGATCGCCTTCATCTGCTCGTTGAGGTAGTACTCGCGCTGGCTCTTCTCCATCTGCTTCTTGACCCGGGAGCGGATGCGTTTTTCGACCTGCAACAGGTCAATCTCCGACTCCATCATGGCCATCAGAAACTCGATGCGCTCGGACACAGAGGCGATTTCCAGCACCTTCTGCTTGTCTTCGAGCTTGAGCGGCATGTGCGCGGCCATGGTATCGGCCAGGCGCGCAGCGTCATCGATCGCCGAGATCGAGGTCAGAACCTCGGGCGGGATCTTCTTGTTGAGCTTGATGTAACCTTCAAACTGACCGATAGCGGAGCGCACCAGCACATCCTGATCCTTCTCCTCGATGGCGGCAGACGCTATGTACTGCGCCTCCCCGACGAAGAAGTCCTTGTCATCGATCATCCGCTCAAGACGGGCACGCTGGCCCCCTTCCACCAGCACCTTGACGGTGCCGTCCGGCAGCTTGAGCATCTGTAAAATATTGGCCACTGTCCCGACGGAGAAGATCTCCTCCACCGTTGGCTCGTCAGTCGACGCATCTTTCTGGGCCACCAGCAGGACTTTCTTGTCCTGCTCCATGGCCGCTTCCAGACAGCGAATGGATTTTTCCCGCCCCACGAAGAGTGGAATGACCATGTGGGGGTAAACCACCACGTCACGAAGAGGCAGGACGGGAATCTCGATGCGTTCTGAACGCTCTAGGTTCATATATGTCCTCTCGGCTTGTTATACCGTTGGCAAAGCACGTGGCTGAGTATATGGGGGCGCGAAGATGAGATTCAATCGCCTTGGCCGTAAAAAGCATGAAAGGGGCAAAAAGCCCCTTTATGTGATTAAAGATCAGCCAGTTACTCTGAGGCGGCAGCCTGAGTCTCGGGATTGTCGTAGATCATCAGCGGGGCGGAATCCCCCTTGATCACCGTCTCGTCGATCACCACCTTGCTGACCCCTTCCAGGGAGGGCAAGTCATACATGGTGTCGAGCAACACGGCTTCGACGATGGATCTCAGACCCCGGGCACCGGTTTTACGCTCCATCGCCTTGCGCGCAATGGCGTTCAGGGCGTCGTCACGGAATTCCAGTTCCACCTCTTCCAGCGCGAACAGGGCAGCATACTGCTTGGTCAGCGCGTTCTTCGGCTCTTTCAGGATCTGGATGAGGGCAGCCTCGTCGAGCTCGGTGAGCGTCGCCACCACCGGCAGACGACCGATGAACTCGGGGATCAGACCGTATTTGATCAGATCTTCCGGCTCCACCTTGGCAAAGTTCTCGCTCAAGGTCGCCTTGGCATTCTTGGACTTGACGTCGGCGCCAAAACCAATGCCGGTCCCCTTGACGGAACGCTGCTCGATCACCTTGTCCAGACCGGCGAAGGCGCCACCACAGATGAAGAGGATCTTGGAGGTATCGACCTGCAAGAACTCTTGCTGCGGATGCTTGCGGCCTCCTTGCGGCGGCACGGAAGCGACAGTGCCCTCGATCAGCTTGAGCAACGCCTGCTGCACCCCTTCCCCGGACACGTCGCGGGTGATGGAGGGGTTGTCCGACTTGCGGGAGATCTTGTCGATCTCGTCGATGTAGACGATGCCACGCTGGGCCTTCTCCACGTCGTAGTCGCACTTTTGCAGCAGCTTCTGGATGATGTTCTCCACGTCCTCGCCCACGTAACCGGCTTCGGTCAGGGTGGTGGCATCGGCCATGGTGAAGGGCACATCCAGCAGACGAGCCAGCGTCTCGGCCAGCAGGGTCTTGCCACTGCCGGTCGGACCGATCAGCAGGATGTTGGACTTGCCAAGCTCCACACCACCGGCTTCGCTACCGCTGCGCAGACGCTTGTAGTGGTTGTAAACGGCCACGGCCAACACCTTCTTGGCGTACTCCTGCCCGATCACATAGTCATCCAGGTGCGCACGAATTTCATGAGGGGTCGGCAGTTCGCTACCATCGCGCTTGGGGGAGATCTCGCGGATCTCCTCGCGGATGATGTCGTTGCACAGCTCGACACATTCATCACATACGTAGACGGAAGGGCCCGCGATCAACTTGCGCACTTCATGCTGGCTTTTGCCGCAAAAAGAGCAATAAAGCAGCTTGTCGCCCTCACCCTTGCGTTTCTCTGTCATTCAGCAACCTCGTTCTATCAATAGAGGATGGATCGTTCTGTTGAGTTTACAACAGTCCGGAATACCCTGCTCAGCCACGCTGGCTCAGGATGCCATCGACCAGGCCATAGGCCACAGCCTGCTCGGCCGACATGAAGTTGTCACGGTCGGTGTCACGCTCGACGGTGGCCATGTCCTGCCCGGTATGGAAGGCCAGACGCTCGTTCAGGGTATTCTTGATCTTCAGGATCTCCTGGGCATGGATCTGGATGTCAGATGCCTGGCCCTGGAAACCGCCAAGGGGTTGGTGGATCATCACGCGGGCGTTCGGCAGGCAGAAACGCTTGCCCTTGGCACCACCGGCCAGCAGGAAGGCCCCCATGGAGCAGGCTTGCCCCATGCAGACGGTGCTGACATCCGGCTTGATGAACTGCATGGTGTCATAAATGGACATCCCCGCAGTGACGGCACCACCCGGTGAATTGATGTAGATGCTGATGTCCTGATCCGGGTTCTCGGATTCGAGGAACAAGAGCTGAGCCACCACCAGATTCGCCATGTGATCTTCAACCTGACCGGTCAGGAAGATCACCCGCTCTTTGAGCAGACGGGAATAGATGTCGTAAGAACGCTCACCCTTAGCCGTTTGCTCGACCACCATAGGGATGAGCGCATTGCGTGGGGATTCAGTCACATCGTTATAGTTCTTGTACATAAGGCATTGTCCCTAAAATAAAATGGCCCGAGTGGAGATCACACGAGCCATTATACTTAACAGTTTTGACCTTAAGTCAAATGTTCTTAGGCAGCGGCACCGGACTTGTTGATCACTTCGTCAAAGGCCACTTCTTTCTCGGTCACTTGAGCCTTGGACAGGATCAGGTCGATGGCTTGATCTTCCACCGCCAGATTGCGCACGCCGTTCAGCATTTGCTCGTTCTGTTGGTAGTACTCGATCACTTCCTTCGGATCTTCGTAGGCGGTGGCCATGGATTCGATGATGCTGGTCACACGGGCGTCGTCAGCCTTGATCTCGTTTGTGCGGATGACGTCACCCAGCAGCAGGCCAACGCGCACACGGCGCTCGGCTTGCGCCTGGAACAGCTCGGCCGGCAGCTCGGGAGCGTTACCGCCCTGGAAGCCACCGAAGCGCTGCAGCGCTTGCTGACGCAGGGTGTCGATTTCCTGGGCAACGGCAGCCTTCGGCAGATCGATCTGGTTGGCTTCAACCAGGCCGTTCAGCACTTGCTCTTTCACGCTGTTTTTCAGGGCTTGAGCCAGCTCGCGCTCCATGTTCTTGCGCACTTCGGCCTTCAGCTCGTCAACGGAACCGCTCTCGATGCCGAAACGCTTGACGAACTCTTCGGTCAGCTCAGGCAGAACCTGCTCTTCCACCTTGATCAGCTTGGAGGCAAACTTGGCCGCCTTGCCTTTCAGGTTTTCGGCGTGGTAGTCAGCCGGGAAAGTCACCTCGATGGTGAACTCGTCGCCTGCTTTCTTGCCCAGGATGGCATCTTCGAAGCCCGGGATCATGCGGCCAGCGCCCAGCTCCAGGGAGAAGCCTTCGGCCTTGCCGCCGTCGAACTCTTCACCGTCGATGGAACCAACGAAGTCCAGGGTGACACGCATGCCATTGGCGGCAGCGGCGTCAACATCGGTCCAGGTAGCGTGTTGCTTGCGCAGGGTGTTGATCATGTTGGCCAGATCTTCATCCTTGACGGTCGCAACCGGCTTCTCAACCTTGATGGTCTCGAGGCCTGCAACTTCAAACTCCGGGTACACTTCGAAAGTAGCGGTGAATTCGAAATCCTGGCCTTCCTTGATCTCTTTCGGATCCATGGTCGGCGCACCGGCCGGGCTCAGTTTGTTTTCGATGATGGCTTTGATGAAGTTGTTCTGCATCATTTCATCGGCAACGCGGGCATGAGCCATGGCGCCGAACATCTTCTTGATGATGGCAACCGGAGCCTTGCCAGGACGGAAACCGTCGATGCGACGAGTCTTGGCCAGGCCATTCAATTCTTTACGCACGGCGGCGTCAACGGTAGCAGCCGGTACTGTGATGGTAAGACGGCGTTCCAGACCTTGGGTTGTCTCTACAGAAACTTGCATTCTTTTACCTCGTTCAACTCAGCACTGTGTGCTGACCCTTTATTGCCCCTGGGCAAAGCCCCGGAGTCTTCCTGTTTATAAAGACAACGACTGTCTTTGTGATGAGAAAATATGACGCGACATTATAGCGGCGCACATTGGTCGCGTCGAGCCGCACATCCCCCATCCGGGGCACAGACAGCACAATTTGCGCAAGACTGCCCTCTATATGGGGAAAGCGGGCGCCGAGTTCAAGTAACGGATTAGCAATATTTTGCACTTGCTCACTCTTTTGTGGCCAAGTCCCGGTTTTTTTCATCCACATCGCCACCAAGCCCCCCTCTCTTGGGGGCTGCGACCCAAATTGTCCACCTTCTCGCATCAGCCATTGCGTCCCCGAGTACGGATCGCTATGGTGACAACCAACTTATGAGTCTGGAGTGACCCAAATGTCCTTTTTTCGCTTCTTGTTTAACCTGATCTGGTTTGTGCTGGGGGGCGTCTTCATGGGGCTGGCCTGGTGGCTGGCCGGGCTGCTCTGCTTCGTGTCCCTCATCGGGATCCCCTGGGGTCGCGCCTGCTTCGTCATCGGCACCTTCACCTTCTTCCCGTTCGGCAAGCAGGCGGTGAGCCGCAAGTCCATGACCGGCCAGAGCGACATCGGCACCGGCGCCCTGGGGCTCGTCGGCAACATCCTCTGGTTCCTGGTGATCGGGGTCTGGCTCGCCATCGGCCACATCGCCTCGGCCCTCGCCTGTTTCGTGACCATCATCGGCATCCCGTTCGGCATCCAGCACCTCAAGCTCGCCTTGATAGCGCTGGCCCCCATCGGCCAGATGATAGTGACCAACCACGAGGCCGAATCCGGTCGCTATATCCGCTGACAGCCAAGACGTGAACCGACGTGAAAAAAAGGGCAGACTAGGGTCTGCCCTTTTTCATTGTCATCTCTCGAGGTCTTCATGCTGCCCAGCCACTTCTTCGCCAACCTCGCCCGTATGCGGCTCATCTACCGCTGGCCCCTGATGCGCAACATCCAGCCCGAAAACATCGCCGAGCATAGCCTGCAGGTCGCCATGGTAGCCCACGCCCTCGGGGTCATCAGCAACCGGTTGTTTGAGGGGAATGTCGATGCCAACCGCGCCGCCGTGATGGCGCTCTACCACGACAGCAGCGAGGTGCTGACGGGCGACTTGCCCACCCCCGTCAAGTATTTCAACCCCGAGATAGCCCGTGAATACAAGAAGATAGAGCTCGCGGCCGAGCAGCGCCTGCTGGGGATGCTGCCGCCGGAGCTCATCGAGGACTTTCGTCCCCTGCTCGACTCTCGCGTACAATCGGCCGCCCAGGACGGCGATCTCGCGAAGCTGGTGAAGGATGCGGATACCCTCTGCGCTTATACAAAATGTCTGGAGGAAATCAACGCCGGCAACCGGGAATTTGAGCCCGCCCGCAAGCGGCTTGAGCAGATGCTGGACGCACGGATGAACCCGGCCATGCGCTACTTTATCGACGTGTTCGTGGCGAGTTTCTCACTGCCTCTCGATGAATTGAATGCGCACTAACACTGCCTTTAAGCATTCCTGCATTGAATCGAGCCTTCAGGTAGCCTAAACGCAAAGCAAACTTCTTTTGTTCATCCAAAACAAAGGGCCCCGACGGGCCCTTTTTGTTATGTCATCTGTTGTCATGTCACCACTGGCATTCAGTGCCCCAACTCCCGGGACGGCACCAGACCGCTCGCCCGCCAGGCGGGGTAGAGGGTCGCCAGCAGGCTCATCAGGATGGCGGCACTGGTGACTATCACCAGATCCTGCAGGTGCAGCTCGGTTGGCAGGAAGTCGATGAAGTAGATGTCCGGGTTGAGGAAGCGATGGCCGATGAGCTTTTCGATAACGCTCAGGATCTGGGTCAGCTTGCTCGACAGCAGGCCGCCGAGCAGGGCCCCGAGCAAGGCGCCCGCCACCCCGTTCACCATCCCCTGGATGACGAAGGTGAGCCGGATCTGGCCGGGGCTCGCCCCCATGGTCTTCAAGATGGCGATCTCGCTGCGCTTCTCGTTCACCGCCATCACCAAAGTGGAGACAATGTTGAAGCAGGCCACCGCCACCACCATCAGCATCACCACGTACATGACGGTGCGCACCATCTGGATGTCTTGATAGAGGTAGCCCTGACGGCTCATCCAACTGCTGATGTAGACGTAGTGCGGGAACTTGCTCGCCGCCGCCACCGTGATGGACTGCGCCTTGAGCACATCATTGACCTTGAGGCTGAAGCCCTCCACCGCGCTGCCCATGCCGGTGATGGCCTGGGCATCGGTCAGGTGCATAAAGCCGAGCAGGCCGTCGAGTTGGCCGCCGATCTCCAACAGCCCCACCACCTTGAGCGCCTCCCGCTTGGGGTTCTTGATGCCCGCGGCATCCCCCCCCTGCGGCAGCAGCAGGGCGACGGTGTCACCAATGGCGACGCCCAGCTTGTCCGCGATGGTCTTGCCGAGGATCACCCCCTGCTCGCCCGGTTGCAACTCGCGCAGACCGCGGCCCGTCATGTAGTTGCCCGCGTCCGACAGGTTCGCCTCCAGCTCCGGCAGCACGGCGCGCAGTTGCACCCCCTTCAAGGCGGAGCCGTGCTCCAGCAGGCCATCGAGACGGATGACGGGGGCGGCGGCTTCGATGCCGGGCTGGGCCAGCAGGTAATCCCGCAGCCTGGGCCAATCGGGCAGCGGTGCCTCCATGCCGACGAGCTCGCCGTGAGGCACCACCGAGAGTACCCGGTTCTTGAGCTCGCGCTCGAAGCCGTTCATGGCGGAGAGGCCGAGGATCAGCGCCATCACCCCGAGGGCGATGCCGATGAGGGAGGAGGCCGAGATGAAGGCGATGAAGCCGTTGCGACGGCGGGAGCGGCTATAACGCAGGCCCAGAAACAGGGGCAGCGGTTTGAACATCAGGCGACCTCCGCCATGATGCCGCTCACCAGGGTCACCCGCCGGTGCAGCTTGGCGGCCAGGCTCAAGTCGTGGGTGACCACCACGAAGGCGGTGCCCAGCTCCCGATTCAGCTCGCACAGCAGCTCGTAGACGGCGGTGGCGCTGGCGTGATCCAGGTTGCCGGTGGGCTCATCCGCCAGCACCAGGCTCGGTTCGTTGACCAGGGCGCGGGCGATGGCCACCCGCTGGCGTTCGCCACCTGAGAGCTCGGACGGTCTGTGGTGCAGGCGATGGGAGAGCCCCACCCGCCCCAGCATCCGGGTCGCCTTCTCGCTGGCACTGGCCACCGATTCCCCGGCGATCAGCAGCGGCATGGCGGTGTTCTCCAGCGCGGTGAACTCGGCAAGCAGGTGGTGGAACTGATACACAAACCCCAGCTCCTGATTGCGGAATCTCGCCTGGGTACGGCTGTCCCAGTGATGGATGTCCTGCCCCTTGAACAGCACGGCGCCGCTGGAGGGGTTGTCGAGCGCCCCCATCAGGTGCAGCAGGGTGGTCTTGCCCGATCCCGAGCTGCCCACCACCGCCAGCATCTCGCCGGGGGCCACGGACAAGTCTATCCCCTTGAGCACTTGCGTCTCGAGATTGCCCTCTTGATAGACATGATTCAGGGCCTCGCAGCGCAGCAAAGGTTCATTCATAGAGGGGACTCCACTTCGGGGGGATGTTACAACAGAAGATGAATTGTTCAGGGCGCTATTCATAACGTAATGCCTCGGCCGGTTTCACCCGGGCCGCACGGGCCGCCGGATAGAGGGTGGCACTGAAGCTGAGCAGCACGGCGCCAAGCAAGATGGTGATGACCTGGGAGGGCTCGACGATGACCGGCAGGCCCGAGCCGCCGGCGGCCATATAGAGGTTGAGGCCCACCGCATCGAGCAAGGGGTTGAGCCCCAGGGAGAGCGCCAGCCCCGCCAGGCCACCGAACAGGGCGCCGATGACGCCGCTGGATGCACCCAGCACCATGAAGATCTTGACGATGCCAGACTCGCTCATGCCCATGGTGCGCAGGATGGCGACTTCTCCCTCCTTGTCGGTGACCACCATCACCAGGGCGGAGAGGATGTTGAAGGTGGCGACCGCGATGATCAGCACCAGCATCAGCCCCATCATGCGTTTCTCCATGGCCACCGCCTGGAACAGCTCACCGCGCTCGCGGCGCCAGTCCTGCCACTCCAACCCGTCCGGCAACGGCGTCTTGATCACCTGATCGGCGGCGAAAGGATCATCCAGCCAGAGGCGAATGCCACCGACGGTGCCCTCGGGCAGGCGCAGCATGCGCTGGGCGTCGCCGAGCGCGATCAGCGCCACCTGGCTATCCACGTCGGCGCCGACCCCGAAGATGCCGGAGACGGTGAACAGACGCTGGGCCGGTACCCGGCCAAAGGGAGTGAAGCGGGTGCCTTCGGTCAGGATGAGACGTACCTCGTCACCGATCGACACCTTGAGACGGTTGGCGACCCCCTGCCCCAGCACGATGTGGTATTCACCGCGCTGCAGGCTGTTGAGGCGCCCCCCCAGCATCTGGGCATGGAGGATGTCATCCTTGGGCCAATGCGCCGGATCTATGCCCTGCACGCTGACGCCGGTGAGCTGCCCCGGGCTCTGCAACATGCCTTCGCTGTCGAGCATGGGGGCATGGGCGACCACGTGGGGCAGCTTGGCCAAGTCGGGCAGGCCTGCGGGCGCCGCATCGATGCGCCCCGCCGGATTGGTCACCACCACATGGGGGATCACCCCGAGGATACGGCCCTTGAGCTGCCCCTCGAAGCCGTTCATCACCGAGATGACCACCATCAGGGCGGCGACCCCGATGGCGATGCCGAAGGTGGAAAACAGGGAGATGAAGGAGACGAAGCGGTTACTGCGTCGTGAGCCTGCATAACGCAGGCCGATGGCCAGCGATAGCGGCTGAAAAAGTCCAGTCTTCAAGGATATCTACGTTGCCAACAAAATAAGATGCCGGATAATAAAGCCAAACAGACTATGACAACAAGGGATAGCCTCCATGCAGGAACAGTTCTTCAGCGTCACCCACGCCACGCCGGTCAATGTGATCCCCATGCCGGCCGACTTTCACCTGCCGACATTGGAGGCGCTGGACGCCGAATTGCCCGAGCCCTTTCGCATCGCCTCCGCCATCACCTCTATCGATCTGGTCAACAGCCGTCTGCTGCGCAACCAGCTCGAATCGATGCACGATCTGGTGGAGATCATCAACCAGCAGTCCCGCAAGATCGACATGATCATGGGCTATGTGCTGGCGGCGCAGGATCACCCCGAGCATCGCTTCCACACCCTGCGCTTTGGCGCCGGCCAGCTCACCTATCTGCACCCGCGCCAGGGCCACGGCGAGCTGCCACAGCTCCACCAGCTAGTGCGGCTCAAGATCTTCCTGCGGGAAGAGGCGGCCGCCGTCTACTGCTATGCCGAAGTCAAACACCTTGAGTCTGGCGAACACGGCACCCATGTATTGCTCGACTATGCCCGCATCCGTGAAGATGACCGGGAACTGCTGGTACGCGCCAGCCTGCATGTGCAATCGAAACAGCTCAAGCTGCGTGCCCAAGAGCGTCAGCGCTAACCACCGCCAAGATCAACGTTAAAAGAATCCGATGATGCCAATGACACTCCCCGCCTTGCCCGCCAAAGCGGGCCACAAGTTAACGCTCGGCCAGCTGGCCGGCAGCAGCCTGGCGCTGGTTGCCGCCCGCCTCACCGCCGAGGCCGACCGCCCCGTCCTGCTGGTGACCGCCGATACCCCGAGTGCGCTGCGCCTCGAGCAGGAACTGCAGCACCTGCTGGCCGACAAGGGCTGCCCCGTGCTGCTGTTCCCGGACTGGGAAACCCTGCCCTACGACACCTTCTCCCCCCATCAGGACATCATCTCCCAGCGGCTCGAAACCCTCTACAAGCTGCCGCAGATGAGCAACGGGGTGCTGATCGTGCCCATCTCCACCCTGATGCTGCGCTGCGCCCCCCAGGTCTATCTCGACAAATACAGCCTGCTGGTGAAAGCGGGCCAACGCCTCAACCTGCAACAGTTGCGGGGACGCCTAGCTGAGGCCGGCTACGTGGCGGTGGAGCAGGTGCTGGAGCACGGTGAGTTTGCCGCCCGCGGCTCCTTGCTGGATCTCTTCCCCATGGGCAGCAACAGCCCCTATCGTATCGACTTCTTCGATGACGAGGTGGACTCCATCCGTCCCTTCGATCCCGAGACCCAGCGCTCCAGTGAGCCGGTCACGTCGGTGAGCCTGTTGCCCGCCCGGGAGTTTCCCACCGACGAAGGGGCCATCGAGTTGTTCCGTGGCCAGTATCGGGAGCAGTTCGAGCTGTCCCGTGTCGAGGGCTCCGTCTATCAGGAGGTGAGCAAGGGGCGCTGGCCCGCCGGCATCGAATACTATCTGCCGCTGTTCTTCCAGCAGACCGCCAGCCTGTTTGACTACCTGCCGGACAATACCCTGCTGATCACGGTGGGAGAGATTTATCCTGCCGCCCAGCGTTTCTGGAACGATATTGGCCAGCGCTACGAGGACAGACGCTGGGATAACACCCGTCCCTTGCTGCCACCCCAGCAGATCTATCTGCCGGTGGAGCAGCTGTTTGCGGCGCTCGGCCAATACGGCGCTGTGCGGCTGCAGGCGGAGCCCACCGACGGCGGCGCCGGTCAGCACAATCTGGCCACGGCCCCCCTGCCCGACTTGCAGCTCGATCACAGCAAGGAGCTGCCGCTGCTGACGCTGGATAAATTCCTGCAAGGATTTGGCGGCCGCACCCTGTTTGCGGTGGAGTCCGAGGGGCGGCGCGAGGTGCTCGGCGATCTGCTGGCGCGCATCGCGCTGCAACCCAAGGAGTTCCCCTCCCTGGACGCCTTCCTGGCGAGCCAGGCCCGCCACGGTCTGCTGGTCAGCCCGCTGGAGCGCGGCTTCCTGCTGCAAGAACCCGGTCAGGATGAGCTGGCGCTCATCACCGAGACCGAGCTGCTTGGCGGCAAGATCCGCAGCAAACGGCAGCGGGAGAAGAGCAAGAACCTGAGCTCGGATGCGGTGATCCGCAACCTGGGCGAGCTGACTCAGGGCCAGCCGGTGGTGCACCTGGATCACGGGGTCGGTCGCTATCTCGGCCTCGAGACCCTGGATGCCGGCGGCCTGCCCACCGAGTTCCTGACCCTGGAATACGCCGGTGGCGACAAGCTGTTCGTGCCGGTCACCAACTTGCACCTGATCAGCCGCTATACCGGGTCGGACAATCCGCCCAGCCACAAGCTCGGCGGCGAGGCCTGGACCAAGGCGCGGCGCAAGGCGGCGGAGAAGATCCGCGACGTGGCGGCGGAACTGCTGGATGTCTACGCCCTGCGGGCGGCGCGCCACGGCTTCGCCTTCAAGCACGATAAAGAAGCCTACCGCCAGTTTGCCGCCGGTTTCCCGTTCGAGGAAACCGAAGATCAGCTCAACGCCATCAACGCTGTGCTGGGGGACATGTGCCAGGCCAAGAGCATGGACAGACTGGTGTGCGGCGACGTGGGCTTTGGCAAGACCGAGGTGGCGATGCGGGCGGCGTTTGTGGCGGTGCACGGCGGCAAGCAGGTGGCGGTGCTGGTACCCACCACCCTCTTGGCCCAGCAACACTACGACAACTTCCGCGATCGCTTCGCGAACTGGCCGGTGCGGGTCGAGGTGCTGAGCCGCTTCCGCTCCGCCAAGGAGCAGACCGCCGTGCGCAAAGAGCTGCGCGAGGGCAAGGTGGACATCATCATCGGCACCCACAAGCTGCTGGGCTCCGAGCTCACCTTCAAGGATCTGGGGCTGCTCGTCGTCGACGAGGAGCACAGATTCGGGGTGCGCCAGAAGGAGAAGATAAAAGCGCTGCGGGCCGACGTGGACATCCTCACCCTCACGGCGACGCCGATCCCGCGCACCCTCAACATGGCCATGTCCGGCATGCGGGATCTCTCCATCATCGCCACCCCGCCGGCCAAGCGGCTCGCCATCAAGACCTTCGTGCGCCAGCAGGAGCCGGCGGTCACCCGCGAGGCGGTGCTGCGGGAGCTCAAGCGCGGTGGTCAGGTCTACTACCTGCACAACGACGTGGAAAGCATCGAGAAGTGCGCCGGCGATCTCGCCGAGCTGGTGCCGGAGGCGCGCATCGGCATCGCCCACGGCCAGATGCGCGAGCGCGACCTCGAACGCATCATGTCGGACTTCTACCATCAGCGCTTCAACCTGCTGGTCTGCACCACCATCATCGAGACCGGCATCGACGTGCCGAGCGCCAACACCATCATCATGGATCGCGCCGATCACCTGGGACTGGCCCAGTTGCACCAGCTGCGGGGCCGGGTTGGTCGCTCCCACCACCAGGCCTATGCCTATTTGCTCACCCCCCATCCCAAGCTGATGACCAAGGATGCCATCAAGCGGCTGGAAGCCATCGCCTCCCTCGAGGATCTCGGCGCCGGCTTCGCGCTGGCCACCCACGATCTGGAGATCCGCGGCGCGGGCGAGCTGCTCGGCGACGATCAGAGCGGCCAGATAGAGTCGATCGGTTTCACCCTCTACATGGAGCTGCTGGAGCAGGCGGTCGAGGCGCTCAAGAACGGCAAAGAGCCGTCCCTTGAGCAGTTGATGAGCCAGCACACCGAGGTGGAGCTGCGCCTGCCGGCCCTGTTGCCGGACGACTACATCCCGGACGTCAACATGCGGCTCTCCATGTACAAGCGCATCGCCAGCGCCGCCGACGAGCAGGAGCTGCGCGAGCTGAAGGTGGAGCTGATCGACCGCTTCGGCCTGCTGCCGGAGCCGACCAAGACGCTCATGGAGATCGCGGCCTTCCGCCAGCGCGCCACGGCCCTCGGCATTCGCCGGGTGGAGATGAGCGAGCGCGGCGGTTATCTCGACTTCAACCAGGACACCAGGGTCAACCCGGGCTACCTGGTCAGGCTGCTCTCGGAGCAACCGCGCATCTACAAGATGGACGGGCCGACTCGCCTGCGCTTCCAGGTGCCGAACCAGGACAGGGCCATGCGGTTGAAGCTGGTGGACAGCCTGCTGACGGATCTCGCCAACAACAGCCTGTAGTCGACGAGCACGAAACAAAACGGGAGCCATAATGGCTCCCGTTTTTTATGCGATGCGCACCGCTCTCAGCCGGAGATCAGCCCTGGTTGGCCGGATCCTCGTGGGCGGAGAACTCCCGCATGAAGGCCTCGGCCCGCTCCACCATCTTGGTGGAGCCGACGAAGTAGGGGGTGCGCTGGTGCAGCGCGGTGGGTTGCACATCCATGATGCGGCCGAAACCGTCTGACGCCTTGCCGCCCGCCTGCTCCACCAAAAACGCCATGGGGTTGCACTCGTAGAGCAGGCGAAGCTTGCCATTCGGGGAGTTGGTACCGGACGGATAGATGTAGATGCCGCCCTTGAGCAGGTTGCGGTGGAAATCCGACACCAGGGAGCCGATGTAGCGGGAGGTGTAGGGCCTGTGGGTCGCCTCGTCCCGCTCCTGGCAGTATTTGAGGTACTTCTTCACCCCGTCCGGGAACTTGATGTAGTTGCCCTCGTTGATGGAGTAGATCTTGCCCTCCTCCGGGATACGGATGTTCTCGTGGGAGAGGCAGAAACAACCGATGGAGGGATCGTAGGTGAAGCCGTTGACCCCAAAGCCAGTGGTGTAGACCAGCATGGTGGAGGAGCCGTACACCACGTAACCGGCGGCGACCTGACGGTTGCCCGGCTGCAGGAAGTCCTCCAGGGTCACGCCGGCACCCGGGGTGCTGACCCGACGATAGATGGAGAAGATGGTGCCGACCGAGACGTTGACATCGATGTTGGAGGAGCCATCGAGGGGGTCGATCAGCACCACGTATTTGGAGTGGCGGGAGAGCTCGGAATCGAAGGAGACGAAGTCCTCTTCCTCTTCGGACGCCATGCCACACACCTCGCCGCGCGCCTCCAGCGCCGCCTTGAAGCGCTCGTTGGCGTAGACGTCCAGCTTCTGCTGCACCTCGCCCTGCACGTTTTCGGCGCCCATGGAGCCGATGATGTCCGCCAGCCCCGCCTTGTTGATCTCCCGGTTCACCACCTTGGCAGCCAGACGAATGGAGCTGAGCAAAGAGGTCAGCTCGCCGGTCGCGGTAGGGTAGTCCGCCTGCTTTTTGACGATGAACTCGCCCATGGTGATCATGTTTCGCATTCTTGTTCCTTTAGGAGCGTTTCCGTTGGCGTTGAAAACGTTTGCAAGTGTCGGCAAAAAAAGTGCCGAACCTCGGCAGCGTCATTTTGTAACCTAATGTAACGGTTGTTTTTTGTTTTTGCAGCGAATTAAGACGGCGTATAAATCGCCAGTTTGCCTCCTGAAAGCGGGATGAACTGGCAAAATTCAGGGCTCAATCGACCTCTTTCGGTATGTTAATTCGTGACAAGAATGCACAACGCTCACACCGTTTGACCCGCCTCCCCCCATACGGTCGAGCCAGGGGATCCCGCGCCCGCCCCCCTTGAGATCTCCCCATCGATCCCGCACACTGGCCAGGCTTTGGAAGCAAAAAAACATAAGGATATTCAATGAAAAGGACTCTCATCGCCGGCACGGTTGCCGCCCTGATCTCCCTCCCCGCTCTGGGGGCCCAGGTGCCTGCCGGCACCCAATTACTCCCCGCTGCGCAGCAGACCTTCGTACGCAATATCGGCGCAGAGCCAGGCTCCATCGACCCCCAAATGGTGGAAGAGAGCTCTGGCAGCGACATCGTCAACGATCTGTTCGAGGGGCTCTACACCCTGGATGGCAACGGCAAGCTGCTGGCTGCGGGGGCCCTCGGTTACGAGCTCGATCCCACGGGCACCGTCTATACCTTCAAGCTCAGACCCGACGCCAAGTGGTCAAACGGTGAGCCGGTCACCGCGGCGGACTATGTCTATGGCTGGCAGCGGGCGGCGGATCCCAAAAACGCCTCCAACTACGCCTGGTTCATCGAGCTGACCGGGGTGGCCCATGCCGGCGAGGTGATCCAGGGCAAGGCCAAGCCCGAGACCCTCGGCATCAAGGCCCTGGATGCCCACACCCTGCAGATCACCCTGGCAAAGCCGGTGCCCTTCTTCCTGAAGACCCTGGCCCACTACACCACCTTCCCGGCCCCCAGGGCGACCATCGAGAAGTTCGGCCACGAGTGGGTCAAACCGGGCAACATCGTCTCCAACGGCGCCTTCGTGCTGAAGGAGTGGACCCCGAACGAGCAACTGGTTGCCGAGCGCAATCCCCACTACTGGGACAACCAGCATACGGTGCTGAACAAGGTGGTCTATCTGGAGATCGTCTCCGAGACCGCCGCTTACAACCGCTACCGCGCCAGCGAGTTGCACTACACCACCTATCCGCTCGAGCAGTATCAGCAGCTCAAGAGCCAAAGCCCCGAAGAGCTGGTCAGCGCCCCCTTGCTCTCGACCTATTACTACGTGTTCAACACCCAGCGCAAACCCTTCGACAACCCCAAGGTGCGCAAGGCGCTCTCCCTGGCCATCGATCGGAGCACCATCACCGAGAAGATCCTGGGACAGGGGCAGCTGCCGGCCTTCAGCCTGACACCGCCGAGCGTAGACGGCTTCGAGCTCAAGCGCCCCGCCAGCGAGCTGATGAGCAAGGAGGAGAGGATAGCCAGGGCCAAGACCTTGCTGGCGGAGGCGGGCTACGGCCCCGACAAGCCGCTGGATGTGGATATCCTCTACAACACCAACGAGGGGCACAAGAAGATAGCGCTGGCCATCTCCTCCATGTGGAAGCGCAACCTGGGGGTCAAGGCGGAGCTCAACAACATGGAGTGGAAGACCATGGTGTCGGTGCTCAACGAGGGGGATTTCGTGGTCAGCCGCTACGCCTGGAACGGGGATTACAACGATGCCTCCACCTTCCTCGACATCATGACCTCCAGCAGCAGCGCCAACAGCGGCAAGTGGTTCAACAAGCAGTATGACGCCCTGCTGGCCAAGGCCCATGACTCTCAGGATCCGGCCGAGCGCAACCGGCTCTATCAGCAGGCAGAAGCTTTGATCGACGAGGAGGCCCCCATCGCCCCGGTCTATTTCTACGTCAAGTCACGGCTGCTCAAGCCCAACGTCAAGGGCTACCCCTACCACAACCCGCAAGACCTGGTGTATTCGAAAGATCTCTATCTGACGGCGCAATAGCCCGGCATCCGGACCCAAGACCCGGAGCCAAAAAGACCGCCCTGGGGCGGTCTTTTTCGTTCAATCTTCCCGGCAAGTGGCCACCGCCAGCCTGGCCCGTCGCCGCACCACCACGGGTTTGACCAGCAATTGGGCCAGCAAGACCCCCAGCAGCGTCATGCCGCCGCCGATCAGGTGATAGCTGGTCAGCGTCTCGCCCAGCAAGCTGATGGCCAGCGCCGCCGTCATCACCGGCAGCAGGTTCATGAAGATGGCGGTGCGGCTCGCCCCGAGCAGCGCTATGCCCTGCATCCAGAGCCAGGGAGAGAGCGCCGAGGTCGGGATCCCCGCATAGAGAATGAGCCAGAGCGCGCTGCCATCGGGCCAGTGACCGTCCACCAGCAGGTAGAAGGGGGTGAGGAACAGCAGGCTGCACAGCACCTGGCCGTAGAGCATGGACCAGTTGTCGAGCCCCAGATCCCAGCGCTTGAGCAGCACGCTGTAGAGCGCATAGGTCGCCGCCGACAACAGCATGTAGACGTAACCCTGGTGGATACCCTGGGTAAACAACCGGCCAGGATCCCCCTGCCCGAGCAAGATGGCCAGCCCGAAGAGGGAGATGACGCCCCCGAGCAGGGCGCCCCAGGTCGGGCGCTCTCGCAGCAGCCAGATGCTGAGCAGCACCGTCATCAGCGGCGTCAGGCCCATCATCAAGCCGATCTCGGTGGCCCCCAGGGTCTGGGCTGCGTAGTAACCGAAGGTCTGGTTCAGCACCATGCCGAGCAGCGCCAGCATGGCCAGCTGGTAAAAACCGGCCCGCAGCTTGGCGCGCTCACGCCAGACCCGCTGTGCCAGGAAGGGGGTGAGAATGATGGCCGCCACCATCCAGCGCGACCAGGCCAGCGCGGCCGGCGAGAGTATCCCCACCGCCAGCTTGCTGACGATGCCGTTGCCGGCCCAGATAGCCATGCAGGAGAAAGGAAACAGAAAGGCAAGGGGCATTGCGATATCCAGAACGAAATAGCGGGTATTTCGCGGGAGTATAGAGAGGCAAACGGGATAAGCAAGCATCACCTACGGGGGTCGACAAAGTCAGTCAAAAACGGCATCAAACAGAGCCACCATCGCCGCTCCGGCCCCAAAAACAATCATGCCCGCACTGAGGCGGGCATGGGGAGGATCATCCTGCTGACGAGGGGATCAAGCCGCGTCCATGTGCAGTCTCGAAATGAGTTCGTTCACCTCGAGCACCGTCTGGCGGTGGGGAATGTCGGCTTGCAATGGCATCATCAGCAAGCCCGACTGGAAATCGAAGCGCCCCCTGCCGTGGATGTAGATCCGTCCCTTGAAGAAGGTTTTGACATGTTTTGCCACCATCAGCGGCAGGTACTTCTTGAATACTCTCATCGTTTGCAACCTCTTGCAGTTGTATCCGTATGACAGCAGCTTCTGCGAAATAATTCCGTTAAATTTGTATAAAAAACCGGAAAAACCGCCTATCTCATCCCCAAAAAACCAATCTGTAACTTTTTATTAACTTTTAACGTATTGTATGTGGTCCTTCCAACCAGAGCAATACCCCCTTGCCATTTTGCCACTCGATACAGGCAAGACCCGAGGTGGCAAACATGGGGGCGCCCGCCGCCGGGCAGAGGCTCTGCACCAGATAACCCACCAGTGGCAGGTGGCTGACCAGCAGTATGCTGTCGTGCTGCGCCGCCAGCGTCGTGAGATAACTCGCGACAAAGGCCGGATCGCCATAGGGGGTGATCTCGCCGCTCTCCTCGACCATGGCGGCCTCGGGCAGCTCGGGGGCGATGGCCAGCCAGGTTTGTCTGGCTCGCAAGTAGTTGCTGTGAAGCACCAGGCTCAGGGAGTCGGCCAGCTGGGGGGCCAGCCAACGAGCCATGTGGATGGACTCTTCGATACCCTGCTCGGTCAGTGGGCGCAGCTCATCGGTTTTTGCATTCATGCCAGCCTGGCCATGACGCATGATGTAGATCTTCATTACAACCTCGCCCAGGGGGCCTGTTTAAATAGCGGGAGAATCTTACCCCGCCATGCGGGGGGAAACAATTGCGCTACCTCTCAGAAAAGGGTTTGCCTCGTGAGATAGCGGGGTCGATAATCATGTTTAAATTCAAATAAATTCACCGCGAGTCAGCCCTAATGAGCCCACATGTCAGTCCTAACGACCATCGGCGGTATCACTATCTGGAGCTGGCAAACCGGCTCAGGGTCCTGTTGATCTGCGATCCGGATACCGACAAATCCGCCGCCTCTCTGGCCGTCAACACCGGCCATTTCGATGACCCTGTCGATCGCCAGGGCATGGCCCATTTCCTTGAGCATATGCTGTTCCTCGGCACCCGCACCTACCCCAAGCCCGGCGAGTACCAGCAGTTCATGAGTCGCCACGGCGGCAGCAACAATGCCTGGACCGGCACCGAGTTCACCAACTTCTTCTTCGACATCGACAACGGCTTCTTCGAGGCTGGGCTCGACCGCTTCTCCCAGTTTTTCATCTGCCCCACCTTCGCGCCGGAGTGGGTCGACAAGGAGCGCAACGCGGTCGACTCCGAGTATCGCCTCAAGCTGCAGGACGATGTGCGGCGCAGCTATCAGGTCCATAAAGAGACGGTCAACCCGGCCCATCCCTTTTCCAAGTTCTCGGTCGGCAATCTCGATACCCTGGCGGATCTCCCGGGCCGGGATCTGCGCTCCGATCTCATAGCATTCTACGAACGACACTACAGTGCGGATCGCATGGCGCTGGTGATGATCTCGCCCGAATCCATCGACACCCAACTCGGCTGGTGCGATCGCTTCTTTGGCCCCATCCCGGATCGCAATCTGGGGGAGCCCAGCCTCTTTGCTCCGCTCTACCGGCTCGACGATCTCGGCATCTGCATTCAGATAAGGCCGGTCAAGGAGAGCCGCAAGCTGGCGCTGACCTTCCCCCTGCCGAGCGTGGATGCGTTTTACCAGCAGAAACCGCTCACCTTCCTGAGCCACCTCATCGGCTACGAGGGCGACGGCAGCCTGCTCTCCCTGCTCAAGGCCCGTGGCTGGGTCAATCAGCTCGCCGCCGGTGGTGGCGTCAGCGGCGCCAACTTCAAGGATTTTGGCGTGAGCTTCGGCCTCACCCCCCTCGGACTTGAACATGTCGACGAGATAGTGGCCGAGCTGTTTGGCTACCTGAAACTCATCGAGCGCGACGGCCTGCAGGCCTGGCGTTATGACGAGAAACGCAGCGTGCTGGAATCGGCATTTCGCTTCCAGGAGCGAGGCCGGGCGCTGGACACCGCCTCCGGCCTGGTGCTGAACCTGTTCAGCTATGCCCCACAAGATCTGCTGTATGGCGACTACATGATGCGGGAATATGACGAGGCGCTGATCCGCCGCTTCCTCGCCAAGCTCACCCCCCACAACCTGCGCGTGACCATCCAGGCCCCGGAGGTGAGCACGGATCGCCTCGCCCGCTGGTATCAGACCCCCTACAGCGTCACCCCCATCGCGGAAGCGGACAAGATCCGCTGGCAACAGAGCGAGCCGGACCCGGCCCTGCATCTGCCCAGCCCCAACCCCTTCATCAGCAAGCGGCTGGACGCCCGGGCGCCGTCCCTGCCCGCCGACATGCCGGCCTGCCTCATCGACCGGCCAGGTTTTAGGCTCTGGCACCTGCACGAGCACCTGTTTGGGGTGCCCAAGGGCAACCTCTACATCTCCATCGACAGCGAACACGCGGTCAAGAGCCCGCGCCACATCGCCATGGCCCGCCTCGCGGTGGAGCTGCTCACGGATCACCTCAATGCCCTCACCTACCCGGCTGAGCTCGCCGGTCTCGGCTACCAGATCTATGCCCACCAGGGAGGCTTTACCATCAACATGAACGGTTTTGCCGACAAGCAGCCGCTGCTGCTGGACATGATCCTCGGCAACCGTACCCTGGGGTATCCGGATCCGGCCCGCTTTAGCGAAATCAAGGAGCAGCTCATTCGCAACTGGGAGAACCAGTCAAAGACAAGGCCCATCTCCCAGCTGTTCAACCAGCTCACCAGCCTGCTGCAACCCAACAACCCGCCGTTCGCGCAACTGCTGCGCCACCTGCGCACCATTCGCCTGGACGAGATGCCCGACTTCGTCGCCCAGCTGTTTGCCAAGGTACACGTGGAGACCCTGATCCACGGGGACTGGGACGCGGCCGAGGCACTGGATCTGGCGGCGCTGCTGGAGCGCCATCTCAACGGCGACAAGGGCAACAGCCAGCCCAGCGGCGAGACCCGCCGCCCCCTCATCTCCATTCAGGACAGAGGCACCCTCATTCGCGAGCAGGGCTGCGAGCACGAAGACTCGGCGCTGCTGGTCTACTACCAGTCCCGCACCGTGCGGCCACGGGATCTCGCCTGCTTCACCCTGGCCAACCACATCATGTCGTCCACCTTCTTCCACGAACTGCGCACCCGCCAGCAACTCGGCTACGTGGTCGGGGCCGGCAACCTGCCCCTCAACCGCCACCCCGGCCTCATCTTCTATATACAGTCGCCGGTGGCGGGGCCCCAGATCCTGCTGGATGCGGTGGAGGAGTTCATCGACCTCTTCCCCATCGCCATGCTGGAGTTCACCGAGCAGCAGTGGCAAGACAGCAAGGCCGGCCTGCAGGCCCAGCTCAGCGAGCGGGATGCCAACCTGCGCAGCCGGGGTCAGCGGCTCTGGGTCAGCATCGGCAACAAGGATCTCGGCTTCGATCAGCGGGAGCGGGTATGCGAGGAGGTCGGCAACCTGAGCCGCGCCGATCTGGTGCGCTTTATCACCCAGTTAAGATCGAGAACATCGGACAGGCTGATCCTCTGCAGCTATGGCCTTGGCCACGAGCACGACGAGCGGATCACCGGCCAGTTTATCGACGATCCCAAGGCGTTCCGGCTCAATGCCAGCACCTTCGACGCCTGAATCCCCTTGAGGCAGCAGATAATGGACAATAAAAAGCCGACCCTCGGGTCGGCTGGAAAAACCATAATCAATTGCGACCAAAGCCGCCAAAAGTGAACATGAGCGTGAAAATCAGACACTGAGCTGATGACGGACCTAGAGATGCTAACCAGAGCACACCGGCCGGGACCAACAGTGATTGAGAAACAGGATCATCTTAGACAGAGCCCTGCACCACCACGTTGATCTATGTCAAAAGAGGTAAAGAGAGTCTCAGGCTCATGATGCTTTCAAGGCTGCGACTCAGGCGCGGCGAGTCAGACGGTAGGCCACTTCATCGAAGTAGGAAAGCTGGCCGGATTGCACCCTGGGGTGATCCAGCTCGGCCGACCGACCCAGCACCTCCACGCTAAAATCGCGCTCGAACAGGCCGCGCACCTCCATCTCCCCCACCGAAAATGGCGGCTGTTGCTGCTGCTCGGGCTGATATTCCAGGGTCACCAGCAAGACTTGCCCATCCGGCTCGATGAGGCGGCTCATCAGCTCCGCATATTGGCGGCGCATGGGGGTTGGCAGCGCGATGAGCGCGGCCCTGTCGTAGGCCAGTCGGTAGCGGCGGTCCAGCTTGGGAGCCGCGAAGAAGTCCCCCTGATAGATGCGCAACGTCTCGTGCTGATGGCACTGGTAAGGTCCGGCCTCGGTCACCGTCTCGGTCAACCCGTTCTCGCGAAAGAACTGGCCGATGGCGAGCTCGGAAAGTTCGAAGCCATCGATGGGATGACCCTGCCGATTGAGCCAGAGCATGTCGCCAGACTTGCCGCACAGGGGCACCAGCACGGGTTCATCCCCTTTTCTGGCCGACCACGCGTCTTGCAACCAGCGATTGAAATCCGCCTGATGAAAGCCTATCCGGTTCTCTTTCCACTTCTGATGCCAAAACGCCGCTTCCATCATCGTCCTCCTGTCATGTGCAATGATGCATCAATATCACAACTTCACCGGGGCGGTGCAAGCCTTGTCGACCCTGGCCCGCCCATTTCATTGGGGCATCGCCAGCAGCATTAAATGTGCATTTACTTCACCTTTACAGGTGCGTTTGACTACTTACTCGCCATCTTGCAACGTTTTATCTGCAGGACTCACCACCCGCAGCCGTTTATGCCATGAATGGTGCCATCTCGGCCCTCAACGGCAGCTGGATCTGACCAAGTCGGGCATCGATCTCGGCAAAACTCGGCCGCAGGGCCGTCTCCGGGCGCTGGCATTCGTTAGCCAGTCGGTGAAGCACCTCGCACGCGGCCGCTGTCGCCGGGCACAGCGCCAGCAATTCTTCGAGCAGGCAGCCAAAGGCGCGCACCTCCAGCCGCTCCAGCCCGGTTGCCAGCAGCGGCATCCCCAGCGGGTAGAAAGAAGAGGCGCCAAAGTCCCCGAGCAGGGCGCGGCCCCGCCCGTCGTGCAAGATGTTATGGCCGTAGAGATCCCCGTGCATGACGCCCGAGCGGTGCAGATGAGCCGCCGCAGAGGCTATCTGGCTGGCCATCTCCAGCGCAGTCGCCAGGGTGAGAGAGAGCCCGGCCGGATAAACATCCCGGGTGCAGGAGTCGAGGCTGGGGGGCCCGGCCAGGTTCACAAAGGCCGGGTCAATGAGCGCCATCCCCAGGGCGGGAATGCCGGAGGGGTGATCGCTCACCCGACCCATCACCTCGATCAGCGCCGGATGCCGACCCACCGCCATGGCGGCCGTCATCTCGGCCGCCGGCAGACCGTCGCTGGTCATGGCTCCCTTGAACAGCTTGAGTGCCAATTCCTGCGGCTGCCCCGCTGCTTGCCCCAATTTGGGGTGCCAGTGGGCCCGGTGAATGGCGCCGGATGCCCCCTGCCCCAGCAGCTCACCCACTTCTAGCGCTTGCCAGGGAATGTCATCGACGTCGACCTCGGTGCCGACCTGCTGCTCCCACGTCTCGGCGAAGGGATTGCCCGAATAGGCGAGCCAGGAGAGCCGTGGCAGGGAGAGCAGCCACTCGGGCAACGCCTCTAGCCGGTTGGCGGCGATGCGCAGCAACTCGAGCTGCTGGCAGTTGGCGAGAGTCTCTGGCAAGGCGGTCAGCTGATTGCCCGCCAGCATCAGCTTCTGTAGGGAGGTGCACTGACCCAGTTCGTCCGGCAGGCGCTCGATGGCGTTGTCGGTCAGGATCAGCCAGCGCAGCCTGGCGGGCAGCGAGTGGGGGGATACCACGTCGATCCGGTTGGCCTTAAAGCCCACCATGGAGAGCGCAGGGCAGTTCCCCAACACCTCGGGCAGCGCGGTAAAGCGGTTCTCGGAGCAGAAAATGATGCGCAGCTTGGTGCATTCGGCCAGCGCGTCCGGCAACTCGCTAAGCTGGTTACCGGTAAGATCCAACACCTCCAGTGTCTCTTTGAGGCTCAAAATCTCGAGGGGGAAAGTCGTCAGATTTTCAGAGAGCTTGAGGTGACGAGCACCGTTCAACTCGCCAGCGCGCAGCTGTTCCAGGGTATGCATAACCATTTCTCAATCTTGTCGTGGCCCTGCTTAGCGACACTAAAGCAGACCATATGGCACCGCCGGACATGGGCCCGGCGGTTATAAAGGGGGCATTATAGAGAATTGGGATCGAGATCGCCTGTTTTGTTACAGATGGCCATTACATCGCCATACAAACGTGCCACCCAAGATTGATGGCACGCAGGCCTTGGCGAGCCACTGACACAATTGCAGCTCAGATGGCCCTAGGTCCTGCTGCAAAAAGGATCTGTCACGTACACCAACGGTGATCAACCAGATGTTCGGCGACACAAAGGCCCCGAATCTCCCATTTCCGCGCATATAAGCAGTGCCAACTTCCAGATCAGCGTCTGGCGAGCGTCATCGGCAACCACAGGCCGCCCGCGCCGTGGGCCTGGTGGGAAGCGGCAAGCTCGGCGGCTATCGGGCGAGACCCGCAAACAAGCGATACACGCCTGGGGAGCGGCGAGGTATGAGTGAGGTAGGTACTGTGATGCTCTGCCTGACAAGGGAAATGCAGAGCCTGCGGTCATAAGGCAAGAGACCATCAGATATCGCCGGACAGTCGTCCGGCGATATCAAGGGGGTATCGTAGTGTTCGGACATCAGTGTTCCACGACCACAAAGATTTTGAAAGCAAAGCCAATGCAGCATGGCTGACCCAAGATCATGAATGCCTTGTGTATCCATAGCTCTCGTTTATGTAGCCTAACGCCCGCCTAAGGCGGCTGGCAGCGCATAACAAACAAATTCGAACACAACAACCATAACCACTGCGGCTCAATGGGACTGGAAACGCCACGCGTTGACAATCTCTCTTGAGGCGTTTGTTAAATGCACAATTGCGATGCGCGTTTAGTGTTCTCATCATACTCCCAAAGCTCGACATCATTTGGGATTAAGTGCTTATAAGTTCGGATATAATACTCAGCTAAAGTCTCATTTCTCTTTGCGCTGAAATCATGAAGTACAAACATAATTTTTCTAAATCCTGTTGGAGCAGTGAAAAAGTAGTACATTGCTTCATTCCATACAGTCAATTTGGCGCTAGGAACATTACCACCTGCTGTCCATTTATGAGCCTTACACTCGACGATGATCTGTTGTTCAATACAACCGAGGTCGAACGCATGTTCTTTCTTCAAGTTTGCAACGCCTACTGCAATTTTCACGTTGGGAGTAAGTTTTATACCTTTATTAATAAAAAACTTTGATGCAGCAGATTCAAATTCACGACCTACATCGGCATTGGATTTCGAGCCTATTCTCTGAAAAGGTTTGTTCATAACTTCCTCGTGCATTTAACGCCACCATCAACCGCCCGTTTGGAACGGAGTGTAGCGCAGTGCATAGCGGGTCGGCTTGGCAGGCATTGTTAGGGCTTACATGTTCATTTGCTTAGTATGTGATCCGACACTACGAGGAAAGCACGTCCCAATTCATTAAGTTTTAGCTCGAGTCTATAAGCTTCTACTTCACCACCACCTTCCGCATAAGGGTAGATTGTATTCGGATCTTTTTGATAATAAACACCATTGTCTTCATCGATTGCACAGCTTAGTGCTTCTCTCCAATCTTCTTCGCCATAATCGTCACAATTTTGCTCATAAAATTCCTCGTCGATGACAGGATGGCACCAAGGAAATAGTGCAATAGCTAACTCCCGAACATTAAATCCCGTATAGAGCTGAAACCATTCTTTGACTAGGGTTTCCTCTCCGTCTTTGTTGTAGATATATACCTCTACCGGAGTGCGTCCCAATGACTTATTGATCCACTCCTCTAACTCTAAAGAGACCTTACCCCCATCTGCTATATGCCTCATGAGGGGTTCATCAATAGTGAGCTTCCTAAACCGCTGCTGCTCTGGAGTGCCTTCAAATAGTACTACCAGTTCATTAATTGATCTTTCACCAAATACATTTGACTTGGGTATTTCTACCTTCCAGCCTTTACCTGTTCTAGAAACTGTTTCTTCAGTTATAACTTGCCAAAAGGTTTTATTAATTCCTGGGAGGTGAGCAACTAATATCACTGGTAATGAATGGCTAGTCCAGTAGTCAAGATGTGTAGTATTTCCATAATAAGTGAATGAGTTTTCTTTTTCTTTAAAGTGGCTTGGCCCTGTCTTTATTTGCAGCGCGAGTAATTTTCCGTCGGGATTTCCTTCTTGCACCCGCTCTAGGTGAGCGTCTATTCCCATATCCATTATAGGTTGTTCGCGAAACACCCAGCCCAGTTCATTGAGAACAATGCGTTCAACCTCATTTACACCCAGTCGCTCTATCGGTTCGTAGCGTGGCATACTGTCTCCGGTTCCTAATGCTTTGGGTAAGCTGCTGAGACTGAGCGCAGCGTAGTACCGGTCAGCTTCACCCAATTTGATAATGGTCATCAAAAAAATAGGCAGCTGCTAAAAAAATGACCAAATAGGATAGAAGTGATCTCCTTCTCGTCTTCTTCAGTTTTTCCTTCAGTTTTTCCTTCAGTTTCAACTCATACTCCTATATTCGACAGAAAATGTAACAGAGATTAGATAAAAGGCAGCATTGATCCAATAGCATAACCGTCCGTATCACTCCGTTTCATCTTCATAGCCACCTAAAAAACTCATTTTAAATCATATCATTACCAAACTGTCACTGATATCTGAATGTATTCGCCTGACTTCCTCTTTTGGCTCGATCACTTACACCGAATGAAATACAGAAAAGAAACCAGCCATGGAAAGCGGCACCAAACCCCGCCTGCGTGAACAAGTCAGTAAAGTAATGCGCTTACATCGCTACAGCATCCGACCAGAAAAGTCCGACTGATACTGGATCCGCTGTTTCATACACTTCCATCCACTGCGACACCCAATAGAGCTCGGCTTACCCGTGCCATTGCCAAATTACACTCAAGCTACCGCCCGACAGCCTCCAGTCTGCTCGATGTCTCTGACCTGACTCATAGGTGACTCCAAATAGGCCATTTCCAAACGACTATCCTAGCGAGCAAAGCAGATAAGCAAAAGAGGGAGATCGTCGTTTCCCAAGCAAGATCAATAAATTAACCCATCTTGGGAGGAGCATCAGCAACTCGCATCAATATGGGACATCGAAACGGCGGGTATCCTGAACCATTCCTGGTACAACTCACGATGGACAAGGTTGCTCCCCGCCCCTGGCTGGAGAGATAACAGTCTGCCGTCATGTGCGGAATCGATAAATGATGATCCGCTGATCGACTCAGGAACTCACTACGACAACGTTGGCAACACGACCGCTAACCCCTGCGCCCGAGGCCAAAGTTACTCGCAAACACTTGGAAAAAGAAAAGACGCCACAAGGGCGTCTTTTTCATTGGTGAGGTTTGGAGGCTAACCGGTCGGTGGCTTCACCTCCTCCCCGGCTCACCCTTCTGCCGGATCAGATCGGGGTGATGGAGGTGATATGGGCTGAACCATCCAGAGACTGGAAGATCTGTACCACAGCTTCCCCGTGGATCGGGTTGGGCAGCGGCACCGTGCTCTTGCATTTGAAGCGGTAGTTGGTGCCAGCTACCACCTGGGTGGAGACTTCGAAGGGTTGGTACTGCACCCCCACAAATCCTTTCAGCGCAGCATCGAATACCGCCTGATCTTTTGCGGTCAACTTGTGATATGCCGTCCATCCGCCAACAAGCACTGCTTGTTCTGACATAACAAACCCTCCGTGATTACTTACCCTACTCGTATGGCTGTTCGGGATCCGCCCCGTTTATTCAAGTGGTTTCCAGACTCCACCGGAGTGGCATACCGAAGGCCTGACGGTATGACCATGTGCCATGTTGCTTTTGTTAAAACGAGCGCTGGCACTTCCCTTCTCTGCACTTTGCCACGACGTCCGTCTCACAACGGCCAGCCTCAATTGGCATGAATTAGCGTAGTGCTGGATCCATAAAGCGCCCCCTGTCACATATGACAGGGGCAGATCAGCGATAGAGGGTGCTCAAACCAGAAAGATGTTGCACGCAAACGATTGAAAAAAGAAAAGACGCCTCAAGGGCGTCTTTTTGACAGTTTTGCGTTATCGGCAGGAAGAGGCGTTAGCCGCTTATTCCCACTCGATGGTGGCGGGCGGCTTGCCGGATACGTCGTACACCACGCGGGAGATGCCGTTGATCTCGTTGATGATGCGGTTCGACACGTGGCCCAGGAAGTCATAGGGCAGGTGGGCCCAGTGAGCGGTCATGAAGTCGATGGTCTCGACGGCACGCAGCGCAATGACCCAGTCGTATTTGCGGCCATCGCCCATGACGCCGACGGAGCGCACCGGCAGGAAGACGGCGAACGCCTGGCTGACCTGGTTGTAGAGGTCGGCCTTGCGCAGCTCTTCGATGAAGATGGCATCGGCCTTGCGCAGCAGCTCGCAGTACTCTCTCTTCACTTCGCCGAGCACGCGCACACCCAGACCCGGACCCGGGAAGGGGTGACGGTAGAGCATGTCGTAGGGCAGGCCCAGCTCCAGACCGACGCGGCGCACCTCGTCCTTGAACAGCTCGCGCAGGGGCTCCACCAGACCCATCTTCATCTCGTCCGGCAGGCCGCCGACGTTGTGGTGAGACTTGATGACGTGGGCCTTGCCGGTGGCGCTGGCAGCCGATTCGATGACGTCCGGGTAGATGGTACCCTGAGCCAGCCACTTGGCGTTTTTCAGCTTCTTGGCTTCGTCGTCGAACACTTCCACGAAGGCACGACCTATGGCCTTGCGCTTGGCTTCCGGCTCGTCGATACCCGCCAACGCGGACAAGAAGCGATCTTCGGCGTCGACCTTGATGATATTGAGGCCGAAGTGATCACCGAACATCTCCATCACCTGGGCGCCTTCGTTCAGGCGCAGCAGGCCGTTGTCCACAAACACGCAGGTCAGGCGATCACCGATGGCACGTTGCACCAGCATGGCGACGACGGAGGAGTCCACGCCACCGGAGAGGGCCAGGATCACCTCATCGTCACCCACCTTCTCGCGGATGCGGGCGACGGCGTCATCGATGATGGTGGCCGGGGTCCACAGGCATTCGCAACCGCAGATGTCCTTGACGAAGTGCTCCAGCAGACGGGCACCCTGACGGGTGTGGGTCACTTCCGGGTGGAACTGCACGCCGTAGAATTTCTTCTCTTCACAGGCCATGGCGGCATGCGGGCAGGTAGCAGTCTGGGCGATGGTGGTGAAACCGGCCGGGATCTCGGTGACCTTGTCGCCGTGGCTCATCCAGACGTCCAGCAGGGCCTGGCCGCTCGGTGCGATGGCGTCTTCGATGTTGCGCAAGAGGGCGCTGGTCTGGCCGGACTGACCCAGCACTTCGACCTGGGCATAGCCAAATTCACGTTCGGTGGAGGATTGCACCTTGCCGCCGAGCTGCTCGGCCATGGTCTGCATGCCGTAGCAGATGCCGAATACCGGCACGCCGGCGTTGAACACGTACTCGGGGGCACGGGGGCTGCCGGCCTCGGTCACGGACTCGGGGCCGCCAGAGAGGATGATGCCGTTGGGATTGAAGTCGCGGATCTGCGCTTCGGTCACATCCCAGGCCCAGAGCTCGCAGTAGACACCGATTTCACGGACACGGCGGGCGATAAGCTGGGTGTACTGAGAACCGAAATCCAGGATAAGGATACGGTGAGCGTGAATATTGTTAGTCATTTTATTCCTGCATCAGGCTGGTGTGGGGATAAAAAGGATTAAAGAAACGGGGCCAGTGCCCCGTTTTATCAGCCCATCCGATAGTTGGGGGCTTCTTTGGTGATGGTCACGTCGTGGACGTGGGACTCTTTCATCCCGGCGCCCGAGATACGCACGAACTCGGCCTTGGTGCGCATCTCATCGATGGTGGCACTGCCGGTCAGGCCCATGGAGGAGCGCAGGCCGCCCATCTGCTGGTGAATGATCTCTTTAAGGCGGCCCTTGTACGGCACGCGCCCTTCGATCCCTTCCGGCACCAGTTTGTCGGCGGCGTTGTCGGTCTGGAAGTAGCGATCGCTGGAGCCCTTGGACATGGCGCCCAAGGAGCCCATGCCGCGGTAGGACTTGAAGGAGCGGCCCTGGTAGAGCTCGATTTCACCCGGCGCCTCTTCGGTACCGGCGAACATGGAACCGACCATGACGCAGCTGGCGCCAGCGGCGATGGCCTTGGCCAAGTCGCCGGAGAAGCGGATGCCGCCATCGGCGATCACCGGGATGCCGGTGCCTTCCAGCGCATCAACGGCGTCGGAGATGGCGGTGATCTGGGGTACGCCGACACCGGTCACGATGCGGGTAGTACAGATGGAGCCCGGACCGATACCGACCTTGACGGCATTGACGCCGGCAGCGACCAGCGCCAGGGCGCCAGCGCCGGTAGCCACGTTGCCACCGATGATCTGCAGGTCAGGATAGGCTTCGCGGGTTGCCTTGATGCGATCCAGCACGCCCTGGGAGTGGCCGTGGGAGGAGTCAATCAGCAGCACGTCCACACCGGCTTCCACCAGGGCGGCGACGCGCTCCTCGTTACCGGCACCAGCACCGACGGCGGCACCGACGCGCAGGCGACCACGCTCGTCTTTACAGGCGTTCGGCTTGCGCTCGGCTTTCTGGAAGTCTTTGACGGTGATCATGCCCTTGAGTTTGAAGTCGGCATCGACCACCAGCACCTTCTCGATACGGTGCTTCTGCATCAGGGCAACCACCTCTTCACGAGGCGCCCCTTCACGCACGGTGACCAGACGATCCTTCTGGGTCATGACCTGTTCGACGGTCTGGGAGAGATCGATCACGAAGCGCACGTCACGGCCGGTGATGATACCGACCAGAATGTTGCCCTCGGTCACCACGGGGTAACCGGCGAAGCCGTTCTTGAGGCTCAGCTCCTTGATCTGGGCAATGGTCATGTCGGGACGTACGGTGACCGGGTCGGAGACGACGCCGCTCTCGTACTTCTTGACCTTGCGCACTTCGAAGGCCTGTTGCTCGATGGACATGTTCTTGTGAATAAAACCGATACCACCTTCCTGGGCCAGTGCGATAGCCAGACGGGCTTCGGTCACTGTGTCCATGGCAGCGGAAATCATCGGAATATTCAGGGAGATAGCAGACGTGAGCTTGGTGCGCAGGTCAGCGGTATTCGGAAGAACAGTGGAGTGTGCTGGAACCAACAATACATCGTCGAAGGTCAGCGCTTCTTTGGCAATCCTGAGCATGGCAATATCTCACCGTTGTGGAAGTGGGGGTGGAAAATATTGCCGACAAATTTTACTCATGCATTGGCCAGTGGTAAAGAAGTATTTTGAATTTTTTATGGTGTAGCCCGGTTTAACGCCGCCAACGGGGCAAAAAACCAATAAATTCAGCTGTAACCATGGCGTTTTCCACGACAAGATGATCTTTTTTGCCGTTGGGGGCTCTTCTGTCTCGAACCGCCCGATCCGGATATTTTTGTACCATCCGCTCCTCTCCTCCGACCCTCAGCTCCCCTGATAACGGCCGGGCTTGTGCCAGTTCATCAGCATGGCGTTCATGGCAAGTGCACTCAGGGTGGACCAGAGCAGCAGGGGCAGCGGCAGCGTGAGCAGCGAGAGGACAAATACCAGCACGTCGAGCAGCATCTGGCTCTTGCCCGCGTTGATGCCGGCGCGGCGCTGCAACCAGAGCGTTACCACCCCTATGCCCCCGACTGAGGCGTTGTGGCGGGCGAGCGATAGCACCCCCATGCCGAGGAAGGTGCCCCCCACCAGGGCGGCAAACAGCGGGTGTATGTAGCTCACCGTCAGCAGCAGCGGCACCCCCTGGGTCGCGGCCGAGAGCGCTACATTGACCACCAGCGTCTTGAGCATGAAGTCGCGCCCCATGGTGAAGTAGCTGAACACCAGAAAAGGCAGGTTGGCGAGGAAGAACAGCACCCCGATGGGCAGGCTGCTGACATGGGCGAGCAAGAGCGCGATGCCGGCGATACCGCCGGTGATCATACCGGAGCACTTGAGCAGATTCAGGCCCACGGCGATAAACATGACGCCGAGCACCATGCCGTACACATCGTCCTTGAGGGTATGGGCCAACCCCTTGCTCGCAGCAAGCGGCTGCATGGTCATTTCACCTTCCATATGACTCCTTTTGATAACCAATAACACAACATCGAATGCTGCCTGACGGCCGATAAGGCGCCGCGTGCGACAAAAATGGGAGGCTTGCCCTGTCCATGGGGTTAGCCCGCTACAAACTGCAGCAAAAACAACGCCAATCGAAACAAGAATTCGACAAATGCCATATATTTGGATTTATGTTCCGTAAAGGATAAAAATTCAAGGTGATAACACCAGGTTGAAAACGGCCGGATCCGGCGAGCCAGCATATTTGCGAGGTCGGCGGCCAAGGGGCCCCATGGCGTCTCTCGCGGGACACGCAAAAATGGCCACCCCCCTTGCCCCATCAGGCTTGGCGCCATACATGAGAACCAGAAGACACCCGTACGCGACGGCATTTTCAGGGTCAATGGAGGCTCAGCCATTTAATAGCGGCGCACCAAATCAGTGCGAACGCCTCATTTAGGTGCAACTGTGTCCCTAGCCCCGGCTTCGATACCCGTTGCGGCCAACACGCGGGCATAAAAAAGTCGGCCCAGGGGCCGACTTCGGGTATTTATCCATTTTCATTTCAGCGAAACGATAACCCGGCTTGCCGAGCCATTCGCATCAGCCCCATCACTTCAGGTATTTGCCATCGGCGCCAACCTTGCCGGGACCACCGAGCACCCAGACCCGGGCCGAGTAGGCAGGCACCGCAAAGCTCAGGCTGCCATTGCTGGTGCTGAGCGTGGTGCCGGTCACCGCATCGGTGTAGCTGCCGTTCTTGACGCCGCTGATGGTGATCTGCTGGGCCGAGTTCGCGGCCAGGCCGACCGCCGCGTAGCTGCCCTCGGCGCCGAGATCCCGCACGAAGCTCATGCCACTACCCCATTCGCTCACCTGGCTCATGGGCGCCTTCTGCAGGGCGGGCACCGCCTTGCGGATCTGGTTCAGGCGCTTGATGTGCTGATAGAGCGGGTGGGACGGGGTCGCCGGGTTGTCCAGCACGTCGCCATAGTAGGCGCGACCAGTCTGATCCACCGTCATGGTGGCGCCGTCGATGTCTTGCGGTTTGCCGGCCTGGAACATCACCTCCTCCCCGTAGTAGAGGGTCGGGATGCCCCGCGCCGTCCACAGCAGGTTGTAGGTCATGGCCGCGTTGCCCTCTTCCCCGCCGTAGCGGTACTTGAAGTCATTGTCCGGCCCCACATCGTGGTTCTGGAAGAAGGTGATGAGCTTGGTGGCATCCCCGTAGACCCAGTCCATGGCGAAGATCCCGCCCACGCCGCCAAAGCTGCCCTTGGTCACGTTGTCACGGAAGGTGGAGAACAGGGAGAAGTCCAGCACCGACAGGCCGGAGTCGCCACCGGCACGGGGGTTGGCCGGGTTGGCCGTGGTGCGGGTGTACCACCAGGGGCGGATCACCGCCGAGGCGTTGTCGTTGTCGATTTCAGAGCCCCAGCCCGTGCCCTTCACCAGGTTCTCGCCGAACACGAACAACCCCGGCTTGTGGGCCTGCCAGTCGTGGACATAGGTCAGCAGCTCGTCCCGCTCGATGTGCTTGAGGGTATCGATGCGGATGGCGTCGACCCCCATGTCGAGGTACTGGTGGATGGCGCCGTTGATGTAGGCCTTGACGTTCGCGTTGCCGGTGGCGAGATCGATGCAGTCCCCCGCCATGTGCTTGCGCTGCAGGGAGAGCGGATTCTCCCAGTCACCGCCAGACATGAAGCCGTCCAGGTGATACCAGGCCGGATCCAGCGTCTGGGCGTCGATGCCGAAGAAGCGGTTGGGGTTGTAGCCGGCGCTCGGTACCGTGCTGCCGGTCTTGGGATCCACCAGGGGCACCAGGCCTTCCGGATCGGACTGACAGCGCGCCTTGTACCAGTCGGGGGCCGCCGGGTTGTCATCGTCACAGCGGTTCGCGCTGGCGTAGTCCCCGAGGTTCCCTTGATAGGGGCCGTTGTTGATCAGCCCCTGTTTGGAGCCGGTCGGCACGTAGTATTTGACGGGCAGGCGATCGATCCAGGTCTTGCCGCGCAGGCCGTACTGGCTGGAGTGGTTGATCACCACGTCCTGAATGACCTTGATCCCCTTGGCGTGGGCCGCCTGGATAAACTCACGGTAACCCGCTCCCGGCGACTCCAGCCGGGGATCGACCCGGTAGAAGTCGTAGGCATGGTAGCCGTGATAATCGAGGCCGGAGCGATTCTCCACCGGCGGCGTCACCCAGATGGCGGTGAAGCCGAGATCCTTGATGTAGTCCAGCTTCCCGATGAGCCCCTTGAAGTCGCCGCGCCAGTGGGGATCCCCCGCCTTGTAGCGATCCCGGTTATGGTAATTGTTGCCGGCATCCCCGTCATAGAAGCGGGCGGTCAGCAGGAAGTAGATGCTCTCCCCACGAAAATCACCCGCAGACACTGCCTGATCGCCGATGTAGTAGCTGAAACTCTGCTCACGGCGATTGCCGGCAGCATCAACGCCTAGCGTTTTTATCACCAGATCCGCGCCACTGCCCTTGTCGCTGGCGGTTATCCCCTGCCCGCTGTAGAGGGCCGAGCTGGTGCTCGGGGTGCTGCCATCCAGGGTGAAGTAGAGCTTGGGTGCGCTGTCTTTATCGTCGCTCACGATGAGGGTGATGGACTGCACCTCTGCATAATTGCCGGGGGCCGGGCTCGCGCTGACCGTCGGTGCCTGGGTGTCGGCACCAGCGAGCGGCGCCACGTCCAGCGCCTTGCGCTGGCTATCGAAGCAGATGCGATAGCGGGTGTTGCCGGTCACCTTGTAGTCCTGGGCCGGATAGGCTTCGGTCCAGTCCCCCTTGTGATCCACCTTGAAGCGGGGATCGCTGTTGCCAAAGGCCTGCTCGGTACAGAAATTGACCCCGTCCTGGCTGGTCATGGCCGTCAGGCCCCAGTTGTTGGGGGTGCCGCGGAAGTACCACTTGTCGCTGGCTTGCGGGGCTGCCACCACCACGCTGGCGCTGCTGCTGGCCTTGGCACCCTGATCGTCAGTCACCGTCAGGCCATAGGTGAAGGTACCTGCCTGGCTGGTATTGACGCTGATGCTCTCGGTGGTCTCACCGTTGCTCCAGAGGTAGCCGGCAATCTGGCCATCTGGATCCGTGGAGTCGCTGCCGCTCAAGGTGAGCGTCTCTCCCAGGGTCACATTGACTGTGCCGCCCGGGGTGATGACCGCCAGCGGTGGCTGATTGTCATCCCCGAAGGGCGTGATGCTGTAGGCCAGGGTCTGGTCGTTGATCTGGAAGCGCACCGTGCCGGTGCCGCTCCAGAGGATGTCGCCACCGCTGCGCTCGAGCACACCATCGGCGTTGCTGTCACCGTAATTGGTGGCCCAGTCACCGGCCTGATCGAACTTGAGGCGCTGGCTGGCCTTGCCATCCATGTAGGCCTCGGCCTGCCACAGGTGATCCGCGACCAGTGTCATGGGCAGGCTGGCCCAGCCGTTGAAGGTGCCGCGCACCTGCATCTGTGGCCAGCTCTTGGCAAAACCGGACGCCGTGCAGCTGTCGACCGCCGTGGCGGTGATGGCCTGGGTGCCGGCATTGATCCGGATCTGATAGTGGGTATTGGCATTGACCAGCTTGTCGGCAGTCGGGTAGCTCTGCTGCCAGTTGCCGTATCTGTCTATCTTGAAGCGCGGGCCGCCACTGGCATCCCCGCTCTGGAAGAACTGGCAGGTATCGAAATTGACGCCGTCGGTCGAGACCATGGCGGTCGCCGCCCATCCATTCGCAGTACCGCGGAAGAACCACTCAGCCGCCGCCGCGCCGGGCGATGCCATGAGTGTCCCCAACAATCCGGCCGCGATTATCCATCTAGCCATTGATAGTCCTTTATTTTCATTGTTTTGTGTGTGACGCCGGTGTGCCCCGGCATTCCCCCATCCGCTACAGTCCCGCCTTCAGATGAGCCCTGCCAGTCTAGGGTGCAAAAAAACCAATTCACGGCAGATCCGTGCAAAATGTGACCACAATCCACTTCAAGATTGGCGAGATGTGATTGATAGCGCTTTCATTGCAGCGCCCGAGAACGACGATGGCAGAGAGAGGATCGGGCCGCGGGCATACTCCCCCGCTTCCCGGCAGACATGGCCGGCTCGATGTTTCGCAGGCGCGACCCGGCGCCCAGGAGATGGGTGATGGGGACCGAGGTCAGCGGTCACAAGTGCAGGGGCCTACTCCCCCTCGCCTCCCGTCGTCCGGCCGAGGCCCCGTCAAGGGGCAAGCCGCTTGGGGCCGATGACCGGCCCCAAGCGGGACAAAACCACCCTGATCCCGTTCCTCGAGACCAAGGTACAATTGATAATCTTTCTTGTTTGCGTCATGCAAGCTAGGGTATGCTCCGCGGCAAGGCCCTGTTCTGGTGCCAGTTTCATCGACGTTTTGAGTATGAATATGACCATCTGTAATGGAGAAGGGTGATGAATGCCTGCATCTCGAGGCCAGCACCCGGTAGCAACAATGTGACCTTTGGCCCGGCTCAGCTTGTCTGCCTGGCCGTCGCGATTGCGCTGCATCTCGCCATCCTGTGGTTGGTGCACAACAACCGCGCCGACCCCATCACACCACCCGAACCCATCACCTTGTCTGCCCGCTGGGCCGGCGAGTCGGACAAAGATGACGCACCGGCCAAGCCGGCGGCGCCAGCGGCCGTGCCTGCGCCGCCCGTGGTGAAGAAACCGACCCCGGTGCCGCCAAAAGTGGTCAAGCCGGTCGTCAAGAAACCGGCTCCCAAGCCGGCGCCCACTCCGCCCAAGCCAAAACCCAAGCCAGTGCCGGTGACCAAACCGGCGCCAGTGGCCAAGGCCGAGCCGGTGGTCGCGCCCTCTGCCCCTGCTACCCCGCAGGCGGCGGCCAATACCCAGAGCGCGAGTGGCGCCAGTGCGCCGCCGACCAAGTCCCGCCAGACGGGCGCCGGGGCCGGCAGCAGTGCGCCCATCGCGCGGGATGCCAGATTGAACAACCCCGAGCCACCCTACCCCCAGGAGTCACGCCGACGGGGTGAGGAAGGGCGCGTGGTATTGAAGGTGCGCGTCACCAAAGAGGGCACCGCCGAGTCGGTCGAAGTGGAGCAGAGCAGTGGTCATCGGCGCCTGGACATGGTCGCTCGCAAGACCGTCAGCCGTTGGCGCTTCATTCCAGCCAAGCAGAACAATACCGCCGTCCCAGCCTGGACAGGGGTTACCATTATTTTCAAGTTAGGGGCATAAGCCATGAATCCGGAAATCGAAACAAACTCGATGGGCATCTACCACCTGCTCAGCCAAAACACCGGGGTGGGCCTGGTCCCACTGATCCTGCTGGTACTGATGTCGCTCGGCACCTGCTACTACGCGCTGCTCAAGCTCTACCTCAGCTATCGCGAGCAGCGGCTGAACGCCCGCTTCGTGGATCAGTTCTGGCAGCATGAGAGCGTGCAGGAGATGGAGCGCCAGCTCGCCCACACGCCCCCCGAGGAAGCCTATGGCCGGATAACCCATGCCGCCCTCGAGGCCGTGTCCCAACTCGATCGGGCACAGGGTCGAGCCGTCTCCCTCAAGCTGGGCTCTCCGGACGACTTCTTGCTGCGTGCCCTGCGCCATGCCATCACCATGGAGCGGATCCGCCTCGAACACGGCCTGGCCTTCCTCGCCTCCGTCGGTTCCGCAGCCCCCTTCATCGGGCTCTTTGGTACCGTCTGGGGCATCTATCACGCGCTGCTGGCCATAGGTGCGGCCGGTCAGAGCAGCCTGGACAAGGTCGCAGGCCCTGTGGGTGAAGCCCTGATCATGACCGGCTTCGGCCTCGCCGTCGCCCTGCCTGCGGTGCTCATCTACAACTTCTTCGTGCGCCGCAACCGCCTCAAACTCGCGGCGCTGGACGAGTTCGCCTACGACCTGTTTGCCCTACTGGTGACCGGATTTGAGAAAACCCCGTCCAACGTGACCCAGCTGTCCGACATCGAGAGTGCCAAGAGCGAGACCGCCAAGAAGGGGCAGATGTAATGGCTTTCGGCAAACTTCCCGGGGAATCGGACGAGCAGCCGCTCTCCGAGATCAACATGATCCCGATGATCGACGTCATGCTGGTGTTGCTCATCGTCTTCATGATCACCGCCCCCCTGCTCACCAACGCGGTCAAGCTCGAGTTGCCCGAGGCCAGCAGCCAGGTCAATCAGCCCAAGCAGGAAGATGTGATCCTCTCCATCGACGGCGCCGGCAAAATGTATTGGAACGACAAGGAGGTCGATGAGACGGCACTGCTCGCCCAGATGGTCAAGGCCAGCGAGGCCAAGCCGGAGATCCCCGAGATCCAGCTGCGCATCGACAAGAGCGTGGAGTACGGCGCCATCGCCAAGGTGATGGCACAGGCCTCCCAGCACGGGCTGCACAAGATAGCCTTCGTCAGCCAGCCGGAAAGCGAGTGACGATATAGGCCTCAAGGCCGAGTCGCACAGACCCCAGCCTGGTTCAGGCAGTGAATAGTCACGAGGCATCACCCAGGTGGTGCCTTGTTTATTGGTACCCCCTTCACCCGGTTGCCAGACAGGGGGCGGCCCTGCATGATGCAGGGCCGCCCGTCATTTCAAGGAGAGAAGATGAGAACATCGGATTATGTGAGACTGCTGGCGCTGGCCGCCATCTGGGGCGCCAGCTTCCTGTTCATGCGCATCGCCGCCCCGGCGTTCGGCTCGGTCAACACCACCTTCCTGCGGGTCTTCTTCGCCCTCATCGGGCTCGCCGTCATGCTGCTTCTGCTGCGCACCCCCATGCGCTTCAAGGGCAAGCTGAAGTCCGCCATGGTGCTTGGCATCATCAACTCGGGCGTGCCCTTCCTGATGTACGCCATCGCCGCGCTCTGGTTGCCCGCCGGCTACTCGGCCATCCTCAACGCGACCACCCCGCTGATGGGGGCGCTGATCGGCTTCTCCTGCTTCAACGAGCCACTGAGCCTGCGCAAATGGGCCGGCGTCATGCTGGGCCTGGTGGGCATCACCCTCATCACCACCACGGGGGAGCTGAGCCTGACCGGCAACGTCATCACCGGGGTGCTGGCCTGCCTCATCGCCACCGCCTGTTACGGCTGCGCCGGCTTCCTGACCCGCCGCTGGATCACCGAGCAGGGCGGCCTCGATGCCAAGCTGGTGGCGTTTGGCAGCCAGCTCGGGGCCTGCCTGTTCCTGCTCCCCTTCTTCGGCTACACCATGGCGGCCGGGCCTGTCGTCAACTGGGCCATCCCCGAGGTGTGGGCCAGCATCCTGGCCGTCGGTTTCATCTGTACCGCCCTCGCCTACCTGCTCTACTTCCGGCTGATCGCCGACATAGGACCGCTGCGCTCCCTGACGGTCACCTTCCTCATCCCCCCGTTTGGCATACTGTGGGGCTATCTGGTGCTCGGCGAGACCCTCACCGGTGGCTTTGTCATCGGCGGCGCCGTCGTCTGCCTCGCGGTCTGGCTGGTGGTGAGCCCGGCCAAGACAGCCAAGCCCGCGAGCCAGCCGGTGCGCTGACTCAACCCCTGCCCCATTCCAGCTATCAGGCCGGGCCTCCTCGGGCTCGGCTCCCCGTGCGAACTGGGGTAAGATAGGCCCCATTGTCTTCTCCCCCCTCACTCCGGGCCGGGCACAGCAGCAGGACCAACCTTGAATCATCGCGACGAATCCAGCCAAGACAGGCAGCAGATCTTTACCGTCACCCGCCTCAACAGCGCCGTGCGCATGATCCTGGAGCAGGATCTGGGGCTGGTGTGGCTGACCGGGGAGCTCTCCAACCTGGCGATGCCAAGCTCGGGCCACTGGTATTTCTCCTTGAAAGACATCTCCGCCCAGGTGCGCTGCGCCATGTTCAAGGGCAACAACCGGCGGGTGCCGTTCCGTCCACAAGACGGCATGCAGGTGCTGGTACAGGCGCGGGTCTCTCTCTATGAGCCCCGCGGCGACTACCAGCTCATCATCGAATCCATGCAGCCCGCCGGCGACGGCATGCTGGCCCTGCGCTTCGAGGAGCTCAAGCGCCGCCTGGGCGCCGAGGGCTTGTTCGACGAGGCTCGCAAGCGGCCGCTGCCCCGCGAGCCGCGCGCCGTGGGGCTGGTCACCTCCGCCACCGGCGCCGCCCTGCACGATATGCTGACGGTGCTGGGGCGCCGGGCGCCGGACCTGCCGGTCTTCATCTACCCGACCCAGGTGCAGGGCAGCGCCGCCATCGGCCAGATAGTGGCGGCGATCCAGCTTGCCAACCGCCGCGCCGAGGTGGACGTGCTGATCGTCGGTCGCGGCGGCGGATCCTTGGAAGATCTCTGGTGCTTCAACGAGGAGGCGGTGGCCCGCGCCATCAGCCGCTCCGCCATTCCCGTGGTGAGCGCCGTCGGCCACGAGGTGGACGTCACCATCAGCGACTTTGCCGCCGACTTGCGTGCCCCCACCCCCTCCGCCGCCGCCGAGCTGGTGGCGCCGGACAGAAGCACCCGCGCCCAGCGCCTCGCCCACCTGCGCCAGCGGCTCGCGCAGGCCATGGCGCGGCGCCAGACCGCCGCCAGCCACGGCTTCGCGCTGCTGCAAAAGCGGCTGGATCATCAAGACCCCAAGCGCCGGCTGGAGCAGCAATCCCAGCGCCTCGACGAGCTCGCCAGCCGTCTGCAGCAATTGCTGGCAAGCCGCCTGCATCAGGGGGAGCGGCGCCTCGCCAACCTCGAGCTGCGCCTGCAGGCCCGGAGCCCCGAGAAGCTGCTGGCGGCCGGCAAGCGCCGTCATCAGCTCGCCGAGGAGCGGCTCCATAGCCTGATGGCCAAGCGCCAGAGTCTCGCCGGCCATCGCCTCGCCATGCTGAGCGCACGGCTCGACGGGGTCAGCCCGCTGGCCACCCTGGGCCGCGGCTACTCCATCACCCGCAGCGCAAGTGGCGAGGTCATCAGCCGCGCCAGCCAGGTGAGCCCCGGCCAGTCGCTCGTGACCACCCTGGCCGAGGGCAGCCTGAAAGTGCGGGTAGACAGCATCAACGACTAGTAACAAGGTATTTGTCAGCATAAAAAATGGCCCATCACAGGATGGGCCATTTTTATAGTGTGCAAATCACTCACACCAGCGAATGTCGTACCGCCCCGCCCGGGTGTCCCAGACTGGCGGAGGGGGCTGACCCGCCCCCCAGGGGGTTGAGCTGCAGGAATTCAAACAGCCCGGCCTGCAGGTTGACGTTCCAGAAGCGCCCCGCCAGGGTCAGCTCGAGCCGCTGGTCGGTCAGCTCCGCCAGCCCGTGGCGCTGCCAGGCCATAAACAGCGGCATCAGGTGAGTTTGCAGGGGGGATGGCAACCGGTTCAGCGCGAGCCAGCCGGTATCCAGCGCCCCGCGCAGCAGGCCGTCGATGCGCGCGTTGGGGTTGCGCCCCATCACCATGCCGGGGGCGCGCACGCCAGCGGCCAGCGCCTCGTGCCAGAGCGCCAGATCCCGGCCATACATCAGGCCGTGACCGTGCACGCTGCCCCCCGCCCCGGCGCCGAAGGGGAGGATCTCGGCCCCGCGCTTGGCCATCTGGTTATAGCGGCTCTGCTCGGCGTCACCGCGGCGCCAGTGGCTGCCGGAGAGGCGCTGCCAGCCCCCCTGCTCCAGGGTCTGGGCGCCATAGGCATACATGCTGGCCCGCTGCTGGCCATCGGCGGACCAGCCGAGCTTGCCCTTGGCCTCGGCGCGTTCCAGGTTGGTGCCCGCCATGGCGATGAGCTGATAGAGATCCACCCCGTGCACCCCGCTCGCCATCACGTCCGCAATGTCCTGGCGCCAGACGGTGTCGTCCTGACCGGGCAGGCCGAAGATGAGATCCGCCACTATCACGACGGCATCATCCCGGGTCAGCTCGGCCAGCCGGGCCAACAGTGTCTCCCTGTCATCGAAGCGGGCCGCCTGCTGGCGCACTTCGGTATCGAAGCTCTGCACCCCGAACGAGAAGCGGTTGAAACCTCCCGCCAGGGCGGTCTGCCACTTCTCGTCATCGAAGCCGTTGAGGCGCCCCTCCAGGGTCACTTCCGCATCGGCCGTCAGCGGGAAACGGCGGATGGCCTCGGCGAGACGCGCCAGATCGTCGGCCGCCATGTCGGTGGGCGTACCGCCCCCCACGTAGACGGCCGAGAAGGGCCGGCTCTGGCCAAAGGGCGCATCGGCGGCCTGATGCAGGCTGGCGCACAGGGCCGCCATGTAGCGGCTCATCCGCGCCGGGTTGGCGCCATTTTCGAAGAAGTTGCAGAAGCTGCAGCGTTTGCGGCAAAACGGAATGTGGATGTAGAGCGCCCGCTCCTCCACCTGGCTCTCCTGCTGCCACCAGGCTTGCCAGCCGGCGTCATCGAGTGTCAGGGGACGTATGCCGCCACGGCTGGCATGGGCCGAGGTCTTGGCGGCGAAGGCGAATTTGAGGGGATCAGGGGTCGCGAGCCCTGTCATGGTCGGGGTGAGGGTTGCTGTTGTCACTGGCAAGTTACCATCAGAAAATAATGCAAATGATAACGAATATCAGTTCACTACGACCTTGTGCTGGATCAAATCAGGGGCACTGGGGTGGCACTTAAGCCTTGAATTGCAAGCGATCGTCGGTCGAAGGACCCGAATACAGTAGCGAAGGAGATGCCCTGTTCGGCGATAGCCACTCCCCCGTGCGCAGCAAAACTGCCAGGAGAGTGGTCGTACACACGCATTCCGACTAACGGGAGAAGTGGCCTAAGGCCCTCAAGACAGGGAATGCTCGCCGCTGATGCACGGCCGGGATCAGTCGTTGCCGATGATGATGGCGACCCGGCGATTCTCCGCCCGTCCGGCGGCGTTGCCGTTGTCGGCAATCGGTGCCTCTTCGCCCCGGCCACGGATGTCCAGATTGGCCGCCGGCATCCCCACCGACACCAGGACGTCGGCCACGGACTGAGCCCGTTTCAGGGAGAGTTGCTGGTTGTAGCTGGCCTCGCCGTTGGCGTCGGTATGACCGTCCACCCTGGCCTTGTTCAGACCCACAGAAAGCAGGGCCTTGCCCAGCTTCTCTACCACCTGGCGGGTGTTGGGGTTGAGGGCGCCCACGTTGTTGGCGAACAGCACCTTGTTGGAAATATCCAGGGTCCAGCCCTCATCGGTGAGGTGGAACCCCTGCTCCTTGAGCGTGGCAACCTGCTCTGCCGAGAGGCCCCGTGGTGCACTCTGGCAAGCCGCCAGCACGCTCAGCAGCAGACCGACAAGGCCCGCCTTTATCAGGTTGGAAATGTTCATTGTTATCATCCTTTTATTTATTATTTTTGCCTGAAAAAACATCATGTATTCGTCTGTTGGCCGGTGATCCCCTCCCTGCGTTGTCGCTTGGCTTGATACATGTCGCTGTCCGCCTGTTGCAGCAGCGCGTCGGCCGTCAGCCCCTGCTCGGGATACATGGCAAAGCCGACACTGACGCCCACCTCCAGATGACGACCATCCCCCAACACCACGGGGGCGGCCATTGCCTGCTGGATCCGCAGCATCACCTCACGCACTTCGCGCTCATGGTGCAACGGGGCCAGCAGGATGGCGAACTCGTCTCCCCCCAGCCGGCACACCAGATCCATCGGCCTGAGCTGGTGCTGCACCCGCCGCGCCAGGGCCACCAGCACCTCGTCGCCGGCGGCGTGACCCAGGCTGTCATTGATCTGCTTGAAGCGATCGCAATCCAGATACAACAAGGCGAATCGTTCGTTCTGGGCATCACCTAGCCTGATAGCCTGAGCCAGACGGGCCTCGAACAGGGATCGATTGGGGAGACCGGTCAAGGAGTCGTGGGTCGCCTGATGCAGCAGGCTGGCATTCTCCCGCTTCTGGTGGGCCTGCCAGGCCTCCAGTTCATCGAGCAGGGAGTTGAAATCCTCTCCCAGCTCGTGCAGCTCGGCGATATTGGCAGAGGGAACCCGTTGATTGAGGGTTCGCCGGCGACGGACGCTGTGGGCGACCTGTGCCAGCGCCTTGAGGGGAGCTGTGATGGAATATTGCATCCGGCGCGCCACATAGAGGGCGCCCAGTATGCTGAGCAGCAGGCAGACCAGGGTCGCCAGCAGGGTCTGCAACAGGAAGCGCAGCAGGTATTGGCCGTGGCCGACCAGGTGAATGCGGGCTATCTCCTTGCCCTCGCGCATCATGGGCAGCTCTATTGGCCCCGGCAGGAGCAGCCGCGCCAGGTGTTGCCCCAGATTGGACCAGGGGCTGGTGATGTCACGGCTCCAGCTCGCCAGCACCTGACCGCTCGGCAGCAAGATGGTGGCGCTGACCACGTCCTCGTGCGCCGTGATGGCCTGCAGGGCATCCTTCGCCGCCTCCTCGTCGTGGAACACCACCGCCGCCTCGGTGGTGTAGCTGATGGCGCGGGCCAGCAGCTCCAGGTTGTGATCCGCATAGAGCCGCAGTGCCAGCAAGGCGGTGATGGTCAGGAACAGCCCCGCCATGCAGACGGCGGTCAGGGAGGTCACCATGTGGGTGCGCCCCAGGCTCTGTCGCAAGGTGATGCGCGGGCCGACGGAATGAGACGGGGTTTTCATCGCTCCTCCTCATCTGCCCTGGCCAGTTTCAGCACCGCCGGATGCACCCGCACACCGCTGCGGGCCAGCGCATCCAGATTGACGCGAAAACGCACCCGATCCAATCCGGCCTGCAGGCAGAACACCGCATCGGCGATGCACTCACGGCTCTGCTCGCTGATGCTGAGGATGGCGTGGCCCCGCAGCCTCCCGAACAGTGCCAGACGCTGCTCGGGAGCCAATACCCCCAGATAGATCACGTCGCAGCGCTGACTCAGCGCCTCGTCATCCGTCTCGTAGCGGTGGACATCGACCAGCCGGCCGTTGGCCTGCTGCTTGATGGTGCGCAGGGTGCTGGCGTACTCCGTCGGCGCCGTGATGCAGAGTCGCAACTCGGCAGGTTCACTCGGCCAGCGGGTATAACTCAGGATATCGAGCACGGTTTGACGCACGTGGTCGCTGCGGACCTCCGCCGAGGTCAGGGGCCCCGGCTCGGCCATCAAGGTCAGCGAACAGCACAGGGGGGCAAGCAAGGCCATGGCCCGGATAAGATGGTGTGATTGCATGTTGCCTGCGCTTATGCCCACGCCGGTACCGAGGTGGCCCGACGCCCATGAAGGGAATGCCAGAGAGGAGTCGGCTCGAGCTTATCAGCCCCGAGGCTGGTGCCCATCGGGTCGGGCACCGGTTGCGTCACCCGGTGTCGCAGCAATGGCAAGCACCCGATCCGAGACGGGTGCCATGAAAGATAAGCCGTCATCTGACTACTTCTTGCCGATCCCGTATTCACGCAGCTTGTTGGCGATGGCGGTGTGGGACACGCCGAGTCGCTTGGCCAATTGGCGGGTGGAGGGAAACGCCGGGTAGAGCCGCTCCAGCAGCCGGCTCTCGAAGCGCTTCACCGCCTCATCCAGCCCGCCCTCGAACCACTCGTCGATGAGCGGCATGGCATCCGCCGCCACCGGCAGGTCCACGTGCTCCGGGCCTATTTCGTCCCCTTCCAGCAACGTCATGGCCCGATAGAGGCAGTTGCGCAGCTGGCGTACGTTGCCCGGCCAGCGGTAGGCGGTCAGGTATTCGGCCATGTTGCGGGTGAAGCGCGGGCGCGGGCGCTGCAATTCGCTCGCAAAACGAAACACGAACTGCTGGGCCAGCGCCATGATGTCCGCCTTGCGCTCGCGCAGGGGGGGCAGCGCCAGACTCAGCACGTTGAGGCGGTAATAGAGATCTTCGCGGAACTTGCCCTCGTGCACCAGATCCAGCAACTGCTTCTGGGTGGTGCAGATGAAGCGCACGTTGACCCGCACCTCCTGCTCGTCACCGACCCGGCGGAAGACGCCATCCTGCAGCACCCGCAGGAACTTGGTCTGCAGGTGGGGTGACATGTCGCCGATCTCGTCCAGCATCAGGGTGCCACCGCTCGCCAGCTCCAGCACGCCACGCTTGCCCTCGGTGTTGTTGCCAAAGGCGCCGGGGGCGTAGCCAAACAGCTCGCTCTCGGCCACGTTGTCCGGCATGGCGGCGCAATTGAGCGCCATGAAGGGGTGGCTGGAGCGCAGGCTGGCGCCGTGGCAGGCGCGGGCCAGCAGCTCCTTGCCGGTGCCGGTCTCGCCGACGATGAGCAAGGGGGCATCCTGCATCGCGAGCTTGGCGGCCTGGGCCAGCACCTCCTTCATCTTCTGGCTCTCGGCCTGCAGATGCTCGAAGCCGCCGACTTCCACCGCGTGCAGCGCGCTGAAGTGCATGCCGACCCGGCGGGCGGATTTCAGCACCACCACGGCGCCGGCCAGGGCCTGTTTGCCCTTCTCCTCGGCCACGAACAGCGGCATCAGATCGCCGAGGTACTCCTCGCCGCCGAGGCTGAGCTTGCAGGTCTGCGGCTTGATCTCGCTCGCCTCCAGCCAGCGGGTAAAGGAGAAACCCTTGACCAGGGAACCGAGGGCGACGCCGCGCACCTCTTCCGGCGGCAAGGCAAGCGTGGTGAGGGCGGCCTGGTTGGCCTGGGTCACCCTGCCCTTGCTGTCGAGGGAAAACACCAGATCCGGCAGCGCCTTGAGCAGCGCCTCAATCTCGTGATGCTCCCGCTCGGAGGGCATGTAGGGAATAGTCTTGACGTCGTAGATGCCGGGGATGCGGCGGATCTCCGGCATCAGGTGCTGGAAATCGCGGAACTCCAGCTCGGGGAAGTTGAGGTAGATGATGCCTGAGGTATCGATTTCGATGCCGCGCAGATCGATGTTGTGCTCCACCAGACGGTCGAGCAATTCCCGGGTCAAGCCCAGGCGGTCTTCACAGCTGACTTCAAGACGCATTCGGCACACACTTCCTGGCTAACATTCTGAATAACCGGATGATACAGACTCGATCCCGCCAGTGCGAGGGCTGGCCCATAAAAATGCGGGCCCGTCCCGTTTTCACCGGACAGGCCCGCTTTGTTGTGTGCTGTTGCGGCGAGAAGACGACTTGAGCAGCTCGTCGGTATGGATCCCCATGATGGGACCGTGCCGACGCAGACCACCATTATCTGGGCAGCTCGTCGGTGCGCGCCGCCATGATGAAGTCGTTGCGGTGCAATCCACCGATCTTGTGGGTCCACCAGCTGACGGTCACCTTGCCCCACTCGGTCAGGATCGCCGGGTGATGGAACTCCGCCTCCGCCAGCTCACCGAGCCGGTTGGTGAAGGCGAGCGCCTCCTTGAAGTTGCGAAACGCAAACTCCCGGCGCAGTTGCAGCTCCCCGTTCACCACCAGGGGCTGCCAGTCGGGGATGAGATGCATCAGCTCGGCCAGCTCCTCGTCGCTGACTTTCGGGGCATCGGCACGGCACGCTTCGCACTGTTGGCTTGCCAGTTCGGACATTCGGGACTCCTTTCGTTGATAAATCGTGGGAAACTGGGCGAGGCGCGGCCTTCAGCTCGCCTGCTTGCCCGCATGTTGACTGACACCGGGCACGAAGCGCGGGGCATGCAGGCCGAGGCGGCGGGCCTCCCCCACCATGGCCATGATGTCCTGATCCGCCAGCCGATAGAGCTCATCGAGCTGCGGCAGGACAAAATAGATGGGTTGCATGATGTCGATGCGATAGGGGGTGCGCAGCACCTCTATGGGATCAAACGGCTGCAACACTGGCACGCCTCCGAGGGCATAGGCGGTCTCACCGATGGAAGAGAGAATGCCGCCACCATAGATGCGCAGCCCCTCATTTCCCTCTGCCAGCTCCCCCTGCACCAGGCCAAACTCCACCGTGAACCAGTAGAGGCGCGCCAGATAGACCCTGTCCTCCTTGCTCGCCTTCTGGCCGAGCTGGCCATAGACATGGGTGAAGTGGGCGAACGCCGGGTTGGTCAACATGGCGCAGTGGCCAAACAACTCGTGAAAGATGTCGGGCTCCTGCAGGTAATCGAGCTCGTCCCGGCGCCGGATGAAGGTGGCGACCGGGAACTGGCGGTTGGCCAGCAGCGAGAAGAAGCGATCGAAGGAGATGAGCGCCGGCACCGCCACCACGGACCAGCCGGTGGCGGGTTGCAGCACGGCATTGATCTCACCGAGCTGCGGAATGCGATCCAGGGGCAGGTTGAGGCGCGCCAGCCCCGTCAGGTATTGGTCACAGGCCTTGCCCTCCAGCGCCGCGAGCTGGCGCTCGATCAGGATCTGCCAGGTGCCGTGCTCCTCATCCCGATAGTGGATGACGCCCTGCTCGTCCGCTTGATGTGCTGTGTAGAGGCTTGCCATGATCCCGTTCCATCCCACCCCACTGGGGCGCCTTTGCGTAAGTCTGTTTACGCAGGTCTGTTGGTACAGGCCTGTCTGTAAAGGTCTATGGGATCACTGTAACGGTTTGCCCCCTAAAAAAGCAGCCGACCCCAAGGTCGGCTGCTTGCCATCGATGTAAACAATTTGTGACATGCCGGTTCCCCGGCTCAGGACTTGCTGAGATAGCTCGCCAGTCGGCTGATCAGCCAGTTGACCGCCCCCTCATCATCACCTTTGCAACGGACTTAGGATTTGCTGAGATAGCCCGTTATTTGGCCGATCAACCGCTTGCGCAACTCGCCGAGCTTGGGTTTCTCATCCCCGCACCAGGGCAGCGGGCGGCACGCCTCCATGGTGCGCAGCCCCAGCCTGGCGGTGAGCAGACCGGCCCCCACCCCTTGCGCTGCGCGGGCGGAGAGCTTGGCGGTGAGCTCGGCCCCCAGCAAGTCCATGCCCACTTCGGTGACGAGCTCGGTGGCGCCGGCATAGAGCATGTTGCGAAACACCTGTCGGATCAGCTGAATACGACTCCAGTAGCCGAGTTCGATGGCATAAACATCCGCAATATCTTCGATCATCCGCAGGTTTCGCCACAGCATCAGCATCATGTCGACGGTAGCGAGCGGGCTCAGGGCCACCAGCACGGCGGCCTCCCCCGACCACTTGGCGACCCGTGCCTGGGCGAGCTTGTCGCGCTCGGTCAGCACCAGCTGGCTGTAGAGGGTCAGCACCTCCCGATCGCTGTGGCTCTCGTCGAGCTGAGATAACCAGTGGTTGTACCCCTCCCGCCCCTTGTCACCGCTCCTGGTCGCCAGGGCCTCGCAAAACGCCTGACCCTGCCCCACCCCCTGGCGGGCCAGCAAGTCTTCGGCGCGAGAGCGCACATCCTGGCGTCGCTTGAGGGTGCGCAGCCGCAACCACTCGCGCCCCGCCACCCCGGCCGTGCCCACCAGCACCAGGCCGGAGGCCAGCAGCCAGGCGCCGCCCCAGAGCGGGGACGAGACGAATTGGTCGTAGAGGAAGGCACCAAACTGGCCGAGGGACAGCAGGCCGACCGCCCCCAGCCCCCAACCGAGCAGGCGGTGACGGCGGCGGGGTTTGATGGTCAGGGCGGGCTCCACCTCGGTGAAGTCGTCGAGGGCGTCGAGGCGCTCGAAGCTCGCCTCCTCCAGCCGCTGGGCCGGGGCGGGAGCAGGCTCTTGCGCCGCCACCGGGATCACCGGCTCCAGCACCACCTTGCCTTGCAGCGGCGCCGGGCGTTGTTTTGTCTGATCGTTCATCGTTTATCTTCCTCCGCACCTATCTGTCGGGTTTGCCCGCAGATAGGTCAGCCGATTATTCGAGGTGATCCCCGAGCAGAAACTCCAGCGCCGCATCGAGCCGGATATGGGGCAGCGCCTGATGGGCACTCATGGGCAGCGGGCGAAACGCCTGAAAATCAAAGCCCTGGGTACTCCACCACTGGGCGGGGGGAATATGGGACGGCACCTCCCCCGGGAACAGCAGCAGCGGCTCGCCGCCCAGGCTGGTGCCGCGAATGGCCGGAAACTCCCGGCCGTTGGCGACCCCCTTGCCCACCTCGGTGGCCTTGATGGCGGCGAGCGCCAGGCATTCGGTCTCTATACCCTCGAAGCGCGCCTGGCCGCGGCCGCTGCTCACCAGATGCTGCAGCAGGGAGACCAGAGGGCCGTGCTGCTCCGGGGTCACGTGATCGGCCTTGCTCGCCACGAACAGCAGCTTGTCGATGCGCGGGGCGAACAGCCGGCGCCACCAGTTGCTCTTGCCGTAGGCAAAGCTCTCCATGATGCGGGCGATGGCCTGCTGCATGTCGCCGAAGCTGGCGGCGCCGGCGTTGAGGGGTTGCAGGCAGTCCACCAGCACTATCTGGCGATCGAAGCCGGCGAAGTGCTGCTCGTAGAACCCCTGCACCAGGTGCTGCTTGTACTGCTCGAAGCGCTGTTTGAAGGTGGCATAGAGGCTGCCATCGGCGGGCTCGCCCGTGGGCTTGTCCCACACCCAGGGCACGAATTGCAACAAGGGCGCGCCGGCGTATTCCCCGGGCAACACGAAGCGGCCCGGCTGGATGAGGTGCAGACCGAGTTCACGCTTGCAGGCGTGCAGATAATCGGTGTAGCGCTCGGCCAGCTCGCTGGCGGGCCGCTCCTCGAAGGGCTGTTCGGCCTGCCAGCGCGGCTCGAGCCAGCCGCTTGCGAGCGCCTGCAGCTCGGGGCGACGCAGTTGCTGTTGCACCTGCTCGCTCCACTGCTCGTAGCTGAGTTCGAGCAGCGGCAAGTCCAGCAGCCACTCCCCCGGGTAGTCCACCAGATCCACATAGAGGGTGGAGATCTCCCCCAGGTGCTTGCGCAGTGGATGGCGGGTGCGGTAGCGAATTTCGAGGCGCACCTCGGCCACGCCGCGGGTGGGCTCCGGCCAGGCGGGCGGATCCCCAAACAGGGAATCGAGGCCCCGCTCATAGGCGAAGGTGGGAATGTGGGCATTTTGCTGGGGCACCCGGCGCGCCCCCAGGATCCGCCCCTGACGCTGGGCATCCCACAGGGGCAGCCGGCCGTCGATGGCCGCGTGCTCCAGCTGGTTCACCAGCGCCGTGATGAAGGCAGTCTTGCCGCTGCGGGACAGGCCGGTGACCGCCAGCCGGATATGGCGATCCCGTACCCGGTTCACCACCTCATTGGCCTTGTGCTGCAGCACAGACCACTGCTGTTCGAGCTTGTTGCGTATCAAGGCGTGATCAATCCTCTCTGTTGTCGCACCCCGGCCCTCCCTGGCCCGGGACGCTATGGGTCATCTCATCACAGCTTGCTGAATTCCCGTTGCAAGTTGAACTCCTTGGAGGTCACCAGCTTCTCGATGCGCTGCACTCTGGGTTCGAGCGCATTCAGCTCTTGCGCGATGCGGCCCAGCGCCTGGTGAGGCGTCACCCCCGCCTGCCAGCTGCGCGACTTCATGCGCAGATCGCTGAACTCGGCATCCTTTTCCCCATAGAGGGTGACCGGCTTCTTGTCGAGCAGGAACCAGGCAGCGATATAGGCGGTGAAGGTGATGAAACCGGCGAAGATGAGGCCGGTGATGGCCAGCAGCCGCACTATCCAGATCTCCACCCCGAAGTAGTCGGCGAGGCCGGCGCAGATCCCCGCTATCTTGCCCCGCTGGGGGTCGCGGTAGAGATTGCGACTCGTCTGATTTGACAGCGTCATACCTTGTTCCTCCAGCCAGGGGCCTCGGCATCCGGAATGAAACCCGGTGTACCGACCGGCGCAAACCTCGCATCATGGCAGCCATAGAGAGCACTCATACCTTGTTCCTCCAGCCGGGGACCTCGGCATCCAGAATGGATTCCAGTGCCCCCACTCGCTCCTGCATCTTCTCGGCGCGCACCAGCAGCCCTTCCAGCTGCTGCCGCTCACCGTCGGCGAGACCGACGCCGATCCGCCCCTTGGCTCGATAGTGCAACACCAGCCAGATGGGGGCCACTATCACCATGAAGACGATGAGCGGCGTCGCCAATATGCCAATGATGTCTTCCATTCGTTACTCCCCCTGCTTGGTGGCGTCGCTCTGGCCCAGCTTCTGGCGCATGGCTTCGAGCTCGCGGCTGATCTGATCGTCCACCTCCAGCTCGGCAAACTGCTGGGCCAGGGCCTTGTCGGACTGACCGAGATCGGCGCGGGCCTCCATCTCGTCGATGCGGCGCTCCATGCGCTCGAACTTGCTGACCACGGCCTGGCTGTCGCCACGGGCCACCTGGCTTTGCACATTCAAACGGCTGCTGGCCGCCTCGCTGCGAATGGCCATCGCCTTCTGGCGGGCACGGGCGTCTTCGAGCTTGGCTTCCAGCTGGCGAATTTCGTCACCCAGCTTGTCGATACCGCTGTCCACCGCCTGCTGTTCACGCACCAGCGTCTCGGCCAGCTCGGTCTGTTTCTTCTTCTCGATGAGGGCGGCGCGGGCCAGATCGTCGCGGCCCTTGGTCAGCGCCAGTTCGGCCTTGGCTTGCCACTCGTTCACCCGCTCCTGATGGCGGCTGACCTGGCGGCCAATCTCTTTCTGGTTCGCGAGGAAGCGGGCCAGATTGGAGCGCTCCTTCACCAGCTCGTCTTCCATCTCCTGAATGATCAGGCGCACCATCTTCTGGGGATCTTCTGCCTTGTCGAGCAGGGCCGTCAGATTGGAATTGATGATGTCGGCCAGGCGGGAAAAAATACTCATGACTCTACTCCTGTGATGGGCATTGGGTTGTTTCTCCATTGACAATGGCAACTTGTGTGCCAATCTGGAACGAATTTTAACTCATTGATTTATATGGGCACACTTCATGAGTTTCAAGTCACTCGGAACAACGGGTGATAAAAATCACTAACTTTTGGTAAGATTGACCAGATTTTTCAACGAGCAGGGTGTAAGGATGAGCACAGACACGGAAAGCCTGTTGGGTGAGTCCAACGCGTTTCTCGAGATCATTGAGCAGACCTCGCGGCTGGCACCACTGCGCAAACCCGTGCTGATCATCGGCGAACGAGGGACCGGCAAGGAGCTCATCGCCCACCGCCTACATTATCTCTCGGCCCGCTGGGATCAAAGCTTTGTCACCATCAACTGCGCCACCTTGAGCGAGAGCCTGCTGGAAACCGAGTTGTTCGGCCACGAGGCGGGCGCCTTCACCGGCGCGGCCAAGCGCCATCAGGGCCGGTTCGAGCGCGCCGACGGCGGCACCCTGTTCCTCGACGAGCTGGCCACCACCAGCGCCCGGGTGCAGGAGAAACTGCTGCGGGTCATCGAATATGGCGAGTTCGAGCGGGTGGGCGGCGCCAAGCCGCTCAAGGTGGATGTGCGACTGGTGTGCGCCACCAACGAGGATCTGCCGGCGCTGGCCGAGCGGGGCCAGTTTCGCCACGATCTGCTGGACCGGCTGGCGTTCGACGTCATCACATTGCCCCCCCTGCGGGAGCGGCGGGACGACATCCTGATGCTGGCGGAGCACTTCGCCCACAGCATGACCCGGGAGCTGGGTTATCCGCTGTTTGCCGGATTCTCCCGCAAGGCGACCCAGTTGCTGCTGGATTACCCCTGGCCCGGCAACGTGCGGGAGCTGAAAAACGTGGTGGAGCGCAGCCTCTATCGGCAGGGCAATCCGCAGTTGCCGCTGGCGGAGCTGGTGATCAATCCCTTCGATTCCCCCTGGCGTCCCCGGGCCCGGATCGAGGCCCAGACCACCGGCTCAGCCGGGACGACAGCACCAGGGGAGCACCAGGCCCCCAGCCTGCCGCTGGATCTCAAGAACACGGTAGCTGAGTTCGAAATCAATTTACTCAAGCAAGCGATGCAGCTATCCCAGTATAATCAGCGCAAAGCGGCCGATCTGCTGGCCCTGAGCTACCACCAGTTCAGGGGTATGTTACGTAAATACCAGTTGCTCGAGGGGGATGACAACAATGGCAATGCGGACATTGGCTGACCCCACAGGGATGCCCTGCCCGGCAGGATCTCGCAACGCGCCCGCCCTCCCGCGGGCAACCTTGCATGAACACATTTCGCACCAAGACATGGCTCCACAATGAGAATGCTCACACCACTGCTGCTCGGTCTCCTGGTACTCACCGGCTGTCAGAAACAAGACGATGCGTCAAAGACAGGGCTCATCTACTGCGCCGACGGGGCACCCCAGACCTTCAACCCGCAGCTCGCCAACTCGGGCATGACCCTGGATGCCAGTGCCCGCCCGCTCTACGATCGCCTGCTCGAGGTCAATGCCAATACCCTGAGCCTGGAGGGGGGCCTCGCCACCGCCTGGCGCAGCAGCGAGGACGGGCTGACTTACACCCTCAGCCTGCGCAAGGGGGTCACCTTCCATCGCACGCCCTGGTTCAGCCCCTCTCGTCAGTTCAACGCCGACGACGTGCTGTTTACCTATCATCGCCTGCTGGACGACCATCACCCCTACCACGCCATCTCGGGCGGCGAGTACCCCTATTTTTACAGCATGGGTCTGGCCTCCCTCATCAAGCGGGTCGACAAGCACGGACCCCACGAGGTGGTGTTCGAGCTCAACCGGCCGGATGCCTCCTTCCTCGCGACCCTGGCCAGCGACTACGCCATCGTGCTGTCGGCCGAGTATGGCGAGCAGATGATCAAGGCTGGCACCCCAGAGCTGCTCGACAGTCGTCCCATCGGGACAGGCCCCTTCAGCTTCAAGGAGTACCGTCACAACGAGTTCGTGCGCTACCTGCGCCACCCCGGTTACTGGGGCGGTGAGGCCAAGATTGAGCAGCTGGTCTACGACATCACCCCCAGATCGTCCAAGCGGCTCGCCAAGTTGCTGACCGGCGAGTGCGATGTCATGAGCACCCCCTCCGCCAGCCAGCTATCGGTGATCGACAAGGACTCCCATCTCAACCTGTCGGTGCAGTCGGGCATGAACGTCGCCTTCCTGGCCCTCAATACCCGCAAGGCGCCCTTCAACAAGGTTCAGGTCCGCCAGGCGCTGGCCAGCGCCATCAACGTGCAGAACCTGCTGCAGGCGGTCTATTTCGAAACCGGGCAGCCCGCCACCAGCCTGCTGCCACCGCTCTCCTGGGGCTACAATCCCTCACTGCAGTTACGCAAGCCGGATCTGCCCCTCGCCCGCAAGCTGCTCAAGGAGGTTGGGCTGGAGCAGGGCTTCGAGATGCAGGTACTGGTGCAGCCAGGGGCCCGCCCCTACAATCCGGACGGCCTCAAGACCGCCCAGCTGATGCGCAGCGATCTCGCCAAGATAGGGGTGAAGCTGAAAATCGTGCAGCAGGCCTGGCCCGTCATCGAAACCCGGCTCGCCAAGGGGCAATATGACAGCCTGTTGTCCGGCTGGATCGCCGACAACGCCGACCCGGACAACTTCTTTCGCCAGCTGCTGAGCTGCGCCGCCGTCGAGCGGGGCAACAACTACAGCCGCTGGTGCAGCCCGGCCTTCGATCAGTTGCTGGACGATGCGGTGACGACCCCTCAGCTCGCCTTCCGCCTGCGCAATTACTACTATGCCCAGACCCTGCTCAATGAGCAGTTGCCGCTGATCCCCCTGGCCCATGCCCTGCGCACCCAGGTGAGCCGCAGCGACATCGAGGGACTGACCCTGATGCCCTTTGGGGGCACCACCTTCAACCAGGCCCATCGGGAGTGAGCATGCGGTTTTATATCCATTCCATCGCTGATCTGGGATCTTGCCCGTCATCGGCCAACCAGCGGGCAGAGGCATAACCATGTTCTTCTATATTCTGCGCCGCATCACCCTGCTGATCATCACCCTGCTGGTGCTGACCCTGGCGGCCTATCTGCTGGAGTTTCGTCTCATCGGTCAGGTGCTGGACGTCTGGCACGGCTACCCGGACTTCCTGCGGCGCATCTTCGCCGGGGATTTCGGTCTCTCCAGCGTCTCCGGCCTGCCGGTGCTCGACGAGATCCGCCACTACTTCCCGGCGACCCTGACGCTCTGTCTCGCGGCCTTCGCCATCTCCCTGCTGGTGGGCATTCCGCTCGGCACCCTGGCAGCCCTCTATCAGGGGCGCGGGCTCGATCTCTCCATCATGGCCGCCGGCCTCATCGGCTACGCCGTGCCGGTGTTCTGGCTCGCCTTGCTGATGGTGATGCTGTTCTCGCTGGATCTCGGCTGGTTGCCTGCCTCCGGCCAGATCAGCCTGCTCTACGACGTGCCCTCCATCACCGGCATCGCCATCGTCGATGTGCTGCTCAGCCACGAGCCCTGGCGCGACGCCGCCCTGCACGATGCCCTGCGCCACCTGGTGCTGCCGTCCCTGGTGCTGGCGGTGGTGCCCACCACAGAGGTGATCCGCCACGTGCGCAGCTCCCTCATCGACGTGATGAAGCAGAACTACATCAAGGCCGCGGCGAGCCGGGGCCTCTCCCGTCGCCAGATCGTCTGGCGCCATGGCCTCAAGAATGCCCTGCCGCCGGTGTTGCCGCTGCTCGGCCTGCAGCTTGGCAGCGTGCTCACCTCCGCCATGATCACCGAATTCGTGTTCGACTGGCCCGGCATCGGCCGCTGGCTGGTCAACAGCATAGCGCTGCAGGACTACGCCGCCATCCGGGGCGCCTTCCTGGTGGTGGCCAGCTTCGTGATCTTCACCAGCGTCAGCACCGAGCTGCTCACCACCATCATGTACCCGGCACGGCGTAAAGAACTCTATGCAAAACAAGATTGAACGTGCCCAAGTGATGAGCCTCTGTTACGCAAGTGCCATATTGTCGGCGTCGCGCTGCTCACCTCCGTCATTGTGTATCCGGCACGGCGTAAAGAGCTCTATGCAAAACAAGACTGAACCCGCTTATCCCCTGAACTGGGGCCAGGGCTGGAGCCTGACTCATGCAAGATAAATCGAACATCTACCCGGAGCTCAGGATCCTCTCCCCCCTGGAGCAAACCTGGGCCTCCTACAGGCGCAACCCGCTGGCCATGGCCGGCCTCTGGTGTTTCGTGCTGCTGTTGCTGGTTACCCTGGTCGGCCCCCTCGTCGTCCCCTATGGCATCGACGATCAACACAGCAGCCGTCTGCTGCTGGCCCCCTCCTGGGCCAGCACCGGCAACATCGACTACTTCCTCGGCACCGACGATCTGGGCCGCGACATCCTCTCGCGCCTGGTGGTGGGGGCCCGTCTCACCTTCGGCAACGCCCTGCTGGTGGTGGTAATTGCCCTCGTCGTCGGCTCCACCATCGGCATCCTCGGCGGCATGAGCAAGGGGGTGAAGTCGAGCGTGCTGCATCACCTGCTCGACACCCTGCTCTCCATCCCCTCCCTGCTGCTGGCCATCATAGTGGTCGCCATTCTGGGGCCAGGTCTGTTCAACACCCTGATCGCCATCACGCTCGCGCTCATCCCCCCCTTCATCCGGGCGACCTACAACGCGGTCCACGCCGAGATGCAGAAGGAGTACATCATCGCCAGCCGCCTCGATGGCTCGCCCCCCTGGCGGATCATGCGCCTCGCCATACTGCCGAACATAGTGGAAACCCTGGTGACTCAGACCACCCGGACCCTCTCTGCCGCCATCCTGGATATCTCGGCGGTGGGCTTCCTCGGCCTCGGGGCCCAGTCCCCCCAGCCGGAGTGGGGCGCCATGCTGGCCGATTCGAGCGATCTCATCTATCTGGCTCCCTGGACAGTGACCCTGCCGGGCATGGCCATTTTGTTCAGCGTGCTGGTGACTAACCTGGTGGGTGAAGGGATCCGCGAAGCACTCAAAGAGGGGAACGATTGATGATCTTGTTGCTCTATACCATCAAGGACGGCATCTCCCCGATGCAACACGCCGTGCCACAGCCTCATGAGGAGCGCCACTGATGCCCCTGCTCGATATACGCAACCTCACCATCGAGATCGATACCCCCCAGGGCAAGGTCAAGGCGGTGGACAGGGTCAGTCTGACCCTGAACGAGGGGGAGATCCGCGGCCTGGTAGGAGAATCGGGCTCGGGCAAGAGCCTGGTGGCCAAGGTGATCGTCGGCATCCAGAAGGACAACTGGACGGTGCGCGCCGACCGGATGCGCTTCAACGACATGGACTTGCTGACCATGGCCCCCAAGGAGCGGCGCCGCATCATGGGCCGGGAGATCGCCATGATCTTCCAGGATCCCATCAGCTGTCTCGACCCGTCCGAGGAGATAGGCACCCAGCTGGAGGAGGCCATCCCCACCAGCGCCTTCGTCGGCAAATTCTGGCAGCGCTTCCAGTGGCGCAAGAAGCGGGCCATCGCCCTGCTGCACAGAGTCGGCGTCAAGGATCACCGCAAGGTGATGCGGGCCTATCCCCACGAGCTGTCGGACGGCATGTGCCAGAAGGTGATGATCGCCATGGCGATCGCCAACCAGCCGCGCCTGCTGGTGGCCGACGAGCCCACCAGTGCCATGGAGTCCACCACCCACTCCCAGATCCTGCGGCTGCTGGACAAGATGAACAAGCTGGGCAACACCACCATCCTCATCATCAGCAACGACATCGCCGCCATCGCCAACCTGACCGACACCATCAACATCATGTATTGCGGCCAGATGGTGGAGGTAGGCACCCGGGAGCAGATCCTGACCTCGCCCCATCACCCCTATACGGACGCCCTGCTCAAGTCCATTCCGGACTTTGACAAGCTGGTGCGCCACAAGTCCCGGCTCGAGACCCTGCCCGGGGTGATACCGCCGCTGCAACACCTGCCCATCGGCTGCCGGCTCGGCCCCCGCTGTCCCTATGCCCAGAAGCAATGCGTGCAGACGCCGCTGATGAGCAAGGTCAAGGGACACCAGTTCAGCTGCCACTTCCCGCTGAACATGGAAGAGCCGAAAAAATGATCAAGACCCACCCTCAGTCGATGATCAATGTACAAGGCCAAGGCTCCTCAATTCAGTCGCCACTTTCCGCTGAGTTTGGAGTCGTTAACCACTTGAATATACGATGCTATCCATCCATGGCAGCACACTTCGCTACGAAGGGGCCAATACAGTGATCGAACCCGCTCTGTTACAGGTCAGAGGCCTGTGTAAAACCTACCAGAATCGCACCGGTCTGTTCCGGCGCCAAGCGGTGGAGGCCATCAAGCCCCTGTCGTTCGATCTCGGCGTGGGCCAGACCCTGGCCATCGTCGGCGAGGCGGGTTCCGGCAAAAGCACCCTCGCCCGCATTCTGGCGGGCATGATAGAGCCGAGCGGCGGTGAGATCGCCGTCGAGGGCCAGCGCCTGGTGCACGGTGACTATCAGACCCGCTGCAAGCTGCTGCGGATGATCTTCCAGGATCCCAACACCTCGCTTAACCGCAAGATCCGGGTCGGCCAGATCCTGGAGACGCCCCTGCGCCTCAACACCGAGATGAGCGAAGAAGAGCGCCGCGACAAGGTAGTGCAGACCCTGCGCATGGTGGGCATGCTGGCCGATCACGCGCTCTTCTACCCGCAGATGCTCTCCGCCGGTCAGCAGCAACGGGTGGGGCTGGCACGGGCGCTGATCCTCAACCCCAAGATCGTGGTGGCGGACGAGGCGTTGTCGACCCTGGATATCTCGGTGCGCTCCCAGATCATCAACCTGCTGCTGGAGATGCAGGAGACCATGGGGCTGAGCTATGTGCTGGTGGCCAACGATTTGGGCATCGTCAGCCACATCAGCGACGAGGTACTGGTGATGCACGACGGCCGGGTGGTAGAGCGCGGCAAGACCCTCAAGGTGTTTGCCGATCCCCAGCACGAGGTGACCCGCCGCCTCATTCAGAACTACAACAACGAATACCGCCGCTGATCCCCGGGCCGATGGCTTCGTCGGCCCCTGCTCCCTTTCTGCGCCATAAAAAAAACCCGGCCTGATGTCACATCAGTGGCCGGGGATTGCGCTCAAAAAATGATTGCGTCGCTCGTAGTAGGAACACCGCGATAGTAGGTGGCCCCTGCTGGCTCAACAACTGTCAAATCTGACAGGCAGGCCGCTATGGAACCTGAGCTGTGGATCCGGCGAGCAGATAAGCTCGGCTTCAATCCGGCCAAAATAGGCCACCCGCTCGCTGATATCCTCCCCCGCATATTGCTCCGCCAGTGCCAGGTAGTCCTGGTAGTGGCGCGCCTCCGAGCGCAGCAGGGAGACATAGAAACGGCCAAGCTCCTCGTCCAGGTGCGGCGCCAGTTTGGCGAAACGCTCGCAGGATCGCGCCTCTATATAGGCGCCGATGATCATCTTGTCCACCACGGCGGCCGGCTCATAAGTACGCACATGCTTTAGCAGACTGCGGGCATAGCGGGAGGCGCTGACCGGGCCGTAGGGGATGCCGCGGGCGGCCATGATCTCCAGCACCTGCTCGAAGTGATGCAGCTCCTCCTGGATGAGCCGCACCATGGGGAATAACAGCGGATTGCGCTCCAGTTCGGCAAACACGCTTCGATCCGACTCCCCCATGGTCCGCTTGCCCAGGATCTCGGCCTTCTCGGGGATGGCGTCCAGCTCCCGGTAGAACGCCAGCTTGGGCAGCAGGTGGCGCTTGCCCTTGGGCAGGCAGTAGCGACGCACCAGGCTATGGGCGGTCAGGGCGGCCTTGTTCTCGCAGTTGGCGTGATCGATGAGCAGGGTCGGCAATTGGGCAGGATCCCGCGCCATCTCCACCCAGGCATCCGGGGTCTCACAATGCAGGAACTGGCGAACGGGGGCTAGCAGGTCATCCATCTAACGTCTCATCTCTTGCTATGACAGGCGGCGCACGCGCCGGGGCGCCTATGCTAGCGGATCCCGCCTGTGCTGCCCACCACCTTGAGCGAGGAGCCAGCGCCTCACTCCAGCAGCCGTTTGAGGGAGTCGCGCCGGATCAGCTTGCCGCTGAAGGAGGGCAGCTCACCGGCCTCCCCGGCCTCCACCATGGTGATCAGCCGGCTGATGGTCTCCTGGATCATCTCGGTCACCGGCATCTTGACGCTGGCCAGCGAAGGAATGACGTAGGGGGCCAGGGCGATGTCGTCGAAGCCGACCACAGAGACCTGCTCCGGCACCGACACGCCGGCCTGGTGCAGCTGCTTGATGGCACCGATCGCCATGTCATCGTTGCTGGCCACCAAGGCGCTGAAGCGAGCCCCCCGCCCCAACAGGGTCGAGACCCCGGCCGCGCCGCAGGCGGGGGTCCACTTGCCGTGCGCGATCAATTCGTCGCGCAGCGGGATCTCGTGCCGGACCAAAGCCTGCTTGTAGCCGGCCAGACGCTCGATGCCGGTCGGCGAATCCGCCGAGCCGGTGATGAAGGCGATGTCGGTGTGGCCCATCTCCACCAATTTATCCACCACGGCCGCGGCGGCAGCCTGTTGATCGGAGTAGACGCAATGGCGGTGGTGGCGCCGCAACTTGCGGTTGAGCACCATGATGGGCTGGGAATGCTGCTCGATGATCTCGTCCATCTCCTCGACGCTGAGAAAGCGCGGGTAGATGATGATGCCGTCACAGCGGGAGTCGAGCAGATACTGGATGGCCTGACGCTCCTCCTCGGCGCTGTGCTTGCCATCGGCCAGGATCAGCTGGCGACCGCGATCCTCGGTCATCCGCGCCGCATGGGAGAGCAGCTCGCTGAAATAGACGCCGTGATACAGGGTGTTGGTCACCACCAGCCCCAGGGTCTGGGTATTCTTGGTCGCCAGCTGCCTGGCCAGCAGGTTGGGGCGATAGCCGCTCTCCTCTATGGCTTGGAACACCCGATCCCGGGTCTCCTGACTGGTATAGCCATTGCCCGACAGCACCCGGGAGACAGTTGCCTTCGACACCCCTGCCCGCTTCGCCACCTCCAGCATAGTCGTCATCATCTTCCCCTCTTCTCGACGGGCCGCAGTGTACTGCACGGGACCCGCTTGTGCTAACGAGAATGGGCGCAGGCCCCCCCTTTCAGTGATCCCATTCACGGTTCTGCACAATGGCGGTGCGACCGTCTTGTCTCGCAGAAAGAAACTGAGCACTCTATGTGGAACCGGTTCCACATGTACAGTTTCACACCGTCCATCCGCACGCCACAGGCGGGGCTATGGCTGGTATCTCTTGGTCAAAAGGATAAACCAGATGTCAAAAAACTATGCGGCCCTGGCCAGTGCCGTCGTCAATGCCCTGGGGGGAGCGGACAACATAGTCGCGGTGACCCACTGCATGACGCGCCTGCGCTTCGTCTTGAAGGATTCAAGCCGACTGGACAACCCCGCCCTGAAGGCCACCACCGGGGTGCTGGGTGTGGTGAACAATGACAACCAGTGCCAGGTGATCATCGGCAACATGGTGTCCCACGCCTACCGCGAGGTGCTCGCCCGGCTGCCAGAAGACGCACAGGGCGCACCGCAAGAGGTGAAAGCCGGTTTCAGCCTCAAACGCCTCGGCGCCGGCATCCTCGACGCCCTGATCGGCACCATGTCACCGCTCATTCCGGCGATCATCGGCGGCTCCATGGTCAAGCTGCTGGCCATGGTGCTCAGTATGAGCGGCATGGTGGAGGTCACCTCCCCCAGCTACATCATCCTCAATGCCATCGGCGATGGCGCCTTCTTCTTCCTGCCCCTGATGGTCGCCGCCTCGGCGGCAGTCAAGTTCAAGACCAACATGTCGCTGGCCATCGCCATCGCCGGCGTGCTGGTGCACCCGAGCTTCATCGAGCTGATGGCCAGGGCCGCCCAGGGGGAGCCGGTCAGCTTCGGCTTTATCCCGGTCACCGCGGTGAAATACACCTATACCGTGATCCCGGCCCTGGTGATGACCTGGTGCCTCTCCTACATAGAGCGCTGGGTGGACAGGATCACCCCGGCGGTGACCAAGAACTTCTTGAAACCCATGCTTATCGTGCTGATCGCGGCGCCGCTCGCCATCCTGCTGATCGGCCCCATCGGCATCTGGATCGGCACCGCAATCTCCGGCCTGGTCTACACAGTGCACGATTACCTCGGCTGGCTGTCGGTGGCCATCATGGGGGCCCTGTGGCCGCTGCTGGTGATGACCGGCATGCACCGCGTCTTCACCCCGACCATCATCCAGACCATCGCCGAGACCGGCAAGGAAGGGATGGTGATGCCCTCCGAGATCGGTGCCAACCTCTCCCTCGGCGGCTCCTCCCTGGCGGTGGCCTGGCGCACCAGGAACCCCGAGCTGCGCCAGACCGCGCTCGCCGCGGCGGCTTCCGCCATCATGGCCGGCATCTCCGAGCCCGCGCTCTACGGGGTGGCCCTGCGCCTGAAGCGGCCGCTCATCGCCAGCCTTATCAGCGGCTTCATCTGCGGCGCCGTGGCTGGCATGGCCGGGCTTGCCAGCCACTCCATGGCGGCACCGGGCCTCTTTACCAGCGTCCAGTTCTTCGATCCGGCCAACCCCATGAGCATCGCCTGGGTGTTCGGAGTCATGGCGCTCTCAGTGGTGCTCTCCTTCATCCTGACCCTGCTGATGGGCTTTGAAGACATTCCGGTGCAGGAGGAGCACCCCGAGGCCGCATCCGATGAGGCAGTGCCGACGCTGCAGGTCAAGGCTGCCGCCAGCCTGTGAATTCGCATCATCCGACATGACAAGAGGTAACAGATGTCGTTAGCAAGATTTCCCCGAGACTTCCTCTGGGGCGGCGCCCTGGCCGCCAACCAGGCGGAGGGGGGCTACCGCGAGGGGGGCAAGGGCCTGACCACGGTCGACATGATCCCCCACGGTGCCAACCGGATGGCGGTGAAACTCGGCCAGGAACCGCGCTTCACCCTGCGGGACGACGAGTATTATCCGAGCCACGACGCCATCGATTTTTATCACCGTTACAAAGAAGACATCGCCCTGATGGCCGAGATGGGCTTCACGGTGTTTCGCACCTCCATCGCCTGGAGCCGGCTCTATCCCAGGGGGGACGAGGCCGAACCCAATCCCGAGGGCATCGCCTTCTACCGGGCCCTGTTCGAGGAGTGCAAGAAACATGGCATCGAGCCGCTGGTGACCCTGTGCCACTTCGACGTGCCCATGCACCTGGTGGTGGAGTATGGCTCCTGGCGCAACCGCAAGATGGTGGCGTTCTTCACCCGCTACGCGCGCACCTGCTTCGAGCAATTCGACGGGCTGGTGAAGTACTGGCTCACCTTCAACGAGATCAACATCCTGCTGCACAGCCCCTTCTCCGGGGCCGGGCTGGTGTTTGAAGCGGGTGAAGATCAGGAGCAGGTGAAGTATCAGGCGGCCCACCACGAGCTCATCGCCAGCGCCCTGGCGACCCGAATTGCCCACGAGGTGAACCCGCACAACCAGGTCGGCTGCATGCTGGCGGGGGGCAATTTCTACCCCTACTCCTGCAAGCCGGACGATGTGTGGGCTGCGCTCCAAAAGGAGCGGGAGAACCTGCTGTTCATCGACGTGCAGGCTCGCGGCGCCTACCCGGCCTATGCCGCCAGCCTGTTTCGCGAGAAGGGGGTGACCCTGATCAAGGAGCCGGGGGATGACGAGGTCCTCAAACACACCGTCGATTTCGTCTCCTTCAGCTACTACGCCTCCCGCTGTGCTTCCGCCGACATGAACGCGGGCAACACCAGCGCCGCCAACGTGGTCAAGTCCCTGCGCAACCCCCATATCAAGGTGAGCGAATGGGGCTGGGGCATAGACCCGCTCGGCCTGCGCATCACCATGAATACCCTCTATGACCGCTATCAGAAGCCGCTGTTTCTGGTGGAGAACGGCCTGGGCGCCGTCGATGAGGTCAATGAGCAGGGCGAGATCGAGGACGATTACCGCATCGGTTATCTGCGCGAGCACATCAGCGCCATGGGGGACGCCATCGATGACGGGGTGCCACTCTTGGGCTACACCAGCTGGGGCTGCATCGATCTGGTGGCCGCCTCCACCGGAGAGATGAGCAAGCGCTACGGCTTCGTCTATGTGGACAGGAACGATGCCGGCAAGGGCACCCTGGCGCGCAGGCGCAAGAAGTCGTTCTGGTGGTACAAGAAGGTGATCGCCAGCCATGGGGAAGATCTGGCGTGAGATGAAGCACAGAGTACCGAGACAACGATGGGGGCCAAGGCCCCCATTTTCATTTCCGGTCCAGACCAACTGGAAAACGTTTAACTGCCTTCGTTAAAAATTTCCAGGTTGCTGGTGCCTTCCTGCCACTCGCGCACGGCCTTGTTGTCGTCGCTGCGCATGGCGTTGAGGTGGTCCAGATAGCCCTGATCCACATCCGCGGTGACGTAGTGGCCGTTGAACACCGAGGTCTCGAAGTGGCGCAGCTCGGGGTTGATCTCTCGCACCGCCTCTTCCAGATCTTCCAGATCCTGGAAAATCAGGCCATCGGCACCGATCAGCTTGCACACCTCTTCCACTTCCCGGCCATGGGCGATCAGCTCGTTGGCGGTGGGCATGTCGATGCCGTAGACGTTGGGGAAGCGGATCTCGGGGGCGGCGGAGGCGAAGTAGACCTTGGCCGCACCGGCTTCCCGCGCCATCTGGATGATCTGCTCGGAGGTGGTGCCACGGACGATGGAGTCATCCACCAGCAGCACCTTCTTGCCCTTGAACTCGGAGCCGATGGCGTTGAGCTTGCGGCGTACCGACTTCTTGCGCTGGGTCTGGCCCGGCATGATGAAGGTACGGCCGATGTAGCGGTTCTTCACGAAGCCCTGACGGTACGGCAAGTCCAGGGTGTGGGCTATCTCCAGCGCGACGTCGCAGGAGGTCTCGGGGATGGGGATGACCACATCGATGTCGAGATCTTCCCACTCGCGGGCGATCTTCTTGCCCAGCTTGCGACCCATGTTGAGGCGGGCGGCATAGACGGAGACCTTGTCGATGCACGAATCGGGACGGGCGAAGTAGACGTATTCGAAGATGCAGGGGCTCATCTGCGGGTGCTCCGCACACTGCTCGGAGAACAGCTGACCCTGCTCTGTGATGTAGATGGCTTCGCCTGGGGCGACGTCACGCACCGTCTCGAAACCAATGGCGTCGAGCGCCACGCTCTCGGAGGCGAGCATGTACTCCACCTGGCCCTGCTCGTCGGCGCGGCGACCCAGGATCAAGGGACGTATGCCGTTGGGATCACGGAAACCGATGAGGCCGTGGCCTATCACCAGGGTGACCACGGCGTAGGCGCCGCGGATCTGCTGATGGGTCTTGCGCACCGCAGAGAAGATATCCTCCGGGCGCAGTTCCATCTTGTCGCAGAGATCCAGCTCGTGGGCCAGCACATTCAGCAGCACTTCCGAGTCGGAGGTGGTGTTGATGTGGCGGCGGGCCACCTTGAACTGCTGCTCCTTGAGCGCCTTGGCGTTGGTGAGGTTGCCGTTGTGGGCCAGCACCATGCCGTAGGGAGAGTTCACGTAAAAAGGTTGGGCTTCTGCGGCACTGGAGCTGCCTGCGGTGGGATAACGGACATGTCCTATGCCGATATTCCCTTGCAGCCGCTGCATGTGGCGCACTTCAAACACATCCTTCACCAGGCCGTTAGCCTTGCGTTGCCGGAAGTTTCCACTGTCAATGGTCACGATCCCGGCGGCATCCTGTCCCCTGTGCTGCAACACCGTCAAGGCGTCGTAGAGGGCCTGATTGACGGGGGTGGTGCCAACTATACCGACAATACCGCACATGTCTTTGCTACCTCGAAGTCACTGTACCTGTTGGAGAAAACTCGATGAGTTCAACATGAACCCGAAAAACCACTGGATCACCGGCTTGAACTCCGGCACCAGCTTGGACGCCAGCCACCAGTCACTCTGGGAGAGACCGGTGAAGGTGTCCATAAAAAACAGCAGGGCACTGACGATCAGCACCCCGCGGATGGCGCCAAAGCAGACGCCGAGCACCCTGTCCGTGCCGGACAGGCCAGTCTTGTCCACCAGGAGCCCCACCACATAGTTCACCACGCTGCCGAGGATCAGGGTCGCCACGAACAGGGCGGCGATGGCCAGGCCGTTGCGCACGAGATCGTCTGAGAACGAGGTGAAGTAGATGGCGAGATCGGGATAGAAATGGCTGGCAATGAAGAAGGCGACGAACCAGGTGACGAGGGACATGGCTTCCTTGAGAAAGCCGCGCACCAGGCTGATGAGAGCGGAGAAACCGACGATGCCGATGATGGCGTAATCAATCCAGACCATAGAAAAAGATGTCCTGCGAAATTGCGGCGCAGTCTAACAAAAACGATTGCGCAATGCTTGATAAAATTGTGTTAACGGCTCAAGGGGGAGCCGATGGAGACGGCTTTTATCCCGTTCAAACGGTTGAGCGGCGCCTGAATGCACAACGCCATGGCATGGCCATGGCGTTGTCGTTACCAGCGCGGGCTTAGCCGATGTGGCTCAGGCCGCCCATGTAGGACTGCAGCGCCGCCGGTATGGCGATGCGGCCGTCTTCCTGCTGATAGTTCTCGATCACCGCCACCAGGGTGCGACCCACTGCCAGACCGGAGCCGTTCAGGGTGTGCAGCAGCTGGGGCTTGCCATCGATGCGCACCCGGGCCTGCATGCGGCGGGCCTGGAAGTCGGTGCAGTTGGAGACGGAGGAGATCTCGCGGTAGGTGTTCTGAGCCGGCAGCCAGACTTCCAGATCGTAGGTCTTGGCGGCGCAGAAGCCCATGTCGCCGGTGGCCAGCGCCATTACGCGATACGGCAGCTCCAGCAGTTGCAGCACCTTCTCGGCGTGACCGGCCATCTCTTCCAGCGCGTCCCAGGATTTCTCCGGGTGCACCAGCTGCACCATCTCGACCTTGTCGAACTGGTGCATGCGGATCAGACCCCGGGTGTCACGGCCATAAGAACCGGCTTCGGAACGGAAGCAGGGGCTGTGGGCCGTCATCTTGATGGGCAGTTCCTGCTCGTCGAAGATCTCGTCGCGGGCCATGTTGGTGAGCGGCACTTCGGAGGTCGGGATCAGGGAGAACTTGCGCAGCTTGCCCTCTTCTTCCCCTTCACCCTCGATCCCCGTGTTGAACAGGTCTTCGGAGAACTTCGGCAGCTGACCGGTGCCGTACAGGCTGTCCGGGTTCACCAGGTAGGGCACGTAGCACTCGGTGTAGCCGTGCTGCAGGGTGTGCAGGTCCAGCATGAACTGCGCCAGGGCGCGGTGCAGGCGGGCAATCTGCCCCTTCATCACCACGAAGCGGGCACCGGCGAGCTTGACGCCGTTCTTGAAGTCCACGCCCTTGGCCGCTTCACCGAGATCGATGTGATCCCGTACCGGGAAGTCAAACACGCGCGGGGTGCCCCAGCGGCGCACTTCCACGTTGTCGTTCTCGTCGCGGCCCACCGGGGTGGTCTCGCTCGGCAGGTTGGGGATGGCGTCGGAGATGGCCTTGATCTCGGTCAGCAGGGACTCGAGTTCGACCTTGCTGGTCTCCAGCTCGTCGTTGATCTTGGTCACCTCGGCCTTGAGCGGGGCAACATCTTCACCACGACGGGCCGCCTCACCGATGGACTTGGAGCGGGCGTTGCGCTCGGCCTGCAGCTCCTGGGTGCGGGACTGCAGATCCTTGCGTTTCTCTTCCAGAGCGTTGACAGCCGCTACGTCCAAAACGTAGCCACGTGTCGCCAGACGAGCGGCAGCCTCGGCGATATCGCTGCGCAGATATTTGGGATCCAGCATGGTTTACCTACTTTTTTTAATGGGATCTGGCCTGGGTTATCCGCCCTGGCGAGAAAACAGATCCGGAAGTTAACATCGGTTGGCGCACCCCTGTCGTCTTTGAGTATCGGGCCGTGAACATCCGGCCTTCAAAATCAAGAAGATGGCACCAGGCCAAGACAAACGGGGTCAGAGGGGCAGTGTAGCAGACCGCCCCCCTGCCCGAACAGGGCGTATTGCTGTCGTTTTTACCAAGTTTGGGGGGGCAGGCAGGCCAAACTTCGGCGATCCGATCGATTGGGATGCCAATGTTCAAATCGGAAACCTATTTGTCTCTTTTGCGCGGGCTCTGGCGGTCGAGATCGCGCAGGTAATCGAGCTTCTGGCCGATCTGCTTCTCCAGGCCCCGCTCCGTTGGCTGGTAGTAGTGCTTGCCAGCGAGCTCGGGGGGGAAGTACTCCTCGCCGGCGGCATAGGCGCCGGGTTCGTCGTGGGCATAGCGGTATTCGGCGCCGTAGCCGAGCTCGCTCATCAGCTTGGTCGGCGCGTTGCGCAGGTGCGGTGGCACCTCGAAGTCCGGCAGGTTTTTGGCGTCATGGAGCGCCGCCTTCCAGGCGGTGTAGACCGCGTTGCTCTTGGGGGCGCAGGCGAGGTAGACGATGGCCTGGGCGATGGCCCGCTCCCCCTCCGCCGGGCCGATGCGATGGAAACAGTCCCAGGCCGACAACGCCACCTGCATGGCGCGGGGATCGGCGTTGCCCACGTCTTCCGAGGCGATGGCCAGCAGCCGGCGGGCAATATAGAGGGGATCGCAGCCGGCGCTCACCATGCGGGCATACCAATAGAGGGCCGCATCCGGCGCCGAGCCGCGAATGGACTTGTGCACCGCCGAGATGAGGTCGTAGAAGTGATCGCCGCCCTTGTCGAAGCGTGCCACGTGCTCCCCCACCACGGCGGCGAGCAGGGTACTGTCGATGACTCGCTCCTCTCGTCCATCAGGGCCGGCCCCACTGCTCTCGGCCATGTCGGCCAGGAGCTCCAGATAGTTGAGGGACTTGCGCCCGTCGCCGTCCACTGCCTTGGCCAGCGCCTCCTTTACCCCGGGGGCGAAGGCCAACGTCGGATCATTGAGGCCGCGCGGATCGGTCAGGGCCTGATCGATCATGGCGAGGATGTCCTCCTCCTCCAGCCTTTTGAGCAGGTAGACCCGGGCGCGGGAGAGCAGCGCGTTGTTGAGCTCGAACGAGGGGTTTTCGGTGGTGGCGCCGATGAAGGTGATGGTGCCGTCTTCGATGTGGGGCAGGAACACATCCTGCTGACTCTTGTTGAAGCGGTGCACCTCGTCCACGAACAGGATGGTGCGCACCCCGCGCCAGCTGTTCTCCTTCGCCTTGTCGATGGCGGCGCGGATCTCCTTGATGCCGGAGGTGACCGCGGAGAGGCGCTCCACCTCGGCCTGGCAGTAGTGCGCCATCAATTCGGCCAGGGTGGTCTTGCCGGTACCGGGGGGCCCCCACAGGATCATGGAGTGGCAATGGCCCGCCAGTATGGCTTTGCGCAGAGGCTTGTCGGCCCCCAGGATATGCTGCTGACCTATGTACTGGTCGAGATTTTGCGGCCGCATCCGGGCCGCCAGCGGGCGGAAGTCAGACGAAAAATCCAGCGACAGGTTGCTCATCAGCCTCGGTCATCCAGCTTGGGGCGGGCCGCCAACATGCGACAGCCCGACAAGAAATCCAGGGATGAGCAGCACATCAGCGCTGATCGTCCAGCGTGACCCCCTTCGGAGCCTTGAACACGAACTCGTTGCCCTTGAGCACCGGCTTGCGGTTGAAACCGCTCAGGGTGAATTCGCTCCACTGCCCCTGCGCCTCTTTCACGTCGAAGCGGCTGATGTTGTTCTGCCTGTCGAAGGTGATGCGGAAGGAGGCGATCAGCTCATCCTGGTTGCGGCTGGTGACGGTATAGACGTCCCCCTGCTGGGTCACGTCATAGTTCTTCCAAAGCGCGTTGTCGTTGCCGGCGATCAGCACGAAGGGGGTGTTGAGCACCGCATCCTTCATCTTGAGGGCGGTGACCTGCTCGACGAAGGGATCATAGACCCACACATCCTTGCCGTCGGCCACGATCAGGCTCTCATCAGGGGTAGTGGTGTGCCAGTTGAAGCGATTCGGCCGCTGCACCAGCAGATCGCCGCCGGCCCGCTGCAGCTCCTTGCCCTTGCTGTCGTAGACCACCTGGGCAAACTTGGCGGAGAACAGGCTCACACCGGCCAGCTTCTGCTTGAGATCGCTGGCGGCATCGGCCCACACCTGGCTGCTGGCCAGCAGCAGTACAGAACCCATCAATAATGCTTTTTTCATCAGAATTCCCGTCCAAGAGGGTCAGATAAGAGGCCATGTCCGCAGACATGGCCAGGATGATATGGAGGCTTAATCCCGTACCGGCGGCGGTGCCAGCACGTCGCGCTGACCGTTGCCACCCGGGGCACTGACGATACCCTGATTCTCCATCTGCTCGATGAGACGGGCCGCCCGGTTGTAACCGATCTTGAACTTGCGCTGCACGCTGGAGGTGGATCCACGGCGCGATTCCACCACGAAGGCCACCGCCTCGTCGAACAGGGCATCGAGCTCCTCGTCGCCGCTGCTGCCGTAGTCACCACTGCCGCCCTCACCCTCCGACTCGCCGGAGAGGATCTCCTCGATGTAGTTCGGCTCACCGCGCAGCTTCCAGTCCGCCACCACCTTGTGTACCTCGTGGTCATCGACGAAGGCGCCGTGCACCCGAGTCGGATTGGAGGTACCCGCCGGCATGTAGAGCATGTCGCCCATGCCGAGCAGGGATTCGGCGCCGCCCTGATCCAGGATGGTGCGCGAATCGATCTTGCTCGACACCTGGAACGAGATCCGGGTCGGGATGTTGGCCTTGATGAGGCCGGTAATGACATCCACCGACGGACGCTGGGTCGCGAGGATGAGGTGAATACCGGCTGCCCGCGCCTTCTGGGCGATACGGGCGATGAGCTCTTCCACCTTCTTGCCGACGATCATCATCATGTCGGCAAACTCGTCCACCACCACCACTATGTGGGGCAGCTTCTCGAGTTCCGGCGGCATCTGATCCATGGAGTCGCCGGGGCGCCACAGCGGATCCCGCAGCGGTTGTCCCTCGGCGGCCGCGGCCAGCACCTTGTCGTTGTAGCCCTTGAGGTTACGCACCCCGACCGCGGACATCAGCTTGTAGCGACGCTCCATCTCGCCCACGCACCAGCGCAGGGCGTTGGCGGCATCCTTCATGTCGGTGACCACCTCGGTAAGCAGGTGCGGTATCCCCTCGTAGACCGAGAGCTCCAGCATCTTGGGGTCGATCATGATGAAGCGCAGATCCTCCGGAGACGACTTGTAGAGCATGGAGATGATCATGGTGTTCACCCCCACCGACTTGCCGGAGCCGGTGGTACCGGCCACCAGCAGGTGCGGCATCTTGGCGAGGTTCACCACCACGGGCTCGCCGGCGATGTCCTGGCCCAGGCCCATGGTGAGCGGGTTGCGGCTGCCCGAGAAGGCCTCGCAATCCAGGGTCTCGCGCAGGTAGACGGTCTGGCGCACCCGGTTGGGCAGCTCGATGCCGACGAAGGTCTTGCCCGGGATAACCTCCACCACCCGCACGCTGCTGGCGGAGAGGGAGCGGGCCAGATCGCGGGACAAGTTGGTGATCTTGCTCGCCTTCATGCCCGGCGCCAAATCCAGCTCGAAGCGAGTGATGACGGGACCCGGATAGACACCGACCACCTTGGCCTGCACGTTGTAATCGGCCAGCTTGGCCTCCACCAGACGGCCCATGCGGTCCAGTTCGTCCTTGCTCATCATCTGGGTCTTGGCGGGCGGTCTGTCCAGCAGCTCTACACTCGGCAAGGGGGCCATGCCCGGCTGCGGGCGGCGTTTGGGTTTGGGCGCCACGGCGACAGGGGCAACGGCGTCGTCATCCCCTTCCGCCCAGGGCAAGTCGAGATCCTCTTCATCCTGGTTGGCCAGGGGCTGGGAACGGCCATTGGCCACGCGCCTGGTCTTGGCGACGGGGGCCGGCGCCTCGTCATCTTCGTCATCAAACTGCGGATCGAACTGGAAGGTATCCTCGTCGAGCTCCGGCAGCCACTGGTCCGATTTTGACTTCTGGGCCTTGCCGCCGGCCTTGGCCTTGGGATTGCGCGTCCAGCTGCTGTGTGGCTCGTCTTCCTCGTCATCCAGATCGAGGGCACCCAGGCCCCCTTCCAGCAGGGGATCCGGCCCTTCATAGCGGGGCTGGCGCCAGCCCCCGGTCAACCAGCGACCCAGGGTGGTGGGGAAGTGGTAGACAGCGCTGACGCTGCCGGTGCAGGTGGCCCCGATCCGCTCGACGATGGTGAGCCAGGACCAGCCGGTGAACAGGGTGATGCCGGTGGCCACGAAGCAGAGCAACATCAGGTTGGCACCGACGCCGCCAAACAGCGGCACCACGGCGGAGGCGATCACGTCCCCCACCAGGCCGCCGGCGGAGAAATTCTGCAAGTCGTTGAAGTTCATGCTGGCAATGGCCGACATGCCGAGCACCGTCAGCACGAAACCGATGATCCGCACCGACAGGGTGAGATAGTCCACCTCCAGCAGTCGGCTCGGGCGCCAGAACAGGCTCCAGCCGAGCAGCACCGTCAGCGGGGGCACCAGATAGGAGAAGGCACCGAAGGTAAACATGGTGATGTCGGCGAGCCAGGCACCGGCGCTGCCCGCCAGGTTCTTCACCTCTCCCTGCCAGGAGGTCTGGGACCAACCGGGATCGGCGGGGTGATAGGTCAAGAGGGCAAGCAAGAGATAGGCAGCCATCAGGGTGATGGCGATCAAGACGGCCTCGAAGATCCGTTGCGTACCTGACAAAGGAGTAAACAGCTTTTTATCGGCCAAACTCCGGCTCCTTTCTGAAAACATGTAATGCGGGGATAGGGGGCCTAGTATCCCTGAAAAGCCCACCCATTGTCAGCCAGTGCCTGAGGCGGGGCTATGAATACGGTAATAACATGAATACGCCATAAGAAGAAACGAGCGGACCAGCCGCTCGTTTCTGACTATCGTGACTCGTCATGGAACTTGCAAGTCACAGCATAACCCGCTTAGCGGGTGCTGATCACCAGACGACTACTCTGCTTGACCTCTTCCATCACCACGTAGGTGCGAGTGTCGTTGACCCCGGGCAGACGCAGCAGCGTCTCCCCAAGCAAGCGGCGATAAGCCGACATGTCGCTGACGCGGGTCTTGAGCAGATAGTCAAAATCACCGGAGACCAAGTGGCATTCCTGGATCTCTTCGAGCACCTGAACAGCCTTGTTGAACTGCTCGAACACATCGGGGGCGCCACGATTGAGGGTAATCTCCACGAATACCAACAGAGACGCATCCAGATAATGAGGGTTCAGAATAGCGGCATACCCTTCGATATAACCTTGTCGCTCAAGGCGACGAACCCGTTCCAGACACGGTGTAGGACTCAGGCCAACTCGTTTGGACAACTCAACATTCGAAATCCTGCCGTCCTTTTGCAGTTCGTTCAGAATGTTGCGGTCAATCCTGTCCAAATCCTTTAGCCGACTCTTAGCTTCCATCATTTAATTCCATCCTTTGGCTATTTTTTGGTAAGAATCACCAGCTATCTTATAATTATGGTCACAAATCCTGTCAATACCTGAATATACTAGGCGCAAATGCCACTTAACATTCCAGCAACATAAACCACCAATCGATAGACGAGGGATAGCATGATTATCGGTGTACCTAAGGAAATAAAAAACCATGAATATCGCGTAGGCATGGTTCCAGCCAGTGTACGTGAACTAACAGCACGAAACCATACTGTTTTCGTCCAAAGCGGTGCAGGAAGTGGCATTGGCTTCAGTGATGCAGATTATCTGGCTGCTGGAGCCGAAATTTTGGCCTCCGCTGGCGATGTTTTCGCCAAAGCCGAGATGATCGTCAAGGTCAAGGAGCCCCAGGCGGTCGAGCGTGCCATGCTGCGCCCCGGCCAGACCCTGTTCACCTACCTGCATCTGGCACCAGACCTGGCCCAGACCCGAGAGTTGCAGGACAGCGGCGCGGTCTGCATCGCCTACGAAACCGTCACCGATGCCCGTGGTGGTCTGCCGCTGCTGGCTCCCATGTCGGAGGTGGCCGGACGCATGTCTATTCAGGCCGGTGCCCAGGCACTGGAGAAGTCCCGCGGCGGTAGCGGCATGCTGCTCGGCGGCGTCCCCGGGGTCGAACCGGCCAAGGTGGTGATCATCGGTGGTGGTGTAGTGGGTTCGAACGCAGCCCGCATGGCCATCGGCCTGCGCGCCGATGTCACCATACTCGACAACAACATCGACACCCTGCGTCGCCTCGACAGCGAATTCCAGGGGGCGGCCAAGGTGGTTTACTCCAACCGCGAGACCCTGGAGCGCCACATCCTGGCGGCGGATCTGGTCATCGGCGGCGTGCTGGTACCCGGCGCCACTGCGCCAAAACTTGTCAGCCGTGACCACATTGCGCGCATGAAGCCGGGCTCGGCCGTGGTCGACGTGGCCATCGATCAGGGCGGCTGCGTGGAAACCTCCCACGCCACCACCCATCAGGATCCGACTTTCATCGTCGATGAGGTGGTGCACTACTGCGTGGCCAACATGCCGGGCGCCGTGGCCAGAACCTCCACCGTGGCCCTCAACAACGCCACCCTGCCCTTCATCATCCGGCTGGCCGAGCAGGGTTATCGCAAGGCCCTGCTGGGCGATCCCCACCTGTTGCACGGGCTGAACGTGATGGCAGGCAAGATCACCTGCCGGGAAGTGGCCGAGGCGCACAGCCTGGCCTACACGGATCCCCTGAGCCTGTTGAACTGATCGCCGACCCCGCAAGGGGACGTGATGAGTGAAAATCCGCCCGCGATGGGCGGTTTTTTTATGGCGCCATGCCAGCCCCTTTCCCCCTCGGCGCCGATTGCCACAATCGATGCGCTGGCCTTTGACCCCGGATCACGAATTACCTACAATCGCGCAAACTCAACACGTCTCGGAAATCACATCATGAGCCAAGTTACTCATAGCAAACTGCTGATCTTAGGGTCAGGCCCGGCGGGTTACACCGCGGCCGTCTATGCCGCCCGCGCCAACCTCAATCCCCTGCTCATCACCGGCATGCAGCAAGGTGGTCAGCTGACCACCACCACCGAGGTGGAAAACTGGCCGGGTGATGCGGAAGGGCTGACCGGTCCGGCCCTGATGGAACGCATGCAGGCCCATGCGGAAAAATTCGATACCCGTATCCTGTTCGATCACATCAACGAAGTGGAGCTGACCCAGCGTCCGTTCCGCCTCAAGGGTGACAACGGCGAATACAGCTGCGATGCGCTGATCATCGCCACCGGCGCCTCCGCCAAATACCTGGGGCTGCCCTCCGAGGAGGCATTCAAGGGCCGTGGCGTCTCCGCCTGCGCCACCTGCGACGGCTTCTTCTATCGCAACCAGGAAGTGGCCGTGGTCGGTGGCGGCAACACCGCCGTGGAAGAGGCGCTCTATCTGGCCAACATCGCCAAGAAGGTGCACCTCATTCATCGCCGTGACGAGTTCCGCGCCGAGAAGATCCTGATCAAGCGTCTGCACGACAAGGTGGCCAGCGGCAACATAGTGCTGCACACCCACCAGACCCTGGATGAAGTGCTGGGCGACAACATGGGTGTGACTGGCGTGCGCCTGCGCAGCACCAGAGACGAGTCCACCTCCGAGCTGCCGCTGATGGGCGTCTTCATCGCCATCGGCCACCAGCCCAACACCCAGATCTTCGCTGGCCAGCTGGCCATGGAGAACGGTTACCTCAAGGTGCGTGGCGGCCTGGAAGGCTTTGCGACCCAAACCAGCATCCCGGGCGTGTTTGCCGCAGGGGATGTGGCCGACCATGTTTATCGTCAGGCGATCACCTCCGCCGGCACAGGTTGCATGGCGGCACTGGATGCAGAGCGATATCTGGACGCACAATAAGCACAAGGATATAAAGGGCATGCCAAGAGGCATGCCCTTTTGTTTTTAAGGAGCCGGATGAAACGAAAAATATTGATAGTCGAAGACAGCCTGACGATCCGTCGCATGCTGATCCAGGCCATCACCCAGCAAACCGGGCTAGAGATCGACGCCTTCGATACCCTGGCGGGCGCCAGCCACTGCCAGGGAGAGGAGTACGTGGTCGCCCTGGTGGATCTCACCCTGCCGGATGCCCCCAACGGAGAGGCGGTCAATGTGCTGCTGACTCAGGGCCTGCCGGTGGTGATCCTCACCGCCGACATCAGCGAGGAGAAGCGGGAAGCCTGGCTGGAGGCCGGGGTGATGGACTATGTGATGAAGGATTCACGCCACTCCCTGCAATACGCCGTCAGCCTGGTACACCGTCTCTACCTCAACCAGGCCATCGAGGTGCTGGTGGTCGATGACTCCCGTACCGCCCGCCATCGCACCATGGCCCAGTTGCGCAAGCAGCTGTTGCAGGTGCATGAGGCAAACAGCGCCCGCGACGCCCTGGCCATTCTCGAGCAGAATCCCGCCATTCGGTTGATGCTGGTGGACTACTACATGCCGGAGATAGACGGCATCAGCCTGGTGCGCATGCTGCGGGAGCGCTACAGCAAACAGCGGCTCGCCATCATCGGCATCTCGGTGTCGGACAAACGCGGACTTTCCGCCCGTTACCTCAAGCAAGGTGCAAACGACTTTCTCAATCAGCCGTTCGAACCCGAGGAGCTGCAGTGCCGGGTCAGCCACAACCTGGAGGCGCTGGAGCAGTTCAACAGCATCCAGGAGTCGGCCAACCGTGACTACCTGACCGGCCTCTACAACCGGCGCTACTGGTTCAACGAGGGACAGAAGTGGTTCGAGGAACATCAGCGCCAGCAAACCCAGCTCACCCTGTGCGTGCTCGACGTGGATCACTTCAAGCAAGTCAATGATCACTGGGGCCATGCCATCGGCGATCTGCTGCTCTGCCATCTGACCCGCCTGCTCACCCAGTTCTTCCCCGACGCCATGATTGCCCGCTTCGGAGGAGAGGAGTTTGCCTTGATGGTGCCCCATTGCACCGTACCCGTGTTGCTCAAACGGCTGGAGGGACTACGCCAGCAGATGCGTCAGCAGCCGCTGTCCCGGGAGATTTCGCTGTTCGTGCGCGCCAGTTTTGGCGTCATCAACGTCGGGCGGCTCTCCATGGACGAGGCACTGAGCGAAGCCGATCGCCAGTTGTATCAGGCGAAGAACACCGGCCGCGACAAGATAGTGTCTCAGGACGCCTGATCGAGTCTCAACACAGGCATCCCGTGTAGTACCGCCCGGCGCCCCTTAGTGGTGGCCGCCGGGTCATTCCCCTCCCCCTGCTTGCCTTCTCTTGCCGCTCGTTGAGCGCGCTCAATAGGTCTTGTCGACTCGCACGCCATCGCTGAAGTAAAGGATCCGTACCTTGTCGCCACTGGCGAACTGCATGGCCGGATCGTAATCCTGGATCACGTTGATAAGCCCGTCCTGATCATTTCGAATGAGCAGTTCAACCAGCTTGTTCTCCACCACGCTGCCGCCTGACTGGTACTGCTGCGCCGCAGCCGCCCCGGCCAGGGCGCCCACCGCAGTGGCGATCTCCCGCCCATGGCCACCGCCGAACTGATTGCCGAGCAAGCCTCCCAGCACGGCGCCCCCCAAGGTCTTCCAGCCGGAATGCTCGGACTCCACCATCTGGCGCTGGGTGATGTTGCGCACCGTGTCCACCTGACCAAACACCACCTGATCCACGGGACGCGCCGTGTTGCGCTCGTATGGCGCAGCCCAGGCGGGCGCCGTGACAAAGCCAAGCAAGCTGGATACTATCAGGATAATGGCCTTCATCTATGAACCTCTGTCTTATGTCTCGCTATCTTACCCAACTGGATGATGAGCTGTGCTGGTTCCCCTCCCCCAGCCATGCGCTGGAAGAGCCCAACGGCCTGCTGGCCATCGGCGGCGATCTCTCCCCTGACCGCTTGCTGGCAGCTTATCACAGGGGGATCTTCCCGTGGAATGAGCCGCACCAGCCTCTGCTGTGGTGGTCGCCGGATCCCAGAGGCGTCGTCGAGCCCGAGCGGTTGCACATAGGGCGCAGCCTGCACAAGTTTATCCGCCGTACCCCATTCGATATTTCCATCGATTGCGCCTTTAATGAGGTGATAGCGGCCTGCGCCGCACCCCGTCGCAGTGCCAGTGGAACCTGGATAAGCACGCCCATGATCGACGCCTATCAGCAACTTCACCGCCTGGGCCACGCCCACTCCATCGAGATCTGGCAGGACGGCCAGCTGCAGGCCGGGCTCTACGGTCTCTCCCTCGGTCGCGTCTTCTGCGGCGAGTCCATGTTCAGCCGCATCGATAACGGCGCCAAGCTGGCCATGGTGGCGCTCTGCAGCCACTTCGCCCGCCATGACGGCGCCCTCATCGACTGCCAGATGCAAAACGACTTCCTGGCGACCCTGGGAATAGAACAGTGGCCCAGACGCCAGTTCCTAACGGCCCTGACGAGTCTGAGTCAGCAGCGACTGACCGATGGCTGCTGGCAGGCTGGGAGCATCAGTTTATGACCGAAGAAGTGATCCTCAAGGTCGGCTTGACCCCCAAACACCCCTGCAGCTACCTCGGCCACGAGCAGGAACAACTGCTGGTGCTGATGGATCACGAGCTGCTCAATGCCGCGGGCTATGAGCGGCTGTTGACGGCAGGATTTCGGCGCAGTGGCAACGACATCTATCGCCCCCACTGCCCAGCCTGCAGTGCCTGCCAGTCCTTGCGTATCCACAGCGAGTGTTTCGTGCCGAGTCGCGGCCAGAAACGCATTCGCCAACTGAACCGGGATCTGGAGTTGGTACTGAGCTATGACGACAAACCCGAATATTATCAGCTCTACGAACGCTACATTCGCGAACGCCACCGCGATGGCAGCATGTACCCGCCGAGCCGCACCCAGTACAAAGGCTTCCTGCATTGCGACTGGATGCCCCCGCTTTATCTGGAGATGCGCAAAGAAGGACGGCTCATAGGGGTCGCCACGACGGATATGCTACCCCATGCCCTGAGCGCCATGTACACCTTCTTCGATCCGGACTATGCCGATCGCTCCCTCGGTACCTTCGCCATTCTGAGTCAGTTGGAACTTGCCCGGCGCACCGGTCGCAGCTGGCTGTATTTGGGCTATCTGGTGGAGGCGTGCCGCAAGATGAATTACAAGCGCCAATACCTGCCCCACGAGCTGCTGGTGCAGGGAGAATGGAAAAAATTCGACACCAAGCCCGAGTAAACTTTACACATAGCCTTAAATCCGGCATGATCCAGCGGTTTTTTGTTGTGGCTTATCAAGAGGATTCAATGGCTAAAGAAGACAGTATTGAGATGCAGGGTACCATTCTCGAAACCTTGCCCAATACCATGTTCCGTGTGGAACTGGAAAATGGTCACGTGGTTATCGCTCATATTTCCGGCAAGATGCGCAAAAACTACATCCGTATCCTGACTGGGGACAAAGTAACGGTGGCTCTGACTCCGTACGATCTCTCCAAGGGACGTATTGTTTTCCGCTCTCGCTAAGCCAGGAATTCAGCAAAAAACCCCAGCCTCTCGGCTGGGGTTTTTTGTCATTTCTGGTATTCAACACACTTAGTGGGAGACAGCTTCAACATTGACCTGAAAGTCAAAGCTGAGGCTGTTATCCACCAACTCCACCTTCACCACCCCACCATCGACCAGTGAACCAAACAGGATCTCATTGGCCAAGGGCTTCTTGAGGTGCTCCTGAATGACCCGTCCCATGGGTCTGGCACCCATCGCCCGATCGTAACCCTTCTCGGCCAACCAGTGACGCGCCTCTTCGGATACCTCGAGTGACACCCCTTTGGCGTCCAGCTGTACCTGCAGTTCGACGATGAACTTGTCGACCACCTGATGGATCACCGTCATGTCCAGATGGTTGAACCAGATGGTGTGATCGAGCCGGTTACGGAACTCCGGGCTGAACGTCTTGTTGATCACCGCCATGGCGTCGTGGCTCATGTCCTGTTGCTGGAAGCCGATGGACTTGCGCTGGGTCTCCTGCACCCCCGCGTTGGTAGTCATCACCAGGATCACGTTGCGAAAATCTGCCTTGCGGCCGTTGTTGTCCGTCAGGGTCCCGTTATCCATCACCTGCAGCAGCAGGTTGAAGACATCCGGGTGCGCCTTCTCGATTTCATCGAGCAGCACCACAGAGTGCGGATGCTTGAGCACCGAATCGGTCAGCAAGCCCCCCTGCTCGAAGCCGACATAGCCGGGAGGCGCCCCGATCAGGCGGGAGACGGTGTGGCGCTCCATGTATTCGGACATGTCAAAACGCAGTACCTCGACCCCAAGCGCCTTGCCGAGCTGCTGGGTGACTTCGGTCTTGCCCACCCCGGTCGGGCCGGCAAACAGGAAGCAGCCCACGGGTCGGCGCTCATTACCCAGGCCGGAGCGTGACAGGCGGATCGCATCGGTCAACACCGCTATGGCCTTGTCCTGACCGAACACCACCATCTTGAGATTGCGCTCCAGGTTCTTCAGCACCTCCTTGTCGGAGGAAGAGACAGATTTTTCCGGAATGCGGGCAATCTTGGCGACGATGGCCTCGATTTCCGGCACATTGATCACTTTCTTGCGCTTGCTGACGGGCAGCAGACGCTGACCCGCTCCCGCCTCGTCGATCACGTCGATCGCCTTGTCCGGCAGGTGGCGATCGTTGATGTACTTGGCCGAGAGCTCGACCGCGGCCCGGATCGCCTTGACGGTGTAACGCACGCCGTGGTGTGACTCATAACGGCTCTTGAGCCCCATCAGGATACGGGTGGTGTCGTCCACACTTGGCTCGACGATATCGATCTTCTGGAAGCGACGCGCCAGGGCCCGGTCTTTTTCGAAGATCTGGGAATATTCCTGATAGGTGGTCGAACCGACACAGCGCAGCAGACCGTTGGAGAGCAACGGCTTGATGAGGTTGGCCGCATCCAGCTGACCACCGGATGCCGCCCCCGCCCCTATGATGGTGTGGATCTCGTCGATAAACAGGATGGCCCCTTCCTGGCGCTCGATCTGCTTGAGCAGCACCTTGAGGCGTTTCTCGAAGTCGCCGCGATACTTGGTCCCCGCCAGCAGGGAGCCCATGTCCAGCGAATAGATGGTGCTGTTTGCGATAACCTCGGGCACATCGCCCTTGACGATGCGATAAGCCAGTCCCTCGGCGATGGCGGTTTTGCCGACACCGGCCTCCCCCACCAACAGCGGGTTGTTCTTGCGGCGACGACACAGGACTTGAATGGTACGGCTCAGCTCCTGATCCCGTCCGATGAGCGGATCGATGCGTCCCTCCAGCACCAGCTGGTTGAGGTTGGTGGCAAAGCTCTCTATCTGGGCAGAAGAGACCTCGTCATCAGACTCGGCATTATTGCCGCTACCGCCGTTCTCGGGTTTGCTGTCTTTGCGCACCCCGTGGGAGAGGAAATTCACCACGTCCAGCCGGCTTACTTCGGCTTTTTTCAGGAAATAGGCGGCCTGGGACTCCTGCTCACTGAAGATGGCGACCAGCACATTGGCGCCGCTCACCTCGGTATTGCCGGACGACTGGACATGGAACACGGCCCGTTGCAGCACGCGCTGGAAGCCCAGGGTGGGTTGGGTCTCACGGTCTTCATCATCGCGGGGGATGAGCGGAGTCGTTTGATTGATGAATGCGCGGATCTCCTTGCGCATCAGCTCCACATCAGCACCACATGAACTCAGCGCCTCATGGGCTGAGCTGTTATCCAACAGGGCTAACAACAGGTGCTCGACGGTCATGAATTCGTGGCGCTCGTCACGGGCCAGTTTGAAAGCCTCGTTCAGCGTCTTTTCTAGATCTTTGTTCAACATAGGCACCTCCCCTCAGTACAACAACAATGCGGTGTCGTTCTCGCTATCAAGTCATCAGATTCAAGCCTTTTCCATGGTACATAGCAGTGGATGTTCGTTGTTACGTGCGTAGGTGTTAACCTGGACCATCTTGGTCTCGGCAATCTCGGCGGTAAATGTGCCGCAGACTCCCTTACCACTATAATGCACACTCAGCATCACCTGAGTGGCCTTGTCCAGATCCATACCAAAGAACCTTTGCAGCACCTCCACCACGAACTCCATCGGTGTGTAGTCATCGTTGTTCAACACGACCTTGTACATGGGTGGCGGTTGCAGCTTCGTTTTCTCTGCTTGTGCAATCTCTTCATTAGCAAAGAGTTCTTTCTGCTTGCTCATAATTGCGCTTTGGTACCTCTAGATTACTACCGTCTCGTCGAAGATTGTCAATAGACTTGTTAACCAGATCACATCGGTTGTTAACAACTTCTTGACTCGCTCAAAAGTTGGACTAGATTGGTTACTTGCTAATCGGCGCCCGTCTGCTATGGGCTGATGTTCTAGTTATATAAGGCTGGCGCAGGTTACTCAACGACTTCAGGGTAATCAATAAAAGGATGTAGATGTATGGCAACCGGAACAGTCAAGTGGTTCAACAACGCAAAAGGATTTGGGTTTATCTGTCCGGAAGGCGGTGGTGAAGATATCTTCGCTCACTACTCCACGATACAAATGGAAGGTTACAAGACCTTGAAAGCAGGTCAGGCAGTCAACTTTGAACTGCAGCAGGGGCCGAAAGGAAATCACGCCTCTGTCATCGTGCCAAACGAAGCACAGAACATGTAAGAGTCAAACTGGATAAATTGAAAAACGGCATACCGCTAGGTTGCCGTTTTTTATTGGGCATCAATCGTAAAAAAGGAAGGCCAGGCCTTCCTTTTTTGCTGTGCAGCGCAGCGCGTCGCCTATCAGCGATCCAGCAAGATGTTGAGCATGCGGCGCAGCGGTTCGGCGGCGCCCCACAACAGCTGATCACCCACGGTGAAGGCCGCTAGGTATTCCGGCCCCATGTTGAGCTTGCGCAGACGGCCCACCGGGATGCTGAGGGTGCCGGTAACGGCGGCCGGGGTCAGCTCGCGGGCGGTGATGTCGCGATCGTTCGGGATCACCTTGACCCAGTCGTTATGAGCCGCGATCAGCGCCTCTATCTCGGCCAGCGGCAGGTCCTTCTTCAGCTTGATGGTGAAGGCCTGGCTATGGCAGCGCAGGGCGCCGATCCGCACGCAGAGGCCATCCACCGGGATGGCGACGTCTTCGATGCCGAGGATCTTGTTGGTCTCCGCCTGGCCCTTCCACTCTTCACGGCTCTGGCCGTTGTCGAGCTTGGTGTCGATCCAGGGGATGAGACCACCGGCCAGCGGCACGCCGAAGTTGTCCACCGGCAGGGTACCAGAGCGGGTCTTCTCGGTGATCTTGCGCTCGATGTCGAGGATGGCGGAGGCGGGATCCGCCAGCTCCACCGCTACTTCGTCGCGCAGCAGGCCCATCTGGGTAACCAGCTCGCGCATGTGGCGGGCACCGCCACCGGAAGCGGCCTGATAAGTTGCCACGCTCACCCACTCCACCAGATCGGCCTTGAACAGGCCGCCCAAGGCCAGCAGCATCAGGCTGACGGTACAGTTGCCACCGACGAAGGTCTTGATGCCGTTGTTCAGGGCCTGCTCGATGACGTCGCCGTTGACCGGATCCAGGATGATGACGGCGTCCTTATCCATGCGCAGGGAGGAGGCGGCATCGATCCAGTAGCCCTGCCAGCCGGCAGCCAGCAAGCGCGGGTAGACATCCTTGGTGTAGTCGCCGCCCTGGGCGGTGATGATGATCTCCTGCGCGGCCAGCGCCTCGATGTCGAAGGCATCTTGCAAGGTGCCGGCATCGACGCCGAAGTTGGGGGCGGCCTCACCGGCCTGGGAGGTGGTAAAGAAGGTGGGCTGAATGCGGGCAAAGTCTTTCTCTTCCTGCATCCGGCTCATCAGCACCGAACCCACCATGCCACGCCAACCGACCAAACCTACTTTTTTCATAATGTCCTACCCTGGATAGCTGCTATTAAAAACGAAGCGTCATACGCCGTGACCCCTTGCCGGACGCGGGTCCGTTCACAAGTTCGTCACAAGATTGATTTGCAAAAATATGCGTCTGTCCACATTACGGATTGTCGCGGCGGGCGCAAGTCGAATTGCGCAATATTCTGTGTCGATTGCCGCAATATCCACCGCCGTCGCCCCCTTGGCAGCGGCACTTGGCAACAAGACGCGCTTTGGGGCATGATTGGCGCTGGTTGGCAGTCGCACTGCCCCTTGGGGACGACCCCGAGGCTCCTCTCCCCGCAGGGACGACCCTGCCCCGCTGGAATTCACCATGCCCTGGTTACTCCTGCTACTGGCCGGCCTGTTCGAGGTCGCCTGGGCCATAGGCCTCAAATACACAGACGGCTTCAGCCGTCCCCTCCCCACCCTGCTGACCCTATCTGCCATGGGGGTGAGCGTGGTGCTGCTCGCCATGGCGGTCAAACAGCTGCCACTCGGCACCGCCTACGCGGTCTGGACCGGCATCGGCGCCGTCGGCACCGTGCTGATGGGGATCTGGCTGTTCAACGAACCGGCCACCCTGGCGCGGGTACTCTGCCTGACGCTGATCGTGGGCGGCATCCTGGGGCTGAAATTTATCGGCTAGGGAAGACACAGGGGAGCGGGCTAACCGATCCCCTGCTCCATCGGCGTGACCAGTGCCAAGCGACACGCACTCATACCGATATATCACTACTTTGAGCGATTTTTTATCCTTCTTTATCTGTAGGGTACATATAAAGCAGCATATCTAGCTGCCATGGTCAGATGTTTATCAACGGGTCGGCTCTCGACAAGCCCCGATCAGTGCGCATAAAAATGGCCACTCAGGGTGGCCATCCTCTTCTCACCTTTTTATGCCCAGGCCAGCGTTATCCCTCAGTCAGGCAGCCGATCAGCTCTTGCTCTATTTTGGCGCCCGGCATCATCTGCTTCAATCCTTCGATCAGCCGATCGCCAGCCTCCTGCAGCGCCGAGAGCGGCATTGGCGGTAGGCTCTCCAGGATAAACCACATCTGACCTGACTCGACGCTGAGCCGGGTTTTGACTCCCTGGCGCCAGTTCCAGCGCCGGCAGGTCACGCCCCTGTCATCGCGCCACACCACCTCACCGAGCTCCGGGCTTTCATGGGCGGGCTCCCCTTCTTTCATGGTGTCGAACAGCTCGCTGCCGTCGGCCACGATGAGGCGTGGCACCCCCTCATAGGCGGTCAAATCCTCGCCGCCGACCGGGATGGCGTATTCGATGCTGATGGCGTTGTAGAGATCCACCACGGGATCGATGCAGGGCAGGCTGCCCTCACGCTGCACCCGCTTGAGCAGGGCCTGGGCCGAACAGGGGGTGCGTTGGGGCTTGGCGCCGAAGCGCTTGAATACTTCGTCCCAGGCGCTCAGGTGATCCTGTGCCCAGGGGGCGCCTCCCGCCGCGACCGACTGGCAGGCCTGCGCCAGGGCCCGACTGCCGACCTCGGCATCGACGATGGGGGCCCCGTCGACCAGAATGCTCAGGGCCCGAAATCCCGGAGCCAGGGTGGTCACGCCGGGTGTAATCTGTGGTGTCATCAATGGCATAGCAACTCCCAATGGATAGGCTCTGGGGAAGGCAATAATGAAGGGCGACCCGTACCGGAATGCGGCGCGTATACCCTCCCCGAGCAAGAGGGGCCCATGATGGAGATAGACGGACCATAAAAAAAACTACTTTTTCTTAATGTTGTTTAGAGAAACTTATAAAGGAGGGGCATAACGGCCCCGGATTGCAGCGCGCAGCGCCCCTGGAATGGGATTGTCCTCGCCGCTTCCCCGCCGACTCATGCTATTATCTGCGGCCAAACATGAGTCAATAAAAATCAGGATATTGTGATGACCGACCACACTTTTATTCCCGGCAAGGACGCGGCACTGGAAGACTCCATCGAACGCTTCCAGACCAAGCTGCAAGCCCTGGGGTTTGATATCGAAGAGGCTTCCTGGCTCAACCCTGTGCCCAATGTCTGGTCCGTGCACATCCGCGACAAGGAGTGCGCCCTCTGCTTCACCAACGGCAAGGGTGCCAGCAAGAAGGCCGCCTTGGCGTCGGCCCTCGGCGAGTATTTCGAGCGTCTCTCCACCAACTACTTCTTCGCCGACTTCTATCTGGGGGAGCAGGTTGCCAATGGCGACTTCGTCCACTACCCGAACGAGAAGTGGTTCCCCATCGAGGGGGATCAGCTGCCCACCGGTCTGCTCGACGGCTTCACCCGCAAGTTCTACAACCCGGACGGTGAAGTCACCGCCGACATGCTGGTGGATCTGCAATCGGGCAACGAGGAGCGCGGCATAGTCGCGCTGCCGTTCGAGCGCCAGTCCGATCACCAGACCGTCTACATCCCGATGAACATCATCGGCAACCTCTACGTCTCCAACGGCATGAGCGCCGGCAACACCAAGACCGAGGCCCGCACTCAGGGGCTGTCCGAGGTGTTCGAGCGCCACGTGAAGAACAAGATCATCGCCGAGGCCATCAGCCTGCCGGAGATCCCGGCCGAGGTGATTGCCCGCTACCCCGGCATCGCGGCCTCCATCGCCGCATTGGAGGCCGAAGGCTTCCCCATCTACAGCTTCGATGCGTCCCTCGGCGGCCGTTACCCGGTCATCTGCGTGGTGCTGCTCAACCCGAGCAACGGCACCTGCTTCGCCTCCTTCGGCGCCCACCCGCGCTTCGAAGTGGCCTTCGAGCGCACCGTCACCGAGCTGCTGCAGGGCCGTGGTCTCAAGGATCTGGACGTGTTCGTCCCCCCCTCGTTTGACAACGAGCAGGTGGCGGATCACCACAACCTGGAGACCCACTTCATCGACTCCTCCGGCCTCATCAGCTGGGATCTGTTCAAGCAGGAAGCCGACTTCGAATTCGCCGACTGGGACTTCCGTGGCAGCTCCCAGGAGGAGTTCGACCACCTGATCGGCATCTTCCACGAGCTGGAGCAGCCGGTCTACATCGCCGACTACGAGCACCTCGGCGTCTACGCCTGTCGCATCCTGGTGCCCGGCATGTCCGACATCTATCCGGTCGAGGATCTGCTGCTGGCCAACAACACCATGGGCGCTCACCTGCGCGAAACCCTCCTGGCCCTGCCGGCGCTGGAGTGGGACGCGGAGCAATACATGGCGCTGTTCGATCAGCTGGATGAAGAGGGGCACGACGAACGTACCCGGGTGCGCGAGCTGCTCGGCATTGCCGCCGCCAAGGGCACCGCCCTGCACACCCTCCGGGTCGGCGAGCTTAAAGCCATGCTGGCGCTGGCCGCTGGTGACTTGGAAAGCGCGCTGGATCTCATCGACTGGACCATGGAATACAACCAGTCGGTGTTCCCGAGCGATCGCGCCAACTACTACCGCGCCCTGCGCGCCTGCGTCGAGCTGTTCCTGGATGAAGATCGCGATCCCGAGCAGTACCGCGCCGTGTTCAGCCGCATGTTCGGGGAAGAGACCCTGGCCGAGGCCTGGGCCCACGCCAGCGGTGAGGCACGCTTCCACGGGCTGGAGGCGGCCGACCTGTCGCTCTCCCAGTTCCCGCTGCACCAGAAACTGCTGGCCGCCTATGAGAAATTACAGAAGGCCAAACGAGCCCATTCCTGGGTCTGATGTGGTAATGTAACGAAGGGGCCCGATGGCCCCTTCTGTTTTATGGTCTACGCTTTGGCTGGCTGTTATTCAGGGATGAAATAAAAAACAAAAAATACCTCTTAGGGGATTGTCAACCAGGGCACTTGTGTGCAGCGTTGCCGCAAAGCTATCTTGCCGATATATTTTAAGAAAAAATAATTTTAAATAGTTTAAAATCATCAGCTTAACGACACCACCAATTCTGTTTCACCTGAAATCGGCTGTAAAGTCAAGCTTCCAGAGGGCTCAAATTTCTGTAGTAAAATTACATTCACAATCTGTAATTCTTGATCGATGTCAATTTTGGCGATCTGGCCCTTTGTTATGATTTCCACAGGCAAAATATGCAGGTACATGAGAATTGAAAGCAGAATCTCCCTTTGATTGTCTGAAGCCCGAAGCCATCGCTGCACTGGCAGAAGATATCACCTATGCCAAGGCCACCAAGCCTGCATACAAGACCATCCCACTGGCCATCACCGCAGGCGCCTTCATCGCCATCGCGTTTGTTTTCTACATTACCGTCACCACCGGCAGCAGCGGCATGTCCTGGGGCATGGCCAAGCTGGTGGGGGGGCTGTGCTTCTCCTTGGGCCTCATCCTGTGCGTGCTGCTCGGTGCCGAGCTGTTCACCTCCACCACCCTGACCCTGGTGGCCAAGGCGGCCAATCGCATCAGCTGGGCCCAGTTGCTCAAGAACTGGGGCCTGGTCTACTTCGGCAACCTCATCGGTGGCCTCATCGTAGTGGCGCTCATCATCATGTCGGCCGAGTACACGGCGGCGGATGGACAGTGGGGTCTGAACGCCCTGAAAGTCGCCCAGCACAAGATCCACCACAGCTTCTTCGAGGCCCTTGCCCTCGGTATTCTCTGCAACCTCATGGTGTGTCTCGCCGTGTGGATGGCGTTTGGCGCCCGCAGTGCCACCGACAAGGTGATGGTCATGCTGCTCCCCGTCGCCATGTTCGTGGCCTCCGGTTTTGAGCACAGCATCGCAAACATGTTTATGATCCCGGTCGGTATCGCTATCCACAGCGTCGCGAGTCCGGAATTCTGGCAGGCCATCGGCCAGGACCCGGCCACCTTCGCCGATCTGACCGTATCCAACTTCGTTCTACACAACCTTATTCCTGTCACCATTGGTAATATCATTGGTGGTGGCGTCATGGTTGGCTTGACTTACTGGTTTATCTTCCGTCGCCATCATTAAGGATGGCGGCTGACACATAAATACCTTGAGAGGTAATGAAAATGGCAGAACTTAACGAACAGTTCCAAAAAGCATGGGAAGGCTTCGCGGCCGGTGAATGGCAGACCTCTGTCAACACCCGTGACTTCATCCAGAAGAACTACACCCCGTATGAAGGTGACGAGTCCTTCCTGGTTGGCGCGACCGAAGCTACCACCAAGCTGTGGGACAAGGTCATGGAAGGCATCAAGATCGAGAACCGCACTCACGCGCCGGTCGATTTTGATACTGACCTGCCCTCCACCATTACCGCTCACGATGCCGGCTATATCGACCAGAGCCTGGAGCAAATCGTCGGTCTGCAGACTGACAAGCCGCTCAAGCGCGCCATCATCGCCAACGGCGGTATCAAGATGGTCAAGACTTCCTGCGAAGTATACGGCCGTCAACTTGACCCCATGGTCGAGAAGATCTTCACCGAGTACCGCAAGACCCACAACCAGGGCGTGTTCGATGTCTACACCAAGGACATCCTGAACTGCCGCAAGTCTGGCGTCATCACCGGTCTGCCGGATGCCTACGGCCGTGGCCGTATCATCGGTGACTACCGTCGTGTCGCCCTGTACGGCATCGACTTCCTGATGGCCGACAAACTGGCCCAGTTCAAGTCCCTGCAAGCCGACCTGGAAAACGGCGTCAACCTGGAAGCCACCATCCGTCTGCGCGAAGAGATCTCCGAGCAGCACCGTGCCCTGGCACAGATGAAGGTCATGGCCGCCAAATACGGTTGCGACATCTCAGTACCGGCCAAGAACGCCAAAGAAGCCGTGCAGTGGACCTACTTCGCCTACCTGGCGGCAGTCAAGTCCCAGAACGGTGCTGCCATGTCCTTCGGTCGTACCTCCAGCTTCCTGGACGTGTACATCGAACGCGACCTGAAGAAAGGCCTGATCACCGAGCAAGAAGCCCAGGAGCTGATGGACCACATGGTCATGAAGCTGCGCATGGTTCGCTTCCTGCGTACCCCTGAATACGATTCACTGTTCTCCGGCGACCCGATGTGGGCGACCGAGACCCTGGCCGGTATGGGCGTTGATGGCCGTACCCTGGTCACCAAGAACAGCTTCCGTATGCTGAACACCCTGTACACCATGGGCCCGTCCCCTGAGCCGAACCTGACCATCCTGTGGTCCGAGAAGCTGCCGGTCGGTTTCAAGAAGTACTGTGCCAAGGTATCTATCGAGACCTCTTCCGTTCAGTACGAGAACGATGACCTGATGCGTCCGGACTTCAACAACGATGACTATGCCATCGCTTGCTGCGTGTCCCCGATGATCATCGGCAAACAGATGCAGTTCTTCGGTGCCCGTGCCAACCTGGCCAAGACCATGCTGTATGCAATCAACGGCGGCATGGACGAGAAGCTCAAGATCCAGATCGGTCCCAAGACTGAAATGGTCAAAGGTGAGTACCTCGAGTACAACGACGTGATGGACAGGCTGGATCACTTCATGGACTGGCTGGCCAAGCAATACGTCGCCGCCCTGAACATCATCCACTACATGCACGACAAGTACAGCTACGAAGCCTCCCTGATGGCGCTGCACGACCGTGACGTCTATCGCACCATGGCTTGCGGCATCGCCGGTCTGTCCGTGGCAGCTGACTCCCTGTCTGCCATCAAGTACGCCAAGGTCAAGCCGGTTCGTGACGAAGATGGCATTGCCATCGACTTCGAGATCGACGGTGAGTACCCGCAGTTCGGTAACAACGACGCTCGCGTCGATGACATCGCCTGTGACCTGGTCGAGCGCTTCATGAAGAAGATTCAGAAGCTCAACACCTACCGTGGCGCCGTGGCTACCCAATCCGTGCTGACCATCACCTCCAACGTGGTGTACGGCAAGAAGACCGGTAACACCCCGGATGGCCGTCGCTCCGGTGCGCCGTTTGGCCCGGGTGCCAACCCGATGCACGGTCGTGACCAGAAGGGTGCCGTTGCCTCACTGACTTCCGTCGCCAAGCTGCCGTTCGCCTACGCCAAAGATGGTATCTCCTATACCTTCTCCATCGTGCCGAACGCGCTGGGTAAAGACATGGAATCCCAGAAAGCCAACCTGGCAGGCCTGATGGATGGTTACTTCCACCATGAAGCCAACCTGGAAGGTGGTCAGCACCTGAACGTCAACGTGATGAACCGTGAAATGCTGCTGGAAGCCATGGAAAACCCGGAGAAATATCCGCAGTTGACCATCCGCGTATCCGGTTATGCCGTTCGCTTCAACTCTTTGACCAAAGAGCAACAGCAAGACGTCATCACCCGTACCTTCACCGCTTCTCTGTAATCGAGTCGTAGTGACTAAAAACCGGCGCCCAGGCGCCGGTTTTTTTATGTCTGCTCTTCAGGATCCATCGGCTTGCAAGGCGGAGACACCCCAAGCCCCCATCCCTCACGCCACCTTGTTCAGGGCCGTTCGCCAGCCGCCATACGGCGGTTGATATCCGTGATGACGGGGGCGATGTCGGCCAGGGTATCTATCACGTAGTGGGCCCCCGCGGCGCGCAGCTTGGCCTCGGCCGGCGCGCGCCGGGCGGTGATCTGCGCCTCGCTCATGGCGGCGAACGCTTGCAAGGTGGCGCCAAACTCGTTGCCGGAAACCGACAGCCCCACTGTCCACATGCCGGCGTTCAGACCCTCGCTGATGCCGGGCACGGCGTCGTCCACCTTGATGCAGCGATGCACGGCGCTTAACCCGAGCTCAATCACGTTGGCCAGCGCCATCCAGGGACCGGGGCGCCCGCCCGCCTTGAGATCGTCGGTGGCGACCCAGTGATCCGGGCTATAGCCGTGATCGGCCGCCGCCGGTACCAGCGCCTCCATCACGGGACGGGGGTAGCCCGAGCAGGAGCCGATACGCAGCCCCTGCGCTCGCAGCGCCTCCAGCACCGGCAGCACGCCCGGGATGGGGGCGGCGAAGCGGGTCACGGCGGCAATCTGCAGCGGCATGAAGGTGTGATAGAGATGGTCCACCTCGGCGTGGCTCATGGGGTGGCCGAAACGGGCCTGCCAGCGGGCATCCACCGAGGGCAGGCGGCCCAGGACGGCGATATGGTCCCACTTGCCCAACCCCATGGGCTGGCGCGCCTCATCCAGCGTCACCGCGAAGTCATAGCCGCGGACGAAGGCCTCGACGAAGATGGAGGTGGGGGCGAAGGAGCCAAAATCGACCACTGTGCCGGCCCAGTCGAGGATCAGCGCCTCCACGTCTGTGGTCGGGGCTACGGCAATCTGCAAGTCAGTCATGGTGATGTTCCTGTTCCGGTGAAAGGGCGATCTCGCCGAGGGCGTGATCGAGAATACTGAGCGCGCGCACCAGATCGGCGCGGGCTATGTTGAGCGGTGGCGAGAGCTGGATAACGTTGCCCTGGGAGACCTTGAAGCTGAGCCCGAGTTCCAGACAGCGGTAGAGCAGCCGCTCGGCGGCCTGGCTATTGCGCGTTCGACTCTGGTGATCGACCACCAGATCGAGCGCCCACAAGAGACCTATGCCGCGCACCTGGCCGATCAGCGGGTGGCGTTCGGCAAGCGCCGCGAGCTCGGCGGCCATGAAGCGACCATCCTCCTGCACCTTGGCCAGCAACCCCTCTTCACGGATGGTGGCTATGGTGGCGAGGGCCGCCGCGCAGCCGATGGGGCTCTTCTCGTGGGTGTAGTGACCGAGCGAAATAGCCGCCGCCTGATTGAAACGATCCCGGGTGATAAGCGCGGCAAAGGGCACCACCCCGCCCCCCAACCCCTTGCCTAGGCAGATGATGTCGGGTTCTATGCCAAACTCCTCGAAGCTGAACCAGTGGCCGGTGCGACCCAGGGCATTGGGGATCTCGTCGACGATCAGCAGCACCTTGTGGCGATCGCAGATCTCCCGCACCCGCTGCCAGTAGGCTTTTGAGGGCACCTGCACATCGGTGTTGCGGATGGGCTCGGCAATAAAGGCACCAATGCCCCCCTCCTTCTCGATGACGTACTCCAGATAATCGGCATAGTGCAGGTCGTCCCCTTCACCGCGATACCAGACGCCGCGATAGCGGGTGGGCGGCGGGACGCGCTCCACCCCGGCCATCAAGGGGCCCATGCCGGCACGAAAACAGGCCTCGCCACCGACCGAGATGGCATCGAGGGAGGCACCGTGAAAGGCATCCCAGAGGGACACCACCTTGCTGTTGCCGGTGATGAAGCGGGCGAGTTTCAAGGCTATCCCCACCACCTCGCTGCCGCCGGGGGCGAACAGCACCCGGTTGAGATCGCCGGGAGCCAGCTCGGCCAAAGTGCGGGCGCAGTCGATGGCGACCCGATGGGTGTAACGGCGGGGTGCAAAGGGCAGATCGGCGAGTTGCTGCTGCACCGCGGCCACCACTCTGGGGTGGCCGTGGCCCAGCTGATGGACGCTGTTGCCGTGAAAATCGAGGTACTGCTTGCCAGAGACGCTGGTCAACCGGCTCCCCTGCGCCCCCTCCAACAGATCCAGACAGGGGGTTGAGAGGGCCTGATGGAGAAAGTAGCGGCTATCTTCTGCCAGCCCGGCCTGCACCGCTTCGCCCTGGCCTGCCCACCAGCGCACGCGCCCTTCCCCCAGGTTGATGTCCCCTTCGCTGTCGGCCCGGCCGCTGCCGTGCAGCTTCTCGTCACGCAGATCGCAACCCTGAACCGGCATGCTGGTCATCGCGCGTTCTCCTGCCAGTAGCAGGCGCTGGCCATGGCGGCGAGCAGATCGCGCACCCGCTTTGGCGTCACATCGCCGATATTGCCTATGCGGAAGCAATCGGCCTGGGAGACCTTGCCCGGGTAGATGACAAAGCCCTGCGCCTTGAGTCGCTGATAGAAGTCGGCGAAGCGGTAGTCCGGGTGGGCCGGGGAATAGAAGGCGGTGATGATGGGGGATTGCCACTCCTCTGGCAGCAGCGGCACAAAGCCGAGGGCGGCCATCCCCGCCACCAAAGTGCGCTGATTTTCGCTGTAACGCTGATGGCGTGCGGCAATGCCCCCCTCTTCGTCCAGCTCGCGCAGGGCCTGGGCAAAGGCAAGCACGGTATGGGTGGGCGAGGTAAAGCGCCACTTGCCCCCCTGCTGCTCCATGGTCTGCCACTGGGCGTGCAGGTCGAGGGAGACCGAGCGGGCGCGACCGGCGCAGGCCGTCAGTGCGGCGCGACGGGCGATGACGAAGCCAAAGCCCGGCACCCCCTGAATGCACTTGTTGGCGGAGCTGATGAGAAACTCGATGCCAAGGCGCTCCATGTCGATGGGGATGCCGCCAAAGCTGCTCATGGCATCGACGATCAGGCGGATGCCGCGGCGCAGGCAGAGTGCAGCGACTTCTCCAAGCGGATTGAGCATGCCGGTGGTGGTCTCGCAGTGCACCATGGCCAAGTGGGTGATCTCGGGGTGGCGCGCCAGCATGGCGTCGATGGCGGCGGGCTCGGGGCGGGTCGTCTCGCCGCAGTCGAGCTCATGGTGGCGCAGGCCAAGACAGCGAGCCATCTCCCCCATGCGGGCGCCGTAAGCGCCGTTGTTGATGATGAGCAGACACTCGTCGGCGCCGATGGTCGAGCCCAGCACGCTCTCCACCACATAGCTGCCGCTCCCCTGCAGCAGCACGGCGCTGTAGTCGCTTTCATATTCCGGGCCAGTGGCCAGCCGCACCAGCTCGCGGCGGATGGGCTCGACCACGCCGAGGTTATAGTCCGCATCCCAGGTGCAACTGTCTTGCAGCATGGCGGCGCGCACAGTGGCGGTGGTCGAGAGGGGGCCCGGGGTCAGCAGCAGGTAATCGACGGCGGCGGGGGCCGCAGGAATATGGGTCATGATTTCGCTCCTTTTGGTATATACCAGAATGAACGCATTGTGGGTAACTGCCCCGCCGAGGTCAAAGGGGTGGGGCCACGTGCAACAAAAAATTCATTTTCGGCGCCGGGATCGCGATAATCTAGGAAGCCTGAACAACAGGGGCAACACTGGTATCTACCAACGCATTATATCGCCTCCATTTAGCGACCGGACCAACGACCAGCCCTGTGCCTCAACCATTGCCCAGCCAAGGATTTTCATGAGCAAACCCCAATACCTGCAGATCAAGGATGCCCTCGCCAACCAGATCCTGGCGGGGGGCCTGCCCCCCAACGACAAGCTCCCCTCCGAGCGGCTGCTGGGGGAACTCTACGGCACCACCCGGGTCACCATCCGCGAGGCGCTGGTGCAGCTGGAGGCCAACGGCCTCATCTATCGGGAGGATCGCCGGGGCTGGTTCGTCACCCCGCCGCGCTTTCGCCTCAACCCCAGGCGCACCTCCAACTTTCACCAGATAGTGCGAGAGCAAGGGGGCGAGCCGCACACCGAGCTGCTGGAGAAAAGTCGCCAGGCGGTGCCCCCGGCACTGATGGCGCAGTTGCAGCTCAAGCCGTTCGACAGCCTGTTTCTGCTCAAGCGGCTGCGCTATGCCAACGGGCGCGCCATCTGCTATTGCGAGAACCACTGCCTGCCAGCGCGGGTGCCCGGCCTGCTGGAGCTGGATCTTGCCGGCAGCCTGACCGAGATCTACCAGGCCCATTACGATCTTCACTACGCCCGCATGCAGGTGCGCTTCTTCCCCACCGCCCTGCCGGACGAGGTGGCCAAGGCGCTGGGGGCCACCGCCGGGCTACCCGCCCTGCGCCTCGAGCGACTCAACTTCGATCAGCACGGCCGGGTGCTCGACTTCGATCTGGAGTACTGGCGCCACGACAGCCTGGAGATAGAGGTGGATACCCAGGATTAGGAACAGACAAGTTAAGTGCGGCAAATCGAGTACGGCAAAACGTCACTGAGTCGTCACCGTACCGTCATAAAGTTCCCCTAGCCTCTGCTTCGACCAATCTGGTTTATACCAAGCCAATTTAAATGGAGAAGAGGATGAAACAGGGAACCCATTTGCTGGCCGCCGCCGTGCTGGCCGCCATGACAGCCCCGGCACTGGCCGCGACCGATCTCACCGTCTACACAGCCTTCGAGCCGGAGCAGCTCGGCGAGCTGAAGACGGCATTTGAGCGCCAGCACCCGGATATCAACATCAAGTGGGTGCGCGACTCCACCGGGGTGGTCACCGCCAGGCTGCTGGCGGAGAAGGCCCAGCCCAAGGCCGATGTGGTGTGGGGACTGGCCGCCACCAGCCTGATGCAGCTCGATCAGCAGCAGATGCTGACCGGTTACGCCCCCAAGGGGCTGGACAAGCTCGACAGCCGTTTTCGTGACGGCAAGGCCGAGCCCCACTGGATTGGTCTGGACGCCTTCTTCAGCGCCATCTGCTTCAACAAGGTAGAGGCAGAGAAGCAAGGAATACCGGCGCCGACCAGCTGGGCCGATCTCACCAAGCCCATCTACAAGGGCAAGGTGATCATGCCCAACCCCAGCTCCTCCGGCACAGGCTACCTGAGCGTTGCCGGCTGGCTGCAGACCATGGGCGAGCAGCAGGGCTGGCAGTTTATGAACGGTCTGCACCAGAACATCGACCGCTACACCCACTCGGGCTCGGCCCCCTGCAAGCTGGCCGCCAGCGGCGAGACGGTGATCGGCATCTCCTTTGACTTCCCGGCCACCAGCCTCAAGGCCAAGGGCGCCCCCATAGAGGTGGTGTTCCCGAGCGAAGGCTCGGGCTGGGACATGGAAGCCGCCGCCATCATCAAGGGCACGCCCAAGCTTGAGGCCGCCAAACAGCTGCTCGACTTTGCCGCCACCGAGCAGGCCAACGCCCTCTACAACAAGTCGTTCGCTGTGGTTGCCATCCCGGGGGTCGCCCAACCGAGAGCGGGCTATCCGGTAGATATCAAGGGCCAGATGATCGACAACGACTTTGCCTGGGCAGCCCGCGAGCGCAACGCCATCCTGACCCAGTGGAGCGCCAGCTTCGACGGCAAGTCGGAAGCCAAGCAGTAATCCTGAACAGGAGCGGTTTGTGCACCCCAGACACACCGCTGCCAATAAACCCCTTGCCGAAGGCCAGCACTTGTTGGCCTTCGCTTTTTTGTTTCACCCCCAATTAGCGACGCCTCGCCCATCTGCATAGGGCCAAGCCACCTGCCGAATGCCCGCCGTCATCTGACTGTCATCGAGCCGTCATCCCCCGATCACCTGACCGTCACACTTCACCCGCAAACTGGTATATACCAAATCAGTAGCGAGTCGAATCATGACCCAGCCCTATCTGGACATTCAACATCTCAACAAGCAGTTCGGTGCCTTCCAGGCCCTCAAGGGGATCTCTCTGACCATTGAGCCGGGGGAGTTTATCTGCTTTCTCGGCCCCTCCGGCTGCGGCAAGACCACCTTGCTCAGAGCCATCGCCGGCCTGGATTTGCCGGACAGCGGCCGGATCTGGCAAGGGGGACGGGAGATCTCCCTGCTGCCCCCCCAGGAGCGGGACTTTGGCATCGTGTTTCAGTCCTATGCCCTCTTCCCCAACCTGACGGTGGCCCAGAACATCGCCTTCGGCCTTGAGAATCAGGGATTGGCGCGCGATGCCATCAAGGAGCGGGTCGATCACTGGCTGGCGCTGGTAGATCTCGATGCCCAGTCCCACAAATACCCGAGCCAGATCTCCGGCGGTCAGCAGCAGCGGGTGGCGTTGGCCCGGGCCTTGGCCCTCTCCCCCGGCCTGCTGCTGCTGGACGAACCACTCAGCGCCCTGGATGCCCTGGTGCGCACCCACCTTCGCAGCGAGATCCGCGCCCTGCAGCAGCGCCTTGGCATCACCACCATCATGGTGACCCACGATCAGGAAGAGGCGCTGACCATGGCGGACCGCATAGTAGTGATGGAAGGCGGCCGCATCGTACAGGTGGGCACCCCGCAAGAGATCTACCACAGGCCTGCCAGCCGCTTCGTGGCAAGCTTCGTCGGCACCATGAACTTCCTCGAGACCCTGGTGCTCGGCCCCACTCAGGTGCGCCTCAACGAACAGCCCTTGACGCTCGCCAACCAGGCCGCTGCCGGCAGCAAATTGCAGGTGGCGATCCGCCCCGAGGCGATCACCCTGGGCGCCCCCCATGAGCATTATCCTGGTCAACATGGCGTAGAAGCGCAGATAGATCAGGTGGAGTTTCTCGGCGCCGCCCAGCGCCTCATCTGCACCGCCGACACCTATCTCGGCCCGCAGCAAATTCTGGTGGAGCGCCCCACCCAGGCGCAGCCCCACCACGAGCAGGGGGGCTGGCGCAGCGGCATGCGCTGCTCCCTGCACTGGCCCGCCGGGGCCATGCAGCTCTTTGAAGGAGAGCGTCCATGAGCCCTCATCTCTCCACCCCGGCACTGACAACCCAAGAAGGTCTGCCTCGCTACTCCCTGTGGCAGCGGCTCTGCAGCGGCTGGAGCCGGGACAGCCTGATCCAGCTCGTGCTGCTGTTGCTGGGCATAGCCCTGCTGGTCGGTGGCCTGCTGCTACCCCTGCTCGCCATGCTGCAAAAGAGCCTGCAGGACATGGACGGCAACTGGGTGGGGCTCGCGAACTTTCGGGACTACGTCCTCTCCCCCAACCTGACCCGCACCATAGGCAACACCCTCTGGCTCGGGGTGCTGATCACCGCCCTGGTGGTGACCATCGCCTTTGGCTACGCCTATGCCCTCACCCGTACCTGCATGCCGGGCAAGAGCCTGTTTCGCCTCATCGGCCTTATTCCGCTCTTGATGCCCTCCCTGCTGCCCGCCATCAGCCTGGTCTACTGGTTTGGCAATCAGGGAGTTGCCAAGGGGCTGCTCGGCGGCGAGAGCATCTACGGCCCCATCGGTATCGTCATTGGTCTGGGCTTCTGGTGCTTCCCCCACGCCCTGATGATCCTCATCACGGCGCTGGGACACAGCGATGCCCGTCTCTATGAGGCGTCCCGGGTGCTGGGCAGCAGCGGCTGGCGCACCTTTGTCACCGTCACCCTGCCCACCGCCCGCTATGGTCTGCTCAGCGCCGCCATCGCCGTCTTCACCCTCACCATCTGCGACTTCGGGGTGGCCAAGGTGATTGGCGGCCAGTACAGCGTGCTGGCCACCGATATCTACCGGCAGGTGATCGGGATGCAGAACTTCTCCCTCGGGGCGGTCGCCAGCGTCACCCTGCTGCTGCCGGCGCTGCTGAGCTTTGCGCTGGAGCACAGGGTGCGCAGCAAGATGCAGGAGCAGAGCAGCACCAAGGCGGTGCACTATCAGCCCAAGCCCCATAGAGTGCGAGATCTGCTGGCGCTGGGCTGGTGCGCCCTCTGGGCCCTGCTGTTTCTGGCGCTGGTCGGCATGGCGGTCTACGGCTCCCTGGTGCAGTTCTGGCCCTACAACCTTGAGCTGACGCTGGATCACTACGCCTTTGACAGCAACAGCGTCTATGGCTGGCAGCCCTTTACCAACACCCTGCAGCTGGGCCTCTATACCGCCCTTGTGGGCACAGTGCTGGTCATGGTGCTGGCCTGGGCGCAGGAGAAGGGGCGCCACTTCGCATGGCTTCGCCAGCTGCTGCACCTGCTGGCCATGCTGTCGCTGGCGGTGCCCGGCATGGTGCTGGGGCTGGGCTACATCTTCTTCTTCAACCGGCCGGACAGCCTGCTCGGCAACCTCCATGGCACCCTGCCGCTGATGGTGCTCTCCTGCGTCATCCACTACTACACCGTGGGGCACATGACGGCGGTGACCTGCCTCAAGCAACTGCCCAGGGAGCTGGAGCTGGTGGCTATTTCCCTGCGCATCCCCCTCTGGAAGGCGTTCTGGCGGGTGACCCTGCCCGCCTCCCTTCCGGCGCTGCTGGAGATCTTCATCTATCTGTTCGTCAACGCCATGACCACCACCTCGGCGGTGATCTTCCTCTATTCCAGCGACAGCGTGCTCGCCTCCATCGCCGTGCTGAATATGGAGGATTCCGGCGATACCGCCGCAGCCGCCGCCATGGCCACCCTGATCCTGATGGCCGCCGCCACCGTCAAGCTGCTCCAGCTCTTTTTGAGCCGCGCCCTGCTGGATCGCACCCAGCGCTGGCGCCATCAATAACCTTATCGAGGAGTCATTATGTCCACTCGCCCCTTTTGGCTGGCCGAGGCCCTGGCCACCGAACAACCCGCCCCCCCCACGCCCCTTCAAGGCCAGCACGAAGTGGATGTCTGCATCGTCGGCGGCGGCTTTACCGGGCTCTGGAGCGCCATCACCCTTAAGACCGCCGAGCCTCACTTGCGTATCCTGGTGCTGGAAAAAGATCTGTGCGGCAGCGGGGCCTCGGGGCGCAACGGCGGCTGCCTGCTCACCTGGTCGGCCAAGTACCTGACCCTGAAGCGGCTGTTTGGGGAGCAGCAGGCCGCCTGGCTGGTGCGAAGCTCCGAGCAGGCGGTGCACGAGATAGCCCACTTCTGCAAGCTCCACGACATAGAGGCCCAACTGCGGGTGGAGGGTACCTGCTATACCGCCACCAGCGAGGCCCAGCGCGGTCTGATGGAGCCGGTATTGCAGGAGCTAAAGCGAACCGGTCTTAACCAGTGGCAGACGATTGAGGAGAGTGAACTGGCGAGCCAAAGCGGCTCCCACGTCCATCTGGAGGGGCTCTACAGCCCCCACGCGGGCTCGGTGCAACCGGCGCTGCTGGTGCGCGGCCTGCTGCGGGTGGCACGGGAACTGGGGGTCGAGGTGTATGAAGGCTCCCCCATGCAGCGCCTCGACGCAGGCCAGCCTGCGCGGGTGCAAACGCCAGAGGCCATCGTGCGCGCCCGCAAGGTGGTGCTGGCCCTCAACAGCGCCATGACGGCGCACTTTCGCGAGTTTCGCCGCAGCATAGTGCTGGTCTCCTCGGATATGGTGATAACCGACCCGGCGCCACAGGCGCTTGCCGCCCAGCAACTCGCGCACGGTCGCTCCGTGGTGGATGGCCGCACTTTTGTGCACTACTACAGATCCACCGTGCAAGGGAGGCTGATGCTAGGCAAGGGGGGCAACCGCTTCGCCTTTGCCAACCGCCATCTGGCCGAGTTTGATGCCCCGAGCCGCTATCTTGCGCCTCTCACCCGCACCCTGCGCCGCTTCTTTCCGGCACTTGAAGATGTACCCGTCGCCGCCAGCTGGTGCGGCGCCTCCGATCGCTCGGTGGATGGCCTCCCCTTCTTCGGCCACTGGCGCGAGCAGCCCAATATCGTCTATGGCCTCGGCTATTCCGGCAACGGGGTGGCGCAGAGCTGGATGGGCGGTCAAGTACTGGCAGCCCTGGTGAGAGATGTGGTGCGGGAAGAGGACAAAATGTGGCGTGATTGCGCCCTGGTGAGCGGCCCGCGCGGCTATTTCCCGCCTGAGCCCTTTCGCTGGCTGGGGGCCATGGTGGTGCGCAATGCCATCCGCCGCAAAGAGCGGGCGGAAGATGAAGGGCGCCCCGTGCCCTGGTATGACAAGCGGCTGGCCCGACTGGCGGATGCGGCGGGCAAGGCGGATAAGTAACGGCCGCCAAGATGGATAAAAAAGAGCCGTGGATCCTCGCCATCAACTGGCGAGCGGCGGGCATGTCACCCACGCGCGGCCCAATGCCAGATAGCAACAGGGGCGGGAGAGTGCAGCTCTCCCGTCCCTGTATCATGGAAGCGGTTTGACCTGCGCTGGTGGCGCCAGGGACGACATCTCACGACCTGCTAATACTTTCGTCCCGGTACGCCTTATTACACTGCCTTTACTGCATAAAACTCATCATTTGTATGCCAAAAGCAACAAGGGCAGAGGAGTCACACTCCCCTGCCCTTGCCATGACAGATAAAATCCGGTTTGGTGGCTTAGCTCGCCCAGGTAATGATGTGATCTATCCAGTCGCCGGCATGGGCCTCGTGCACCACCTTGCCTCGCACCGACTGGCCGGCCTGGTGCATGGCGCTGCGGCTGCCGGTGATAAGCGGATGCCACTCAGGCAGGCTTTGCCCCTCTGCCAGCAGGCGGTAGGCGCAGCTCGACGGCAGCCAGTCGAACTCGGCAATCTTGTCGAAGGTTATCTGCAGGCAATCCGGCTCTTTTTTAAAGCGGTTGCCGTAGTCGGAACACTGGCAGGTCTTGGTATTGAGCAGGTTGCAGGCCACGTTGGTGAACACCAGCTCCTCGGTGTCCTCGTCGATCAGCTTGTTCAGGCAGCACTTGCCGCAGCCATCGCACAGGGACTCCCACTCCGTCATGGTCATCTGTTGCAGGCTCTTCGCCTGCCAGAAGGGGGCGGTCTGCACTTCGTTTAACTGCGGCACTTTTTGCTGCATGGCAATGGGCTCACTCAATACACTGACAAGCGCGTGGTTATACGCCTTATGGTCCGATTTTTCAAGGTTGGCGGCTGTCTGTGGTGAACGCGAACCTTTGTCACGCGAAGCTCAAACCTACTCACCTGTTGGTTGTACTTGAGCCTGCATAGTTCTACAGACAACATCGCTATCAGGAGCCATCACCTACAACCAATTGTTATGTATCATCCACACCGTATTTGGGAAATTTTTGCTTCAAGCGATTCACGGTTGATCTCCATTTCGCAACAGTGGGCTTGCACACAGTATTTTGATTACCAAACATTCCCACCTCCTGCACTGCCTCGTTCAAATCCTTGGTATCCAACCATTCGACCGCCACAAAGTACTCGCACTTTTCTTCATCATCAGCAAATTCTCGGTGATAATCGCCCTGTGTAAGGACGTCCAACGCGGGCATATCACCATCAGGTGTTCCTATTAAAAACTGAGCAGCTGCAACAGCACCATTAAGCACTCGAGCCACTCCAACAAATCCCGTACCAGGCACTTTTACCCAGACTCTGTCACCAGGAGATAGCAGTTGCAGTGTTCTGCTGTACCAAGCCCCCCCACCACCACATATAAAGCCAAACTTCCTAGCTTCATACCAAGAGCGGGTATCACTGTGTCCATACGAGCAATAGAATTCACCATTCCATGGTTCGACACTGCCAGCCCTTGTCCTTGATGCCGCGGATTGAGTTTCAATGGGGTCAAGCAACCAAGTGCGGCTAATAATTTTCTCGTTACCGTGAGTAAATACCTGAAAAAACAAAACGTTGATGGCTATCGAGCGATCATTCAAGTAAGCCACTATGCGTTCAGTACTGGCGTCCAGTTCTGCTGCGACAATGATTATTTGATGGCTCTGATTCAGTTCATCTTCATCAAGCTGACGTTGGAATTTTTTCTCAAAGTCCGCAGCAAGATCTCGACCAGACGAAAATCTCCGGTAAATTTCGACGATTTTCTCGGGTTTTAGTTTTTCTACCCAGGAGGCATAATCAAGTGCCTGTGCAACTACTTCTCTTGGCGTCTTATCCCGCTTTAGTTCTACCAGTACTAATGAAGCATCTGGAGCTATCGCAAGAAGATCGAGAGGTTGGTTATTGTATGTCCGCTCCTGCTGCCCAATAAGAAGCCATTCATCTGAAAGCATTCCTGGCTCTTGAACAATCATGGCCTCCAGCAACTTCTCCGTATCGAGACGACTCTCATGCAAAGCCTCAGGTCTTTCACCGACTTTCCAAAGATGTGTTTTAACTGGCACGACTTTTCCCTTATGTCATATAACTCTTAAAAATAGATATTCGTGGCAGCATAATTTAATAGATGACGATTAACTATGCATTTCTCATCGAGATCTGAGGTAGACCGACTTATGTGTAACGCCATTGTTAAAGTGCGGTCTCCATTAAAAATTCTGCTATAAAAAATGCCGCCCTGGGGCGGCATTTTGCTATCAAAGATAACGGACTTAAAAATTACCAGCCGGTTACTTCACGCAGGGCCTTGCCGATATCGGCCAAGGAGCGCACGGTTTTCACGCCGGCATCTTCCAGGGCGGCAAATTTCTCTGCTGCCGTGCCCTTGCCACCGGCGATGATGGCGCCCGCATGACCCATGCGCTTGCCAGCCGGGGCGGTGACGCCCGCGATGTAGGAGACCACCGGCTTGGTGACGTGGGCCTTGATGTAGGCCGCCGCCTCTTCCTCGGCGCTGCCGCCGATCTCGCCGATCATGACGATGGCTTCGGTCTGCGGATCCTTCTGGAACATTTCCAGAATGTCGATGAAGTTGGAGCCCGGGATGGGGTCACCACCGATGCCGACGCAGGTAGACTGGCCGAAGCCCTCATCCGTGGTCTGCTTGACCGCTTCGTAGGTCAGGGTGCCGGAGCGGGAGACGATGCCCACCTTGCCCGGCTTGTGGATGTGGCCGGGCATGATGCCGATCTTGCACTCACCCGGGGTGATGACGCCCGGGCAGTTCGGACCGATCATGCGCACGCCGGTTTCCTGCAGCTTCACCTTGACCTGCAGCATGTCCAGGGTCGGGATGCCTTCGGTGATGGTGACGATGAGCTTGATGCCGGCATCGATGGCTTCCAGGATGGCGTCCTTGCAGAACGGGGCCGGGACATAGATGACGGAGGCGGTGGCGCCGGTGGCTTCCACGGCGTCACGGACGGTGTTGAACACCGGCAGGCCCAGGTGAGTGGTGCCGCCCTTGCCCGGGGAGACGCCGCCGACCATCTGGGTACCGTAGGCAATCGCCTGTTCGGAGTGGAAGGTACCCTGACCGCCGGTGAAGCCCTGGCAGATCACCTTGGTGTCTTTGTTGATCAGAACGCTCATTATTTGGCCTCCGCTGCTTTGACCACTTGCTGCGCTGCGTCGGTCAGACTCGTTGCTGCGATGATGTTGAGGCCGCTGTCGGCCAGTTTACGGGCACCCAGTTCGGCGTTGTTGCCTTCCAGACGCACCACCACGGGCACCTTGACCCCCACTTCCTTGACCGCACCTATGATGCCTTCCGCGATCATGTCGCAGCGCACTATGCCGCCGAAGATGTTGACCAGCACGGCCTGGACCTTGCTGTCAGACAGGATGATCTTGAAGGCCTCGGTCACCCGCTCCTTGGTGGCGCCGCCGCCGACGTCCAGGAAGTTGGCCGGTGAGCCGCCGTGCAGGTTGACGATGTCCATGGTGCCCATGGCCAGACCGGCGCCGTTGACCATGCAGCCGATGTTGCCATCGAGCGCCACATAGTTCAGCTCCCACTGGGCGGCGTGCGCCTCGCGGGGGTCATCCTGGGATGGGTCATGCATCTGGCGCAGCTTGGGCTGACGATACAGGGCGTTGGCGTCGATGTTGATCTTGCCGTCCAGGCAGTGCAGGTTGCCCTGGGCGGTGATCACCAGCGGGTTGATTTCCAGCAGGGCGAAGTCGCAGTCCAGGAACATCTGGCCCAAACCCATGAAGATCTTGGTGAACTGCTTGATCTGATCGCCGACCAGACCCAGCTTGAAGGCCAGCTCGCGCGCCTGGTAAGCCTGCGGGCCGACCAGCGGATCGATGGCCGCCTTGTGAATGAGCTCCGGGGTTTCGTGGGCGATTTTCTCGATGTCCACGCCACCTTCGGTGGAGGCCATAAAGACCACGCGGCGGCTGCCACGATCGACCACGGCGCCCAGGTACAGTTCTTTAGCGATGTCGGTGCAGGATTCCACCAGGATCTTGGTGACCAGCTGACCGTTGGCGTCAGTCTGGTAGGTCACCAGGTTCTTGCCGAGCCAGTGTTGGGCGAAGGCACGGATCTCGTCCTTGCTCTTGGCCAGCTTGACGCCGCCCGCTTTACCGCGGCCACCGGCGTGGACCTGGCATTTGACGACCCAGGTGTTGCCGCCAATCTTGTCGGCCGCTTCGGCCGCTTCCTGCGGGGTGGCGCAGGCATAACCTTCGGAGACCGGCAGGCCATATTCGGCAAACAGCTGTTTTGCCTGATATTCATGCAGATTCATAGATGCTCTATCCGTGTTGTAGGTCTTTCTGTCCGGGGCTCGTTGTTTCTCAATCCCCTGTGAAAGGGGCCTCGGGGGCCCCTCGTTATCTTTCTAATTTCGCTCAGTGGCTCGGCTGTACATGGCGCGGATCTTCCAAAGCCCGAAGGCTTCTTGATCCTGCCAATGGGCTTAGACGTCCAGCAACAGACGGGTCGGATCTTCCAGCAGCTCCTTGATGGAGACCAGGAAGCCGACCGACTCGCGACCATCGACGATGCGGTGGTCATAGGAGAGGGCCAGGTACATCATCGGCAGGATCTCGACCTTGCCGTCCACCGCCATGGGTCTGTCCTGGATCTTATGCATCCCCAGGATGGCGCTCTGCGGCGGGTTGATGATGGGGGTGGACATCAGGGAGCCAAACACGCCACCGTTGGTGATGGTGAAGTTGCCGCCGGTCAGTTCATCCACGGTCAGCTTGCCGTCACGGCCCTTGCCCGCCAGATCCTTGATGGCCTTCTCGATGTCGGCGAGGCTCATGTTGTCGCAGTCGCGCAGCACCGGGGTCACCAGACCACGGGGGGTGGAGACGGCGATGCTGACGTCGAAGTAGTTGTGGTAGACGATGTCATCGCCATCCAGCGCCGCGTTCACTTCCGGGTAGCGCTTCAGGGATTCAACCACGGCCTTCACGTAGAAGGACATGAAGCCGAGCTTGATGCCGTGCTTCTTCTCGAAGATCTCGCCGTACTGCTTGCGCAGCTTCATGATGGGCGCCATGTTGATCTCGTTGAAGGTGGTCAGCATGGCGGTGGTGTTCTTGGCCTCCAGCAGACGCTCGGCGATGCGCTTGCGCAGACGGGTCATGGGCACGCGCTTCTCGGTGCGACCGGCCAGCGGCACAACAGGCGCAGCCACCGCAGGGGCGGCGGCAACCGGTGCGGCCGCAGCCGCCTTGCCGAGGCCCTTGATGAAGGCTTCCACGTCTTCCTTGGTGACGCGACCGCCCTTGCCGGTGCCGGTCAGCTTGGCCACGTCGATGGCGTGCTCGGCCACCAGACGGCGCACGGACGGACTCATGCCATCGGTGCTGTCGTCGGCAACGGCTTCCACCGGCTTCTCACGGGTCTCTTCACCGGCCACCGGGGCCGCTTTGAGGATGGCAATCAGTTGACGGGAGAGCACGGTCGCGCCTTCCAGTTGCAGGATGTCGCCCAGCACGCCGGCTTCCGGCGCGGGGACTTCCAGCACGACTTTATCGGTTTCGATGTCAACCAGTACTTCGTCACGGGCAACCAGATCACCCGGTTTCTTGTGCCAGGTGGCGATGGTGGCATCCGCCACTGATTCGGGCAGGTCCGGTACCTTGATCTCGATAGTCATGTAATCAGTTCCTTGTTACTTCTTGGCCAGCAGGCTTAATTCCAGAGTCGGAGAGGGTCGGCTCCCGAGGAGCGCCCTCCCCTTCACAACTCGTTTATTCCAGGGTCAGAGCGTCTTCCACCAGCGCTTTTTGCTGCTTGGCGTGGACGGACATGTAGCCGACGGCCGGTGAGGCCGAGGCCGGGCGACCGGCATAACGCAGACGGGCAACGCTTGGCAGCACGCTGTCATAGTGATGGCGAGTGCTGTACCAGGCGCCCTGGTTCTGCGGCTCTTCCTGACACCAGACGAAATCGGTAACGTGAGCGTAATCGGCGAGGATGGCGCGCACTTCCTCTTCCGGGAAGGGGTAGAGCTGCTCGATCCGCACCAGGGCCACGTCTTGCTGCTCAGCCTTGCGACGGGCATCGAGCAGGTCGTAGTAGACCTTGCCGGAGCAGAACACCACGCGCTTGACGCCCTTGGGATCCAGCGCATCGATTTCGCCGATGGCGTTCTGGAAGGTGCCTTCCGCCAGCTCCTCGAGCTTGCTCACCGCCAGCGGGTGGCGCAGCAGGGATTTCGGCGTCATCACGATGAGCGGACGGCGCATCGGGCGCACCACCTGGCGGCGCAGCATGTGGAACACCTGGGCCGGGTTGGACGGTACGCACACCTGCATGTTGTGCTGGGCGCACATCTGCAGGTAACGCTCCAGACGGGCGGAGGAGTGCTCAGGGCCTTGCCCCTCGTAACCGTGGGGCAGCAGCATGGTCAGACCGCACATCCGGCCCCACTTCTGCTCACCGGAGGAGAGGAACTGATCTACCACGACCTGGGCGCAGTTGGCGAAGTCGCCGAACTGGGCTTCCCAGATGGTGAGGCCAGCCGGCTCGGCGCTGGCGTAGCCATATTCGAACGCCAGTACCGCGTTTTCGGTCAGCACGGAGTCGTAAATTTCAAACGGACCTTGGCTCTCGTGCAGGTTGCACAGCGGGGTATAGGTGCTGGCATCGGTCTGGTTGTGCAGCACGGCGTGGCGGTGGAAGAAGGTGCCACGGCCGGAATCTTCACCGGTGAAGCGAATGCGCGAGCCCTTGTCCACCAGGGTGGCGTAGGCCAGGGTCTCAGCAAAGCCCCAGTCCACCAGCTTGTCGCCGGCGGCCATCAGCCGTCTGTCTTCGTAGATCTTCTCGACCTGACGCTGCAGCACGTGCGTGGCCGGGTACTGGCTGATGCGCTCCCCTAAGGATTTCAGGTGCGCCATGGGCACAGTGCTGTCGTAGCTCATGGCCCAGTCGTGGCCCAGATAGGGAGTCCAGTCGACGGAGTGCAGCTCCATGGGACGCCACTCCTTGCTCACCCGCTCCCCCTTGTCCAGGGCATCGCGGTAGTCGTTGAGCTGGGCGGTCACCAGCTCCGGCGTGACGCAGCCTTCGGCGATCAGCTGATCGGCGTAGATCTTGCGCGGGGTCGGATGCTGTTTGATCTTCTGGTACATCAGCGGCTGGGTTGCACTCGGCTCGTCGGCCTCGTTGTGACCGTGACGACGGTAGCAGACCAGCTCGATCACCACGTCGCGCTTGAAGGTGTTGCGGTAATCCAGCGCAATCTGGGTCACCAGCACCACGGCTTCCGGATCGTCGCCGTTGACGTGCAGCACGGGGGCCTGCACCGCCTTGGCAATGTCGGTGCAATATTCGGTGGAGCGGAGATCCCGGAAATGGGAGGTGGTGAAACCAACCTGGTTGTTGATGACGATGCGCACCGTGCCGCCGACGCCGTAGGCACGGGTCAGGGACATATTGAAGGTTTCTGCCACGACGCCCTGGCCGGCGATGGCCGAGTCACCGTGAATGGTGATAGGCAGGACGCTGGAGCCATCCTTGTCGCCGTGTCTGTCCATCCGCGCCCGTACCGAGCCGATGACCACGGGGTTGACGATCTCCAGGTGAGACGGGTTGAACGCCAGCGCCAGGTGGACGTTGCCGCCCGGGGTCGCGAAGTCGGAGGAGAAGCCCATGTGGTACTTCACATCCCCGGTGCCCCAGGACTCGCCATGCTTGCCGGCGAACTCGTCGAACAATTCCTGTGCCCGCTTGCCGAGCACGTTGATCAGCACGTTCAGGCGGCCGCGGTGGGCCATGCCGATGACGGCTTCCTTGCAGCCCTGCTCACCGGCTCGGCGGATCAGCTCCTTGAGCATGGGCACCATGGCATCGCCCCCCTCCAGGGAGAAACGCTTGGCCCCCGGGAACTTGGCCCCCAGGTATTTTTCCAGCCCTTCGGCGGCGGTCAGGCTCTCGAGGAAACGGGTCTTTTCCTCGGCGCTGTACTTGCCGGTGGCTTCGATGGATTCCAGTCTGTCCTGCAGCCAGCGCTTCTCCTCGGTGGAGGTGATGTGCATGTAGTCGGCGCCGATGCTGCCGCAGTAAGTCTTCTTCAGGGAGGCGTAGAGATCGGAGAGCACCATGGTCTCGCGACCGATGGCGTAGGAGCCCACGTTGAAGGTGGCCTCCATGTCTGCACCCTGCAGGTTGTGAAACGCAGGATCCAGTTCGGCAACGGTTTCACGCTGCCATAGGCCGAGCGGATCCAGATTGGCATTCTGATGGCCACGGAAACGGAAGGCGTTGATCAGTTGCAGCACGCGAACCTGCTTGGCATCCACCTGGGGATCGCTGACAGGGGTACTGTAACGGGAGTTGTCCTTGGCCAGGCGGCGGAAGTAGTCGCGGACCGGGGAGTGAGGTTGTTCTACCACATGACCATTCACCTGGGGCAGCTGCTGGAACAGGCTGCGCCACTCATCGGCCACGGAGTCGGGGTTTTCCAGGAAGGATTCGTACAAATCCTCTATGTAGCTTGCATTCGCACCAGCCAGGTGAGATGACTCCAACCAGGCCTTCATCACGCCGTTATGCATTTCTATCCCTTGTACATCTTGTCGCTGCCTGCGCAGCTGGTAGGGGTTAAATAGCCATCCCGCCAACGGGTTGGATGGCTATCCAGAGGTCGGGCCCGGCGCGTGACGCCTCAGGCCCTGATACTAAACAGCCCGGTTGAGCAACATCGACTTGATCTGACCGATGGCCTTGGTCGGATTCAAGCCCTTGGGGCAGACGCTCACGCAGTTCATGATGCCGTGGCAGCGGAACACGCTGAAGGCGTCGTCCAAGTTACCCAGTCGTTCGGTCGCGGCGGTGTCGCGGCTGTCCGCCAACCAGCGGTAGGCGGCGAGCAGACCGGCCGGGCCGATGAACTTGTCCGGGTTCCACCAGAAGGAGGGGCAAGAGGTGGAGCAGCAGGCACAGAGAATACACTCGTACAGACCGTCCAGCTTGGCGCGCTCTTCGGGGGATTGCAGGTGCTCACGCACGGGCGGTAGCTTGTCCTCGTTGATGAGGAAGGGTTTGACCTTCTCCCACTGGGTGTAGAACTGGGTCATGTCGATCACCAGGTCACGGATCACCGGCAGGCCGGGCAAGGGACGGAGGACGACCTTGTTGCCCTTCTTCAGCAGATCGGAAAGCGGAGTGATACAGGCAAGACCGTTCTTGCCATTCATGTTGAGACCGTCTGATCCACAGACCCCTTCGCGGCAGGAGCGGCGGAAGGAGAGCGTGGGATCCAGCTCCTTGAGCTGGATCAGTGCGTCGAGCACCATCATGTCGGAGCCTTCAGGAATATCGAGCTGATAATCCTTCATATGAGGAACGTTATCAACGTCCGGGTTATAGCGATATAGCGAGAATGTGACGTTCATTGTACTTGGCTCCGCAATCGTTGAGTCTGCACCTTGGATGAGAGAGATGGGAATGCCTCCCACCTCTTGGCAGACCGGCGAATGTAGCAATACATCGATAAGATGGCCTGCATTGCACCTGGCTCCATCATCAGTAGGTCCGGACCTTGGGCGGGAACGCCTCACGGGTCTTGGGTGACATGTTGACAGCGCGACGGGTCATGGACTCGGTGTCCGGATGATAGAGGCTGTGGCACAGCCAGCCCTCGTCGTCACGATCCGGGAAGTCGAAGCGGCTGTGGGCGCCACGGCTCTCGGTGCGGAAGTTCGCCGCCACCGCGGTGGCAAAGGCCGTCTCCATCAGGTTGTCCAGCTCCAGGCACTCGATGCGCTGGGTGTTGAACTCCCTGGAGGTGTCGTCCAGGCGGGCATTCTTGAGGCGCTCGCGAATGAGTTTGAGCTCGGCCAGCCCTTCTGCCATGGCATCCCCTTCCCGGAATACGGAGAAGTTGTTCTGCATGCAGCGCTGCAGATCCTTGCGGATCTGGGCCGGGTCTTCCCCGTCACGGTTCGCTTCCCAGCGGTTGAGGCGGGCAAGGGCGGCGGCGATGTCGGCCTCTGAAGCCTCACGACCGTGCTCCATGGACCCCAGAGTCTCCACCAGGTGCATACCGGCGGCACGACCGAACACCACCAGATCCAGCAGCGAGTTGCCACCCAGACGGTTGGCGCCGTGCACGGACACGCAGGCGATTTCACCCACCGCGAACAGACCGACCACGGGCACGTCGTTGCCGCTCTTGTCCTGGCTCAGGCACTGACCGTTCACGCTGGTCGGCACGCCGCCCATCATGTAGTGGCAGGTCGGGATGATGGGGATGGGTTCCTTGACCGGATCCACGTGGGCGAAGGTACGCGACAGTTCGCAGATCCCCGGCAGACGGGACTCCAGTACTTCTTTGCCGAGGTGGTCCAGCTTGAGCTTGATGTGTGGACCCCAGGGGCCGTCACAGCCACGGCCTTCACGGATCTCGATCATGATGGAGCGAGCCACCACGTCGCGACCGGCCAGGTCCTTGGCGTTCGGCGCGTAACGCTCCATGAAGCGTTCGCCGTCTTTATTGAGCAGATAGCCGCCTTCACCACGGCAGCCTTCGGTGACCAGCACCCCTGCCCCGGCGATGCCGGTCGGGTGGAACTGCCAGAACTCCATGTCCTGCACGCCGACGCCGGCCCGCAGCGCCATGCCGACACCGTCACCGGTATTGATGTGGGCGTTGGTGGTGGACTGATAGATGCGACCGGCGCCGCCGGTGGCGAGCACCGTGGCCTTGGCCTTGAAGTAGACGACCTCGCCGCTCTCCATGTCGATGGCGGTGCAACCGACAACGTGGCCGTCCTGGTTCTTCACCAGATCCAGCGCATACCACTCGGAGAAGACGGTGGTCTTGTTCTTGACGTTCTGCTGATACAGGGTGTGCAACAGCGCATGACCGGTCCGGTCGGCCGCTGCCGCGGTACGGGCCGCCTGCTCGCCACCAAAATTCTTGGACTGGCCGCCAAACGGACGCTGATACACGGAGCCATTGTCGAAGCGGGAGAAGGGCAAGCCCATGTTCTCCAGTTCATAGACGGCTTCCGGGCCCGTCTTGCACATGTATTCGATCGCTTCCTGGTCGCCGATGTAGTCGGAGCCCTTGACGGTGTCGTACATGTGCCACTGCCAGTTGTCGTCGTGGGCATTGCCCAGCGCAACCGTGATCCCGCCCTGGGCGGAAACGGTGTGGGAACGGGTCGGGAACACTTTGGATAACAGGGCGCAGGTCTTGCCGGACTGGGCAATCTGCAGCGCGGCGCGCATGCCGGCGCCACCGGCACCGATCACGACCGCATCAAATTCACGAGTTGGAATAGTCACCTTACACCCCCCACAGCACGACGAAACCCGTCATCAGATAGACAAACAGCACCACAACCAATGCAAATTGCAGCGCGCCGCGCAATCCGACCGGTTTGATATAGTCGGTCAGCACCTGCCACAGGCCGATCCAGGCGTGGATCAGGATGCACAGCAGTGTCAGCAGGGTGAAGACCTTGGTGAAGGTTTTAGCGAAGAAGCCGGTCCACACCTCGTAGCTGATGTCGTTGAACGCGACAAAGCCAACCAGGTAGAGGACGTAAGCCGTCATGATGAGGGCGGTGGCGCGGATCAGGATGTAGTCATGAACACCGCTGCGCCCGAAAGTTGCAGAATTGGTTACCATACCAGTACCCCCGCCAATACCGCCAGAACCGCGGTGATCACGAAGGCCACACGGGCACTCTGATTCGCGGAATCCAGCTCTTCCCAATGCCCCATGTCCATGACCAGGTGACGCAGACCGCCCACAATGTGGTAAGCCAGCGCAGTCAGGATCCCCCATAACACGAACTTGACCAGGAAGTTGTCCATGATGGCAACGACGTCGTCGAATCCTTCGGGAGAGGAGAGTGAAGTACCAAGCATCCACAGCAAGATGGCAAGCGCCACAAAGGTGATGACCCCTGAGACACGATGCAAGATGGAAGCGATGGCGGTGACAGGAAAGCTGATCGTTTGCAGGTCGAGGTTTACAGGTCTCTGTTTATTTTTCACGGCTTTGCCCACTCAGCTCCATTGAGCACGTTAGTTATTGTTTTCACACGCTTTGAGGGCTAGGAGTGGCATTTGTTAGGTTTTTGTTACCAAAACAACTCAGGAAAGCCAAAAATAACATTTTCAATATCACATCTGGCTTTGCGAAAGCGTTTCAAACACCGACGACCATCACCCACGTGGCGCAGTATATCGGCGGCCTTAACCAATGACAATCAATTAGCTACACAGAAAAACCAAAACCGTAAACCAGATCCCACAACGACTTTAACAAGTCATTAATGATCATCCTGAAAAATTGACAAAGCAGTGGATTTCTGGTTCAAATAAGGCGCTCCAGCCGCCGTGGTACGGGTAAGAACCTTTGCCAGCGTCATGAAAGTCGTAATAAAGTAGGACTGGAACCAAATTATAAAAGAGCAAAGGAGACGTGCTATGGCTGATAAAATAGCCACCCTACATCTGCCCGGAAAAGAGCCGGTAGAACTACCGATCCTGTCCGGTACTGTCGGCCCCGATGTCATCGATGTCAGAAAACTCGGTGCACAAGGGTACTTCACCTTCGACCCCGGCTTTATGGCCACCGGTGCCTGTAAGTCATCCATTACCTATATCGACGGCGATCAGGGTGTCTTGCTGCACCGTGGTTACCCCATCGCCCAGCTGGCCACCCAGGCCAGCTACCTGGAAGTCTGCTACATCCTGTTGTACGGGGAAGCGCCCACCAAGACGCAATACGCGGAATTTGAACGCCTGGTCACCCGCCATACCATGGTGCATGAGCAGATCGCCTTCTTCTTCCGCGGCTTCCGTCGTGACTCCCACCCCATGGCGATCATGTGCGGTGTGGTCAGCGCCCTGTCCGCCTTCTATCACGATGCCCTCGACATCAACAACGAAGAGCACCGCGAGATCTGTGCCTTCCGTCTGCTCTCCAAGATGCCGACCCTGGCCGCCATGTGCTACAAGTACTCCATCGGTCAGCCGTTCATGCAGCCGCGTAACGCCCTCTCCTATGCCGGCAACTTCCTGCACATGATGTTTGGTGTGCCGACCGAAGAGTACAAGGTCAACCCCATCGTCGAACGCGCCATGGACCGCATCTTCACCCTGCATGCGGATCATGAACAGAACGCCTCCACCTCCACCGTTCGTCTGGCCGGCTCCTCCGGTGCCAACCCGTTCGCCTGTATCGCCGCGGGGATCGCCTCCCTGTGGGGCCCGGCCCACGGCGGCGCCAACGAAGCCTGCCTCAAGATGCTCGAAGAGATTGGCTCTGTGGATCGCATCCCCGAGTTCATCGCCAAGGCCAAGGACAAGAACGACCCCTTCCGTCTGATGGGCTTCGGCCACCGGGTTTACAAGAACCACGACCCTCGTGCCCAGGTCATGCGTCAGACCTGCCACGAAGTGCTGCAAGAGCTGCAGATCAAGGATCCGCTGCTGGATGTAGCCATGGAGCTGGAGCGCATCGCGCTGTCGGACTCCTACTTCATCGAGAAGAAGCTCTACCCGAACGTGGACTTCTACTCCGGCATCATCATGAAGGCCATCGGCATCCCCATGTCCATGTTCACCGTGATCTTCGCCATCTCCCGCACCATCGGCTGGATCGCCCACTGGAACGAGATGCACTCGGACCCGGATCAGAAGATCGGTCGTCCGCGTCAGCTCTATACCGGCCTGGCCCAACGGGAATTCACCCCGCTCGATCAACGCTGATTTAATCGCTGACATGGTTTGTTACAAAGGCGGTCATTGACCGCCTTTTCATTTGAGGTTTTAATCGCGCTCTTTTACGTCAAGGACACACCATCATGAAAGCCCCTCTGCTGATCGCGACCGCCCTGTTGCTCAGCGCCTGCCAAAGCCCCCCGGCCACCGAAACCCTCTACATCAAGAGCCAGCTGGCCGACTGCATCGGTGTCGCCCCCATGAAGTGCATGCAGGTGCGCGGCCAGCCCGGTGAGAGCTGGAGCCTGTTCTACCAGCAGATCGAGGGTTTCACCTTCGAACCCGGCTACCACTATGAGCTGGAAGTTTCCAAGGAGCAGCTGACCGACGTGCCGGCCGACGCCTCCTCGGTGCGTTACCAGCTGATCAAAGTCGTGAGCAAGCAGGCCGACAACTGATTAAAAGGGCGTCAAACAGACCTTTTCAGTTCAATTAATCAGCACCTTGTGCTATTCTGGTGCCCCGTCATAGATTGACTCACTGCATCGGCGTGCCAGGTTATGATTAACATCCGCACTATCCGGGCCCTCGACTGGCCCGCCATCATGGCCATCCAGCACGAGTGTTATCACCAGCTGGAGCCCGAGCCCCTCGAGGTGATGAGCAACAAGGCCGAGCTGGCCCCGGCCTGCTGCTGGGTCGCCGAGCGCCAGGGCAAGGTGCTGGGCTATCTGCTCTGCCACCCCTGGCGAGCCCACCAACCCCCGCCCCTCTCGGTGCCCATGCAGACCCTGGCCGGCGATGAGGAGTTCTACCTGCACGATCTCGCCGTCTCCGGCGAGGCCCGTGGGTTGGGGGTGGGTCAGCGTCTGCTGGCGACCGCCCTCGAGTTCGCCTGCAATGAGGGTTATGAGCACGTGGGTCTGGTGGCGGTGCAGGATGCACCGGCCTTCTGGCGCAAGCAGGGGTTCATGCCCTCTGCCACCCGCAAGCCACTGGATGAGTATGGGGATGGCGCCGTCTATATGCGGCTGCCGCTGACCGAACCGGCCTGACGGTCACTGAGAATCCAATAAAAAAGGCGCCTTTCGGCGCCTTTTTCTATCTCAACCCGGTGAACATCAAGCCTTGAACTTGCTGAACACCAGAGATGCGTTGGTACCGCCAAAGCCGAAGCTGTTGGACATGACGGTGTTGAGGTCGGCGGTTTCGTACTCGCGTACGATGGGCAGACCCACGGCCTTCTCGTCCAGGGTATCGATGTTGATGCTGGGGGCGATGAAGCCGTGCTGCATCATCAACAGGGAGTAGACGGCCTCGTGCACACCGGCGGCGCCCAGGGCATGACCCGTCATGGCCTTGGTGGCAGAGAGCTTGGGCGCATTGCTGCCAAACAGAGTCTGGATGGCTTCCAGCTCCTTGGTATCACCGACCGGGGTGGAAGTACCGTGGGTGTTGATGTAGTCCACGGAGCCGACGTCCTTCATCGCCATCTTCATGCAACGCACCGCGCCTTCACCGCTCGGCGCGACCATGTCGTAGCCGTCGGAAGTGGCACCGTAGCCGGTGATCTCGGCGTAGATGTGAGCACCACGGGCCAGGGCATGCTCCAGCTCCTCGACCACCAGGATGCCGCCGCCACCGGAGATGACGAAACCGTCGCGGTCCGCATCATAGGTACGGGACGCCTTTTCCGGGGTGTCATTGTACTTGGTGGAAAGGGCGCCCATGGCATCGAACTGGATGGTGGAAGACCAGTCCAGCTCCTCGCCGCCGCCGGCGAAGACGATGTCCTGCTTGCCAAGCTGGATCAGCTCCAGGGCGTGACCTATGCAGTGGGCAGAGGTGGCACAGGCGGAGCTGATGGTGTAGTTGACACCCTTGATCTTGAACGGGGTGGCCAGGCAGGCAGAGGTGGTGGAGGACATGGTGCGCGGCACCATGTAGGGACCCACGCGCTTGACGCCTTTCTCACGGGCAATATCCGCAGACTCCGACGTGTTCTTGCCGGACGCACCGCCAGAGCCGACCACGATGCCGGTGCGCTCGTTGGAGACCTGATCCTCCGGCAGCCCGGCGTCGTCGATGGCCTGCTGCATGGAGAGATAGGCATACGCGGCGGCGTCGCCCATGAAGCGCATGACTTTACGGTCGATCAGTTCAGACGGATCGAGTTTGATGTTACCCCAGACACGGCTGCGCAGGTTGTATTGTTCAAACTGCTCGGAATAGGTGATGCCGGATTTGCCTGCTTTCAGGGAGGCCAGCACTTCTTCCTTGTTGTTGCCGATACTGGAGATGACGCCGATACCGGTGATCACTGCTCTTCTCATTAATTCATCTCGTCTGGAAAAACTGGCACCGAGTCTACCCGCTTTCGGCTGCCAAACTGGTCTGCTTTCACGTAGAATGCCCGCGAATTTGTGACGCGAGCAGAGGAAAACGTGAGTCAAACATCCTTACATCATGCCCGATTGGACTGGAATGAAGCGGGAACTCCAGTCTCCAGTGAGTTCGGGGATGTGTACTTTTCCAATGATAACGGTCTAAGTGAAACCCGCTACGTCTTTTTACAGCAAAACCGGTTACCGGCGCGATTTTCACACCACGATAGTGACAATTTCGTGATTGGCGAAACAGGTTTCGGCACAGGCCTTAACTTTCTGGCGACAATGGCCGCCTTTTTGGAACAGGGAAGCGACCCCGAGCGCTGCGCTCGCCTGCACTTTATCAGCTTCGAAAAATACCCTCTCACCCAGGCAGACCTTGGCAAGGCGCTAGGAGCCTGGCCGGAGCTTGCGTCCTTGAGTCAGGCGCTCATCGAGCAGTGGCCACTGCCTATCGAGGGCTGTCACCGCCTGCAGTTCGCCGAGGGCCGAGTTCGGCTCGACCTCTGGTTTGGCGACATCAAAGACACCCTGCCCCTGGTGCCCCAGGGTCCACACGGCTTGGTGGATGCCTGGTATCTGGATGGCTTCTCCCCCGCCAAGAATCCCGAGATGTGGACGCAAGAGTTGTTCGACGGCCTCGCCCGCCTCGCCCGCCCCGCCGCCACCATCTCGACCTTCACCTGCGCCGGCTTCGTGCGGCGCGGGCTGATTGCCGCCGGTTTTGGTGCGAAGAAGGTCAAGGGGCACGGCAGCAAGCGGGAGATGCTGGCGGGGATGCGGGAGGGCAAGATGCCCGAGCCCACCATAGCCCCCTGGTATGCCCGCACCGAGGCCAACAGCACCGGCGAGGTGTTGATCATCGGCGGCGGCATCGCCTCGGCCATGACGGCGCTCTCACTGGTGGAGCGGGGCCGCGCTGTCACCCTGCTGTGCGAGAGCGACGAGCCAGCCACCGGCGCCTCCGGCAACCGCCAGGGGGCGCTCTATCCGCTGCTCAACGGCGAGCACGACGCCCTTTCCCGCTTCTATGCCCTGGCGTTTGGTTATGCCCGCAATCGTCTGCTGGCCCTTGCCAGGCACCACGCCATCGCCTTCGGGCTGGGGGAGGATTCGGATAAGGGATCACAGGGTGGCGTGGTGCAACTGGGCTACGACGACAAGTCTGCCGCCAAGCTCGCCAAGATGAGTCAGGGCCCCTTCCCGCCCGCGCTGATGCGCCCGCTCGATGCCGCCGAGGTGGAACAACGCAGCGGCCTGCCCTGTGGCCATGGTGGCGTCATCTACCCCCTGGGGGGCTGGCTCTGTCCGGCGGATCTGACCCGCGCGGCGCTGGCCGAGGCGCAAGCAACCGGGTTGCTGCGACTGGAATACGGCGCCGAAATCACGGCGCTCAGCGAGCTGGAGGGCGGCTGGCGAGTGGAAAGTCGGGAGGGTCGCCATTGGCAGGCCCCCACCCTGGTGGTTGCCGCAGGCCATCAGTTGCCCGCGCTGTTGCCCTTCGCCGAGCTGCCGCTCTATCCGGTGCGCGGTCAGGTGAGCCATGTGCCGACCACCGCCAGTTTGAGTCGCCTCAAGACGGTGCTCTGCTACGACGGCTATCTCACCCCGGCCCACAATGGAGCGCACTGCATCGGCGCCAGCTACGGCCGCAACCAGAGCGGGACCGACTACAGCCCCGAGGAGCAGGCTCAGAACCAAAGCCGGTTGCAGGCCTGCCTGCCGGAGGCGGTCTGGCCAAGCGAGGTGGATGTGAGCGGCGGTGAGGCGCGCGTCGGGGTGCGCTGCGCCAGCCGGGATCACCTGCCGGTGGCGGGGCCCGTCGTCAGGTTGGCACAGCTTGAGGAGCATTACGCCCACCTCAGAACCCGGCAGGCGGATGCCGCGCCCTTGCCGCTGCACCCCGGCCTGTTCGTGCTAGGGGCGCTCGGTTCGCGGGGACTGTGTTCGGCGCCCCTGTGTGGCGAGCTGGTCGCCAGCGAGATCTGTGGGGATCCCCTGCCGCTGCCGACCGACCTGCTGGAGGCGCTGCATCCCGCCCGTTACTGGGTGCGCAAGCTGCTCAAGGGCAAGCCGCTGCGCGGCTAACCCTCGCTCGCCAGAGCCGGTAGCCACCCCTCATGGTCGCTGCCAATGAAAACGGGCTGTCCTTGCGGACAGCCCGTTTTTTGATCCCATAAGAAGGTGGATCAGCTCGGTTTCGGCCACACCAGCCCGAGCTTGCGACCCCCCTCGGTCTGCTGCGCCAGGGTGGCGAATCGATCGCGGGTTGCCTCCAGCACCGCCTGCCCCTCTTGCCAGCCTTGCGACTGCAGGGCGGCGCAATCGCGCGTCACCGGCAACTGGGCGAGCCGGGTACCAAGCTGGCTGACGCTCTCCAGCAGTATGTCCTTGTGGCGGCTCTCGTAGTCGAACATGGCGGCCACCAGCTTGTCCCACTTCTGCCGCTCGGCGGCGGATGCCTTGGCCTTGTCCATCCAGTTCGGCACCCGCACCTGAATGCGCGCCGTCACGCCGCTCTGCTCCAGCTCGCAGCGGCTGGCGGTCGGCCTGGTCTGCAACTGCCAGGAGAGCTGATAGCTGGCCCTGCCGATGTGGCCGTCGGCCTGAGCGGCCCCCTGTTTGGCTATCTGGTTCATGACGGCGGCGACATCGGTGCCGGAGACCCGATAAAACTGGAAATCCACCTTGATGTCGGGGGCTAGCCTGACGCCGGCATAATGGGAAGGCTCGGCCCCGCTTGCGGCGGCGAACATCAAGGCAGCCACCACGCCTGTCTTAGTGAAGAGTCCCATCTTTCCGCAGTCTTGCCCCTTGTGAGTCCCAGCGTGAATTCAATTAAGAATCAATGAATTAATACTCAGGGTGGGAGATTAACCGCGATCCTGGGCGCTGTCACCTGCTGTCGCTGCGCCCCCTGACAAAGCCGCAGAGCACCACCGCGTTGCAGAGCGTTAAATTTCAAGATGGGGAGGTAGATCAAAGAAAAATACTACTTTAGGGCTAATAATCAGCACGATTTTTGTCGGAGTAGGTTGAGACTGGTCAAATCCACCAAGGACCGATCGCCACCTGACCCCAACCCTTATTTCGTACTCAGGAATTGACGCTATGATGGAACTCCTTATTGGCACCCTGGTCACCCTGGCCGTGGGTCGCTACATCTTCAAGGGCTACTCGGCCACCGGGGTGCTGCTCAGTGGCGGCTTGCTGCTGCTGGCGATCACCGCCCTGATGGGCAAGGCCGTGTTGCCCGCCAGCGTCGCCTCCACCGGCCACGTGGCCACCGACGTGTTCGAGTACGTGCGCTTCCTGCTGGTCGACCGTGGCGGTGGTCTTGGCATGCTGATCATGGTGCTGTGCGGCTTCGCCGGCTACATGAGCCACATCGGCGCCAACACCATCTTGGTCAAGCTCGCCAGCAAGCCCCTCGGTATCATCAAGTCCCCCTACATCCTGCTGGTCGCCGCCTATCTGGTGGCCTGCGCCATGTCGCTGGCGGTGAGTTCCGCCACCGGTCTCGGCGTGCTCTTGATGGCGACCCTGTTCCCGCTGATGGTCAACATGGGGATCTCCCGCGGCGCGGCGGCGGCGGTGTGCGCCTCCCCTGCGGCCATCATACTGGCCCCCACCTCGGGAGACGTGGTGATGGCGGCGCAAGCGGCCAACATGGAGCTCATCGAGTTTGCCTTCAAGCTGACCCTGCCCATCTCGCTGGCAGCCATCGCCGCCATGGCGGTGACCCATTTCTTCTGGCAGCGCTATCTGGACCAGAAGTCCGGCGAGCACAACGCCCCGGTAGCCCCGAGCGATCTCATCACCGATGCCCCGGCGCTCTACGCCATACTGCCGTTCACCCCCATCATCGGCGTGCTGCTGTTTGACGGCAAAGTCGGGCCCAAGCTCGACATCGTCACCATCATCGTCATCTGCCTGGTGCTGGCCGCCCTGCTGGAGCTGGTGCGCAAGCGCGATGGCCGCGAGCTGCTGGACGGCCTGCAGGTGTGCTGGCGCAGCATGGCCGACGCCTTCGCCGGCGTGGTCATGCTGCTGGTGGGTGCCGGGGTCTTCGCCCAGGGGCTGATGGGGCTCGGCTTTATCGCCAATCTGCTGGATCTCGCCCAGAGCTTCGGCACCGGCGGCGTCGTCATCATGCTGGTGCTGGTGGTCATCACCACATTGGCGGCCTTCACCACGGGGTCGGGCAATGCGCCCTTCTATGCCTTCGTGGAGCTGATCCCGCACCTGGCCACCAGCCTCGGCGTCAACCCCGCGTACCTGGTCATCCCCATGCTGCAGGCCTCCAACCTGGGCCGCACTATTTCGCCGGTATCCGGGGTGGTGGTCGCCTGTGCGGGCATGGGCAACCTGTCGCCGTTCGAAGTGGTCAAGCGCACCTCGGTACCGGTTGCGGTCGGCCTGGTGGTGGTGATCCTCGCCACCCAGATCCTGGTGCCTGCCTGAGTAGCGCCTGATCTGCCACCCGCCCGGTCCCCGCCGGGCTGGTATATCTCCCCGTGATTGGAGTAGACTCGGTCCTCTTTTGTCTCTAAGGAGGACCGAGATGAGTATTACGGTTCAACTTGCCCACTTCAGTGACTGCCACTCCCACTTCGATGGCGCGCCCATGCGCTTCCTCCCCACAGGCGAGTCCGAGTGGCGCACCCAGTGTGGCGGCTATGCCCGCATCCTTTCCCGGCTGACCGCCTTGCGCCAGCACGCCGCGGCCGCAGGTCAATGCTGCCTGCTGCTGCACGGCGGCGACACCTTCCAGGGCTCGCTCTATTTCAACCGCTTCAAGGGACGGGCCAACGCCGACTTGCTCGGCCTGCTGCGACCCGATGCCATGGTGATCGGCAATCACGAGTTCGATCTCGGCAACGGTCCCCTGGTGGAGTTTCTGCGCCAACTCGCGTTCCCGGTGCTGGCCGCCAACCTCGACAACAGCCAGGAGCCTGCCGACGCCCCGCTGCGACTGCGCGGCCTGCCCATGCTGCACGACGCCAGCCGCCCCTGGCACAAACGCCTCATCGACGGCGTGCCCTTCGCCCTGCTCGGCATCACCTTGCCGCAGATGGCGGCCATCGCGAGCCCGGATGCCCACACCCACTTTCACGGCATCGAGCAGACCCTCACCGCCGCCCTCAGTGAGATCAAGGCCGAGGGCATCCACCACATCATGCTGCTGAGCCATCTCGGGCTCGAGCAGGACAAACGCCTGGCCGCGCGCTTCCCCGAGCTCAGCCTCATCGTCGGCGGTCACACCCACAGTCAGCTGGGGGACTTGGCTCCGCTCGGGCTCGTCAGCGAGGGCAGCTACCCGCTGATGGTCGAGGGGGTCGCCATCCTGCATGCCGCCCACAGCGCGCTCTGCCTCGGGGTCTGCGAGCTGGAGTTTGACGACAATGGCCGGGTGCAACGCAGCGCCGGCCAACTCGAATGGCTGCCCTGGCAGCCCTGGCCCTTCGCCTCGGAACCACCAGCCGGGCTGCACTTCTGCGAGCCCGCACCCGCGCTTGAGCAACATCTGGCCAAACGCTACCGGCCCGAACTCGAGACCATGACCCGGCGTATCGTGACCCGGCTCGCCGGGCCACTGCACCACCAGCGCCTGCCCGATGCGGCCCTGCCCGCCGGCAGCCAGGTGGCGCCCCTGGTGGCCCAGGCCATGCTGACCGGCGCCCGCGAGCAGGTCGGCCAGGTGGATTTCGCCCTGCATAACGCCGGGGGCGTGCGCTGCTCCCTGGAGCCAGGCCCCTTGAGCGAGGCGGACATCGCCGGCCGCCTGCTGCCCTTTGCCATCCCGCTCACCCTCTATCGGGTGCACGGCCATGAGCTCGCCGAGGCGCTGGAGGGGGCCATCGACAACGCCACCAACAACGGCGTGGTCGGCAATGGCAGCGGCAGCTTCCCCTACACCGCCGGGGTGCGCTTCTGCTATCAGACGGACAAGCCCAAGGGACGCAGGATCACCCGTCTCGAATGGGAGGCGAGCCCGGGGCTGTGGCAAGCGGTCGAGCCGGATGCCATCTATCGGGGGGTCTCCAGCGCCTACACCGCCTCCGGCAAGGAAGGCTACACAGCCCTGGCCCGCACCCTGACCCAGCATAATCAGGAGCTTGGCATCACCCTGGCGGATGCCTTTATCCGCTGGGCCCGCTATCTGCCCGAACTCGCGCCTCTGCCGGCGCTGGTGGAATATCAGGGCTAGGCCCTTGCCCGTGGTGACTGGTATCAGCGAAGGCCCTTTCCCCTTGCGGGGGAAGGGCCTTATCCCACGAGACGACACCAGCCACAATGGCAGTCAAAAAGTCCACCATACTGCGATTCATTAGCAAAATGAGGAGCATATACATGCAATTGTCAGCATAAAGTTATATTAATTTAAGTGTATCGATATTTTTAACTATCAAAATGCATAGGAAATGAGCGCCTCGGCAACACTGGGCCCCGCTTTTCGTCTCCCCGTGAAAGACTGAAAACGATACTTTTATAAATTATTTCAAGCACATCCCCCCACCCCATTGCATAGAGCTGCTAGCCTCGGCAACGCTTAGACCCGCTTTTCGCCTCGCGCGCCACAGATGCTAAAACGACACTTTTACGAATTATTTCAAGCACCTTCCCTTCACCCATTGCATAGAACTGCTAGCCTCGGCAAGATAGGCCCGCTTTTCGTTTCTCCCGCAGCCACAGGTCATCCATGAATAACAGCATCCGTTTTACCCCACAACGCCACAATCCGGGGCTCAAACCACTGGTTGTCCTGCTCACCGCCCTGATGGCACTGCTGTTTTGCCTGCGCAACCCGCTGTTTCATGGCATGGCACCGGGCTTCGATGCCTCGCTGTTCGCGGTCATGGGCAAGATGTGGAGCGAGGGGGGCGTGCTCTATCGGGACATGATCGACATCAAGGGCCCGATGATCTTCGCCCTCGATGCGCTCGGCTATGGGATGGGTGGCTTCTTCGGGATCTGGCTGCTGGAGTGGGTACTGTGCTGGCTGGGGCTGCTCGCCAGCTGGCAAGCCTTTGCCCAGCTCGGCCTCTCCCTGCGGGCGCGGCTCGGCAGCATGCTGGCACTGCTGGCGCTCTATGGCACCCGCTATTACTACGGCAACATGACCGAGGACTGGACCTTCTATCTGGCCCTCATCGCCCAGTGGGCCTTCATCACCCTGCTGCTGGACAAGCGCTTCAGCTGGGGACCGGCACTGGTGGCGGCCGTCACCTTCGCCATCGTCGCCTGGATGCGCACCAACAACGGCGCCTTCTGGGGCGCCTGGTATCTGGTGCTGTTCTGCCACTGGTGCCTGCGCGAGCAGTGGCGCTGCGCCTTTGGCCTGCTCCTCTCCAGCCTGCTGGGGTTGGCGCTGGTCGGCGGCCCGCTGTTTGCCTACTTCCAGCACCATGGTCTGCTGGCCGAGTTCCAGTATTACGCCTTCGGCATCTTCTTCGAGGGCAGCTACGGTAACGGCTTCTCTCCCGAGGTGGGCGCCGTCGGCCTGCTGCGCACCGGCCTCATCATGCTGCTGCCCGCCTTCATCGTGCTGATGCTGACCAGGCGGCAGGAGTGGCACCTGCCCGTTCTGTGCGCCACCCTGCTCGGGGTGCTGTTTACCCTGGTCGCCAACTCGGTCTCCGGCCATGTGTTCGATCACTACGATGTGCTCTATCTGCAACTGGGCCTGCTGCCCCTCGCCTGCCTGCTGGATCGCAGCGAGCAGCAGACCGATGCCCTCGGCCTGCTCTGCATCTCGCTGGTGGTGCTGACGGCCAGCTGGCTGCTGGCCCAACAGCTCGGCTACGGCTGGAGCACCAAGGAGTGGTCGCTGGAACGGGTGCGTGAAGTGCTCGGCAACAGCCTGCTGTGGGCCCTGCCGGTGCTGATCCTGGTGCCCCTGTGGCGCGCCTGGGATGTGCGCAGTGCCACCCCCTGGCTCGCCTCGCTGGCCATGCTGGCCCTGCTGCTCAACAATGCCTGGGAGGGCACTCTCAAGGGCAGGCCGTTCAACCCGCCGGCCCAGGTGCGGGTCGACAGGATCAAGGCCGAGACCAGCCCGACCGACAAGATCTGGGTCGATGGCATCCAGCCGCAATACTACCTGTGGACCGATCGCCAGCCGGCGTCCGCCTACCTGTTCTTTGCCAACGTCAACCCGCCCTACGACGTGCGCGAGCGAGTGCTGGCCGATCTCAAACGCCAGAACCCCAAGTTCATCATCGCCAAGCCGGAGCGGATCGCGGCTGAGCTGAAAAAGCCGAGCTCCCCCTCCAGCCTCGCCTTCTATCAATACCTGACGGAGCGCTATGAGGAGGTTGATCCCGGCCTCTATCGCCGTCGCTGAACCGCGTATCCCGACTGACAAGCAAGAGAGGGCCGTCATTGGCAACGATGACGGCCTTTTTGTCGGTTATGAGAAGACGCCAGCGGTGTTCAAACGGCCACATCATGACTACAATGGCGCTCTTTTTTCGTGTGGAGGCTGAGAAATCATGGCGGAACTGACCTATCTGGGGGGCTATCCAGACCCGCTCAAGGCTCAGGTACAGCAGTTGATCGCGGCTGGCAAGCTCGGCGACATGCTGGCCAAACGTTACCCCGATACGCACCTCATCCAGAGTGACAAGGCGCTGCTGACCTATACCATGGAGCTGAAGAACCGCTACCTCAAAAGCTCCTCCCCCCTTTCCAAGGTGATCTTCGATGGCAAGATCAACGTGATCAAGGATGCCCTCGGGCTGCACACCTATGTCAGCCGGGTGCAGGGCAACAAACTCAAGGCCAAGAACGAGATCCGCATCGCCGCCCTGTTCAAGGAGGCCCATCCCGCCTTCCTGAAAATGATCGTGGTGCACGAGCTGGCCCACCTCAAAGAGAAGGATCACAACAAGGCCTTCTACCAGCTCTGCCAGCATATGGAACCGGACTATCATCAACTGGAGTTCGATCTCAGGCTCTGGCTCACCTGGCGCGACCTTGAGCGCACCAGGGGCTGAGTCCCCGGTTGCAAGGAGGCAACATGAATCCATGGCGACACCCCGCGCGGCAAGCTGGTCATCTCGTCTGGATCTGCCGGATGCTGGGCCTGTGGCTGCTCTCCCTGCCCGCCTTCTCAGCCGAGCGCTGGCAGAACGATGACTACCTGATCCAGAGCTTCTTCGAGGTCGCCATGAAGCGGGAATACGGCCACGAGCAGCATGTGCGTTTCTCGCGCTGGCAGACCCCCATTCGCCTCAAACTCATCAACGAATTTGGCGACAAGCCATTACAGGCCGAGGTGGTCAGGATCCAGAGCCAGCACCTGGCCAGGATCACCGGCCAACCGATCCGGCTCGTCAACGACAACCCCAATCTCACCCTCATCATGACCCGGCACAAGCAGATGGCGCACTGGGCCAGCCGCACCATAGGCCAGGATGGCTCGGTCAAGATCGCCCTCAAGGAGGGGATCTGCCTGGCCAACTTTGCCACCAATGCCGCCTATGAAATCACCCGCGCCACCGTCATCATTCCGGTGGATTACAGCCGTGACAAGGGGCGCTTCCTGGACTGCGTGGTGGAGGAGCTCACCCAGATCATGGGCTTGCCCAACGACTCGGACAAGGTGTTTCCCTCCATCTTCAACGACCACAGCGTCGACCGTTTCCCGACCGGGCTCGATTACGTGCTGCTCAAGCTCGCCTATCACCCGGCTCTGCATGCGGGCATGAGCGCCGACGAGGTACGCACCGCCCTGCCCATCGCCATCAAGGCCCTGCGCAGCAACGGCGACATCGCCCAGGCCAACCAGCGGGTGCAACAAGACAGTCTCAAACAGTGGGCCGGGCTCTGAACGAGCCGGCGGCGTTGCCGAGCCATTCCTTCACCCACTGACACCGACCACGCCACCAACAAAAAACGCAGCCCCTGGCTGCGTTTTGTTTGATCCGGGTAGCACCGCACATCCTGTGCAGACACTGTCATCTACCACGACTATCCCGTTCAGGCGTCGGCGTTTTCCGCCTCGGGCATCCAGCTGTCGGAATTCTCCCACACCTCCTGCACCATGGCCTCCGCCCGCTCCCTGTCTTCCTTGCTGGCGCGGCTGACCGTCAGCGCCATGGCGCTGCCCGGCGCGACCCGCACATGCAAGTCGGGGAACGGCTCGCCCAATTGCTTGAGCAACTCCTGCCGCAGCGCCTCCATGGTTGAAGTGGGGATCTGATGTTTCTTGTCGATGATGATTTCCAGGCGCATAGGATAGCTCTCCATGATTTATAACTGTATTTTTATACAGTTATTGTCAAAAGTAAAGTGCCCGACCATCTCCCCGGTAATGACTCATGCAATGCCTCGACCCGAGGCGTATTTTCTGCCTCCCAAGAGCCAAATCTCCCCCAGGAATAGGCAGTTTGACCCCATTTCTCAGTACCGGAAAAAAAACCATAAAAATGCGAGCGTCCCTGAAATCTGCCGATCGCTTGGTGGCCAGATCGCACATCGCCGCGACAACTTGCCCGTGATCGGCAAGAGCAACCCAGCGCCAAGGCGTGCCAGTGCTGAGTCTCCGGCCTCCACAGCCTGAGTGGTTTTTCACCCCAAGACTCGCAGTCCTTCCCGATTGTGCAGACATCTGCCCTCAGACTTTCCACCGTGATTCGCCTGCAGGCTGACGCAAGCTGCCAGATGTCTCCGATTGTTCACTCCCGCGGGTACTCCCTCTCTGCAGGATTCAGACGATAATCCCGCAGGATGGTTTCATAGCAGCTGAATAGCGAGGCAGAGCACCCCAGAAGAGGCCCTCTTGTGGCAGTCTATAAGATTGAGGTTTTATGAAAAACCAGCATCATTCTCTTTGTTTAATTTATTACCCAGTGAAATATTTTTGATTAATCCATGGCACTTGCCTTGCCACGCGATAATCGATTTACTTGCCACCCGCCGCCACGGCGAGCGATATAAAACCAATAAATATTTTCCCCTGATTTCTCAGGATGATTATTCCGCAGACACAGATTGCTACAGTTTTTTTGACGGCAGCAGCACTTTCAGACAGGTATGACACACCAATGAAACAACAATTAGCACCCAAAGATATCGTCGCCTTGGGATTTATGACCTTTGCGCTCTTCGTCGGCGCAGGCAACATCATCTTCCCCCCCATGGTCGGTTTGCAGGCCGGTGAACAAGTCTGGACCGCCGCGCTGGGCTTCCTGCTGACGGCGGTCGGGCTACCCGTCTTGACCGTGATCGCGCTGGCGCGGGTCGGCGGCGGCATAGACGCCCTCAGCCTGCCCATCGGCAAGCGGGCCGGTGTGCTGCTGGCCACCGTCTGCTACCTGGCCGTCGGCCCGCTGTTTGCCACGCCGCGCACCGCAACCGTCTCCTATGAAGTGGGTCTGGCCCCCTTCTTTGGCAGCGATGCGACCCCGTTGCTCATCTACAGCGTCGTCTACTTCTCCCTGGTGATCGGCATCTCCCTCTACCCGGGACGGCTGCTGGACACGGTCGGTCATGTGCTGGCACCGATGAAGATCCTGGCGTTGTCGGTACTCGGCCTTGCCGCGCTGCTCTGGCCCGCGGGTGGCACCATCCCCGCCACCGAGGCCTACCAGCAACTCCCCCTCTCCAACGGTTTCGTCAACGGCTACCTGACCATGGATACCCTGGGGGCCATGGTGTTCGGCATCGTCATCGTCAACGCAGCCCGCTCGCGGGGCGTCGACAGCGCCAAATTGCTGACCCGCTATACCATACTGGCCGGTCTCATCGCCGGCGTGGGCCTGACCCTGGTGTATCTGGGCCTGTTCAAGCTGGGTGCCAGCAGTGGTGAGCTGGTGCCCAATGCCCAGAATGGCGCCGAGATCCTGCATGCCTATGTGCAGCACACTTTCGGCGGCATGGGCAGCGCCTTCCTGGCCCTGCTTATCTTCATCGCCTGCATGGTCACCGCGGTTGGCCTGACCTGTGCCTGCGCGGAGTTTTTCTCCCGCCACCTGCCGTTCTCGTATCGCACTCTGGTGTTTGTGCTCGGGGGCTTCTCCACCCTGGTCTCCAACCTGGGGCTGAGCCACCTGATCCAGCTCTCCATCCCGGTGCTGACGGCCATCTACCCCCCTTGCATCGTGCTGGTGCTGCTGAGCTTCACCCTGCGCTGGTGGAACAATGCCTCTCGCATCGTCATCCCGACCATGCTGATCAGCCTGCTGTTTGGCATGATCGACGGCATCAAGGGCTCGGCACTGGCCGGCATGCTGCCCGAGTGGAGCCTGCATTTGCCGCTGGCAGAGCAAGGCCTCGCCTGGTTGCTGCCCTCCCTGCTGGGACTGATGCTGGCCGCCATCTATGACCGACTGCTTGGCCGTGAGTCTGTGACTGTCTACCAGTAACATAACCACAGAATGTAACGGGGGCAGACAAGCGCCCCCGTTACAACGCCCCCCCGGATCACCTCTCGCACTGCGCTTGCAACCCTCCCCCATCCCAGCAACATTTCCCTGACCCAACGTTCGCCCCCTTGACACGAATCCTTGCGGGCAGCAACACCTCAGCTAGCCCTCTGAAATTAACCCCCTGATCCCAATCCAGGATGCCATTGGCGGCAGCCTCATCCTCTCGCCATGGACAACGGAGGCCACCTTGGGCCTCTTGTTGGCAGACGTTCGACGCCCAGGCCCTTTCCCATGCTTTGCGGTCGCACAGATGCCATAGAAGACCCCATTGAACACAAAAAGAAACGCCATTTCATTTTATGTAGACGAAGGTCTCATTTTTCATATGTCATCCTGCCACTATCATTGCAAATGAAACGCCAAAAACATTATATTTGAACCGTTGTTTTGAAAATCAAGATTCGCAGAATGAAATGTGCTCATACGCACCTCAAACCGGTAGCGTCCCTGCACTTCATCACCACTGTCGCGACTTGGTGTTCAACTACGACCTCAATGAGTCCAGCCTGGATTGGTAGCCATGCAGCGCGCTATCTGACTTGGACCACCATTAGCCGCCGTTTCATAGGATTGATCGAAAGGTATGAAGTTAAAATTTGCATGTGCCGCCATTGCCGCCTGCTCGGCGCTCACCAGCATGAATGCCAATGCATGGAGCCTCAATTATCGCCACGAGTTTCTGGAGAAGCAGGATCAACAGAGCGATCGCCTGGTAGTATCACATCGTTTCGATAATGGCTGGGGCTTTGGCGTAGAGTCCAAATTTACCAGCGGGGGTGAGGGAGAAGGGGCATTCGATGAACTCCACACCACGGGAACAGAATATGATTTGAGCTACCTTGCCAAGCCCAGCGATAAATGGTGGTGGGAGGCTGGATTCAATACCGAGATCACGGATGACGTGCAAGATCTGCGTGTTCATTTCAAGCCAACTTATTGGATAAACGAGAACTTCTATACTGCCGCGCGTTTCCGGGTGGGTCAGCGTAATTATGTTGACGAAATGAACAAGGAAAATGGTCACTATTTCCAGTTGAATTATTATCTCGGCTATAACGCGGAGAACTGGTCCATCGCCTACGACTTCGAATATAAGAAGCTCGACTACCCTGATTTCAATGGTGAAGACTATTCCTATCTGAATAACGTCACCATCCGCGTCCCTATTAACAAGAACTGGCGTCCGTTTACCGAGATTGGTTATGTCTCCTACAACGATCCGACCGATGACAGCCCCTACCCCAACGATTGGCAGTGGCGCTGGCGTGTCGGGGTTGAGTACATCTTCTAAGCAGGGTCGGCTCGTTCAGGAAGGATTGACGCTCGTCGCATGCAATCCGGCATAAAGAGTCATTAGGGCCAGATATTCATGGAATGGTGACCGCCGTCATCGCAAAAAATAAATTCCGCGAGGCAAGCACAAGCAGGCATTTAATGAATCCTGTTTATTCGAAGCCCCGCCTGGCGTTTATTGAATACGTGCAGTGGATCACAGGATGCCGGTTTATCCGATATTGACTTGGCCTCACCCCGTTATCGGCTGTTATTCGTCGTTATGCCTGGGTTCAGAAAAGATCCTGGGAGGCAGTATCTCAACTTGTTATTCACCTCACAGTTCGAGATGAGCCGCTGAACGAGTAGTAAAAGGATATGTCAAAGGGGCAATGAATATCATCCCACGAAGATGAGACTCACCGTCGCCTGACATAATCCTTGCCTGTTCAAGGTGACCGGTGATCCCCCGTTAATAGCGGAGGGATTACCGCGTCATCAATATAAATAGCACCTCATGGGTGTCAATAGCTTCAAGGAGTGTTGTATGAAGCTTGGAAGTTGGGTGCTCGAGCCAAATTCGGCACTCACGCGTTTTTGTGTCTCAGCTCCCCGTGAGGAGCGATTCGCCGAGTTCTTCACCGGAGAAACCATGGACATGACCATGGACTATCGGTTCCAGAACGGCGGGGGGCCGAAAGAGGATGCCTTCTGTCGGCAGATCTTCCGCCAGCAGATGGCCGAGCGGACAGTGGATCCGGCACAGATCCTGCCACTGACCCAGGTCAGCTTCACTGGCGAGGGGGATGTCGTCTCCTTCTCCTCCTTCAATCGCCTGCCGTTTCATGTACAGCGTTGGCTGGAGGTGGAGTTGCACGCCGATGAGGCAGGCACCTATCCATTCCGGCTGTCGACCTGTGGCGGCGCCCGCCTCTGGTGTGACGGCGTGGCCGTTGCCAGATTTACCCCCTTCACCCGCAACAAGATGCAGAGCCTCGATGTGGCGTTGCCGCTGCGGGCGGGAAAAAACAACCTGCGGATCCACCTGGAGGAGCTGTTCGAGCGCGATACCATCTTTGCCCTGCAGCTCGTCTACCAGGGTAAGGTGTCGCTGGGTGTCTCCCTGCCCGGCATAGCCGCTCCCGTACTCGACGACCTGACCCGCTTGGCCGCCAGCATGCGCCCCGAGCTCGCGGCCTGGCACAATCAGGTGCGGATCCGCCTCGGTGACGCCTCCCCTGCCCGTACTGTCCGCCTGCATGGCGAGATCCATGGCATGGGCAACGACAACTTCAGGCCCCGCCGGGTCGACTTCGGTGAACTCGCGGCGAACAGCCAGGCGTTGACCCTGACCCTCCCCGCCGAGATTGGCCCCGCTCACTACCAGATAGTCCTGACCCTGAGCTGCGACGGTGTCAGCCTCAACCGCAGCTTCGGCGTCAACCTCATGGCCGAACCCTGCGCGGCCGGGACCGAGGCTAGCCTGCCAGCGCGCAAGCAGCAGGCCCTGCGTTATACCGCGCAACACGGTATGGATAGAACCGCCCGCCTGCTGGCCATGCTGCACTGCGGCGAGATCACGGCCGACGCGGAGCAACTGCTGCTCGATACCCTGAAACGGATCAGCGCCCGCGAGGATTGCTCCGACTTCTCCCTGGTGCCGCTGCTCTGGATCTGGTGCCAGCACGAGGGTGAGCACTTCCCGGCCACCCTGTGGCGGCGAGTGCGTTCTACCATACTCGGCTACCGCTACTGGCTGGATGAGCCGGGCAACGACGTGATGTGGTTCTGGAGCGAGAACCACACCCTCTGCTTCCACGCAGCCCAGTATCTGGCTGGCCAGATGTTCCCGAATGAGCTGTTCCTGGCCTCCGGTCGCAAGGGCGAGCAGCAGCGTGCCCTGGCTGCCCAGCGCCTGGGTCTGTGGTTCGATGCCATCGAGGAGCACGGCTTCGTCGAGTGGAATTCGGCCCCCTACTACCCGGTCGACTACATAGGTCTGTTTGCCCTCTATCAGCTGGCGGACGATGCCTGGGTGCGCGAGCGCGCCAAAGGACTGATCGATCGGCTGATGCGGCTGAGTGCCCTGCACTACCAGGCGGGCATCGCCACCGGCACCATGGGCCGGGTCTACGAAAAAGAGCTGCTGGCGGGTGTGCTCACCGAGCTGTCGGCCTACGGCAACGTCGCCTGGGGCGGTGGCTGGTATAACCGCAAATGCGCCTCACTGCCGCTGTTCTGCGCCAGCGATTACCAACCGCCGGTCGAGGCCGATGGTTACGCAACCCTGCACCAAGGCTCGCTGTCGGCCCATTACCAGTGCGGCGGCGGCAAGATCGTCGTCTGGAAGGAGCCGGGCGTCAGCCTCTCCAGCTGCGTCGATCACCACAGCGGCCAGCGGGGCCACCAGCAGCATCTGGTGGATCTGCAGTTCGCCTCCAGCCATGACGCCAAGCTCTGGGTCAACCACCCGGGCGAGGCCGAGCCCGGCGGCGAGAAACGCCCCTCCTACTGGTCCGGCAATGGCGTGTTGCCGCGGGTGATGCAGGTGGAAAACCGTGTCCTGCAGCTTTATCAACTGGCCGAGGACGAGCCCTTCCCCTGGACCCACCTCTATCTGCCGGCCGAGGCCTTCGATCGGGTGATCACCACCCCCCACAGCCGTGTAGTGCGGGCGGGGAATGCCTTCGCCGCCATCGGCTGCTCGGCACCGCTACAGGCGGTGACCGAGGGCATGACGGCGGGCTGCGAGGTTCGCGCCTACGCCCGTCAGGTGGCCTGGTATATCGAGATCGGCCACGGAGATGAGACAGCCTTCGCCGCCTTCTGTCAGCGCATGGCGACCCTCGAGGTACGTCTGATGGAGGGTGAGACCGCCATCGCCAGCACGGCGCAAGAGGAACTGATGCGCCTGAGCTGGCAGGGTGACTGCCTGGTCAATGGCGTCTCGCACGTCTTCCCCGCCGAGGCGGGATCTGACCCCATCGTGATCTACCGTGGAGAGGCACAATGAAACCACACGCACTGATCCCCACCCTGGAGCGGGTGGTCCATGGCTTCTGCCAGTTGAAAGGTATGGGGGAGCTGACCGCCAGCCAGGGTCTGTCCATCCAGTTCGAGCAGTGGGAATGGGAGGTCGGCGTCGGTCTCTACGGCTTCTGGCGCTATGCCGAGCACAAGGGCGACGCCGAGCTGCAAGCCTCCCTGCTGGCCTGGTACGAAGGGCAGATCACCAAGGGGTTGCCTGCCATGCAGATCAACACCACGGCGCCCATGATCACCCTGGCACTGCTGGCGGGCCACAGCGGCCGCGCCGATCTGCGTGAAGCAGTCAGTCACTGGGCCGACGATCTCCTCGCCAACCTGCCCAGAACCGAAGAAGGCGGCTTCCAGCACGTGGTCAAGGAGCAACCCAATACCGGCCAGCTCTGGGACGACACCCTCTTCATGACCTGTCTGTTCCTCGGTACCGCCGGGAGAGTGCTGGAGCGGCAAGACTTGATCGACGAAGCCGTCTATCAGTTTCTGCTGCACACCCGCTACCTGAGCGAGCCCAAAAGCGGCCTCTGGTATCACGGCTGGACTTACCTCGGTCGGCATCATTTCGCCGAGGCTTTCTGGGCCAGGGGTAACGCCTGGATCACCGTCGCCATCCCCGAGTTCATCGATCTGATGGGGGAACATCTGGATGCCGGTACGAGGCGCTTCCTCACCCAAGTCGTGGCGCGCCAGGTGCGCTCCCTGTGTGAGCTGCAGGCCGACAACGGCATGTGGCACACGGTGCTCGACGATCCCGACTCACCGCAAGAGTCCTCCGCCACGGCGGGGATCGCCTACGGCATGCTGCGCGGCGTCCGTCTGGGTCTGCTCGATGAGAGCGTGATTGAGCCAGCCCTGCGGGCGGCCCGGGCGGTATGGCAGCGCATCGATGAGGGCGGCATCGTCCTTGAAGCCTCCAAGGGAACCATGATTGGCCACGATCATCAGTACTACTGCGACATTGCCATGGCGCCCGTGCCCTATGCCCAGGCGTTGACGATGTTGCTGCTGCTCGAGCTGGAGCAGGGCCAGTGGTTGGCCTAACAGTTTTAGTGTTGTAATTACTCGGAGAAAAAAATCAATGTCCAAACGGAACTTTATGGGGGCCTTCCAGACTTTTGGCGGTGCCATGGCGGTCCCCATCGCCTTCCTGCCCTTCACCGGCTTGTTGCTCGCCTTCACCGGCCTGCTCACCATGCCCGATATCATGGGCGATCTGGCCCATCCCGACTCCAACTTCTTCAAGGTGATGACCGTCATCAAGTCCGGCGGTTGGACCATCTTCAAGAACTTCCCGCTGCTGTTCTGCATGGCATTGCCGGTGGGTCTGGCAAAATCGGCACAAGGGCGCGCCGCTCTGGTCGCCTTCTTTGCCTACATGGCATACAACTACTTCACCAACAGCATGCTCACCTTCTGGGGGCCCGAGTTTGGGGTCGACTTCAATCAGGAAGTCGGTGGCTCAAGCGGCCTGGCACTGGTGGGGGGAGTCAAGACGCTGGATACCAGCATCATCTTCTCCCTCATCATCGGTGGCGTGGTGACCTGGATCCACAATCGCTTCTTCGAGAAGAGATTGCCTGACTACCTCTCCATCTTCCAGGGCATGAGTCTGGTGTTCATCATCGCCTTCTGCACCATGCTGCCCATGGCGTATCTGACCTGCCTGATGTGGCCGAAGGTACAGGTCGGGATCAATGCCATGCAGGGCTTCTATGTCGAAGCCGATGCCTTCGGTATGTGGATGCTCGCCTTCGTGGAACGGATCCTGGTGCCGACCGGTCTGCACCGTTTCGTCTACTTCCCCTTCTTCTTCGGCCCGGCCGTGGTCGACGGTGGCCTCTACACCCACTGGATCGAGAACGTCTCCACCTATGCGGCCTCCACCGTGCCTCTGGTTGAACAGTTCCCGGCTGCCGGTTACTCCCTGTACGGCAACATCAGCGTGTTCTGCTCCCTGGGCGCCGGTTTGGCCATCTATGCCACCGCCAAGAAGAAGATGAAACGCAAGATCGCCGCCCTGGTGATCCCGGCCATCATCACCGCCATGGCCGTCGGTATCACCGAACCCATCGAGTTTACCTACCTCTTCGTGGCCCCCGTGCTCTACCTGGTCAACGCCCTCATCGGCGCGACCCTGTGCGTGGCGCTCTATCTGTCCGGTGTCGTCGGCTTCATGGGCGGTGGTCTGAACGACATCATCCTGTTCAACTGGGTCTTCTATGCGAAGAACCACACGCACCTGATCTGGATCCACCTGGCCTTGGGCTTGGGCTTTGCCGCCCTCAACTTCTTCGTGTTCCGCTACCTCATCCTGAAGTTCAACTTCCTGACCCCGGGACGTGGCGATGATGAAGAGGAAGATGACGTACGCCTCTACTCCAAACAGGATTACCGCGACAAACAGGCTGGCAAGGGTGTGGCTGGCCAGGAACCGGATCGCCTCAGGGCCGCCGCCATCCTGCGCAGCGTAGGTGGCTGCACCAACATCGACACCATAGGCAACTGTCAGACCCGTCTGCGCCTGGTCGTGAAGGATCAGGCCCTAGTGCAGGATGACAAGGCCCTCAAGCAGGCTGGCGCCCTTGGGGTGATGCGCACGGGCAAGAACTTGCAGGTAGTGGTCGGCCTGTCAGCGCCTCTGGTTCGCGAGTATTTCGAGCAAGAGGTCAACAAGGAACGGGCCGCACTGTCGGCACAGGAAACCCCGTTGCCGGCAGCCTGATATTGACCTGACAAACCAAAGAATGGCCATGCCAATCCCTTGTCGGGGTGGCATGGCCGCTTGCGTCAGAAGGATACACAGATCTTTTGAACCCCGGTCCCGGTGGCTTGACCTCGTGGCAGGGGTGAACAATGACGTTCTATTCCAGGCAGTGAGAGGCCGCCGACAGTGCGGTTGCCATTCGCTTCTCCTGGCTCCCCAAGGAGTATTTATGCACACATTGAAGATAGGTGCCCGCGCTCATGACTTCAGGGGGCAAACCCCGGAAGAACTGGTGGTGCAAGCCCGTGAGGCGGGTATCGACGGCCTGCAACTGGCTATCCACAAGAGCTGGCCAGAGGCCTATCAGGCCCGCGATCTCGACACTCTGGCCGCCCATATCCAGCATCTCCAGCAGGCTGGCCTGCCCATCTTCCTGCTGGCCAGCTACTTCAATCCCGTTCATTCGAACGCCGCTTTTCTGGCTTGTGAGCTGGAGCGGGCTCGCTTCAACATTGACTTGGGAACGCGTTGTGGCATCAGGCTGATCGGCAGTGAAACCGGCTCTCTGAACGATGATGAGTGGACCTTCCACCCGGACAACCACAGCCTTGCCGCCTTCAACAAGGCGGAACAGACATTGGCGCAGCTCAAGCCCGATCTGGAGCAAGCGAGTCGCGACTTTCTGGTGGAAGCCGTGCGGGATCACGTCATCCACGATGCCGATAGCCTGGCGCGACTCAACCATCGGCTGGGAGATCGTTTCTCGGTCACCCTCGACCTTGCCAACCTGCTGGATGCCGACAATGCCGCCGACTGGCGCACCCTCCTCAAGGGCTTTTTGCACACCCACGGCGAGCGGATACAGTTGTTCCATTTCAAGAACTTCATCTTGCGAGGGCGTGACAAGGTATCGGTGGGCCTGGACAAGGGCCTGATCGATTATGCGGAGGTATTGGCCATGCTGGACAGCTTCAAACTGAGTCATATCCCGATCATCGTCGAGGAGCTGACGGGTGACGAGCTGCAGGAGAGTGTGGCCTATTTACGTGAGCTGAGTCGCTGAGTCGCAAATCAGCTCGAAAGCCTGAAAAAAGAAGCGGCGCCCGAGGCGCCGCTGATGGGGAAAGAGGAAACCTTCCCCGGCTCAGACCCGCTCATTGCGCCATTTCAGCAACATCACGGCACTGGCCAGCAGCAGGGTGATGCCATTGGCCATGATCAGGGGCGTGTCGCCCGACTTCAGACCATAGGTCAGCCACAGCGCCAATCCACTGATGAATACCAGGTACATCTTGGTGGAAATAGCCTTGGTTTCCCGCGTCTTGAGGATATCGAACACCTGCAGCGAGAAGGATCCCGTGGTCAGAAATGCCGCACAGAGCCCGAGAGAAGCGGTATCAAAGGCAAACAATACCAGGCTCAGCGTGGCCACGCCGGCCAGCAAGATCAGTCGATTGGAGGTAACACACGTCTTCATTTGTAAACCCGTTGTTGAGTGAGATTGGCAATAAACGTCCTGTGGCGCCTGAGCTCCCCGTCGGACAATAGCCACCAGGGACAAGCGACGGCGAACCACCCTGGGCACACCGTGATGCATATTTTAATCTCACAAAAACAAAAATACAAAACGCTGTTTTGATTTTTATTTTTCTTTGATAGGATTGTTTCCATTACAGACAACGCGCCTGCCAACACGTGCGGACGCTCATTGAGGTTAACCATGCAAATTCGTCAAAGCATTCACAGCGATCATGCCAAACAGCTGGACACTCAGGGCCTGCGCCGTGAATTCCTGGTGGAAGAGATCTTCTGTGCCGATCGGCTGACCATGACCTACAGCCACATCGACCGCATCGTGTTCGGTGGCATCATGCCGGTGCGCGGCACCCTCGGTTTTTCGGATGCGCTGGGCAAGACTTTCGGTGTCAGCTACTTCCTCGAGCGCCGCGAGCTCGGTCTCATCAACATCGGCGGCCCCGGTGTGGTGATGATCGATGGCACCCCCTTCGAGATCGGCAACGCCGAGGCGCTCTATGTGGGACAAGGTGCCCGTGAGCTGAGCTTCGCCAGCATCGATGCCTCGCAACCCGCCAAGTTCTACTACAACAGCGCCCCGGCCCACGTGAGCTTCCCGACCCGCAAGGTCACCCAGGCGCAGGCGTCTCCGAGCACCCTCGGCGATGCCGCCACCAGCAACCGCCGCACCATCTACAAGTACCTGGTGCCGGACGTGCTGCCGACCTGCCAGCTGGTGATGGGCATGACCCAACTGGAGGAAGGCAGCCTGTGGAACACCATGCCCTGCCACACCCACGAGCGTCGCATGGAGGTCTACTTCTACTTCAACATGAAAGACGATGCCGCCGTGTTCCACATGATGGGCAAGCCGGACGAGACCCGTCATCTGCTGGTTCACAACGAGCAAGCCGTCATCTCCCCGAGTTGGTCTATCCACGCCGGTGTCGGTACCCAGGCCTACACCTTCATCTGGGGCATGGTCGGTGAGAACCAGGTGTTCGGCGACATGGATCATGTGGCCGTCAAGGATCTGCGCTAATTCCCATTCTGTGCCGGGCAGTCTGCACTGCCCGTATTTTCCCCCATTTACATCTGCCACTTCGGGTGGCAGCAGAGGAAACAAGATGATTCTCAACGCATTCGACTTGAAGGGTAAGGTTGCCATCGTGACCGGTTGTGACACCGGCCTGGGCCAAGGCATGGCACTGGGTCTGGCCGAAGCCGGCTGTGACATCGTGGGCATCAACATCGTCGAGCCCACAGAGACCATCGCCAAAGTTGAAGCGCTCGGTCGCCAATTCCTGAGCCTCAAGGCCGATGTCAGCAAGGTGGATACCCTGCCCGCCCTGGTGGATCAGGCGGTCTCCCAGTTCGGTCGCGTCGATGTCCTGGTCAACAACGCTGGCATCATCCGCCGCGACGATGCCATCAACTTCAGTGAGAAAGACTGGGACGATGTGATGAACATCAACATCAAGAGTGTCTTCTTCATGTCCCAGGCGGTCGCCAAACAGTTCATCGCCCAGGGCCAGGGCGGCAAGATAGTCAACATCGCCTCCATGCTCTCCTATCAGGGCGGGATCCGGGTGCCCTCTTATACCGCCTCCAAGAGTGCCGTCATGGGGATCACCCGTCTGCTGGCCAACGAATGGGCCAGCCAGGGCATCAATGTCAACGCCATCGCCCCCGGTTACATGGCCACCAACAACACCACTGCCCTGCGCGCCGATGAAGATCGCAACGCCGCCATCCTGGAGCGGATCCCGGCCGGTCGCTGGGGCGTGCCGGATGACATGATGGGCCCAGTGGTGTTCCTGGCCTCCGCCGCTTCCGACTACATCAACGGCTACACCATCGCCGTCGACGGTGGTTGGCTGGCCCGCTAACAGCTCCTCCCATAAGAAAGGCGCCATCAGGCGCCTTTTATCATTTATCGTCACGGAAACCGCCTCATGCTGCTCGATGCCCCCTGGTTAGCCCAACTGCTTGGCCTGCTGGCCTGCGCCATCGGTGTCACCGCCTTCCTGCAACGCCAGGACGGGAAGCTGCGACTGCACCTGACCCTCAACGGCGTGCTAATGGCCCTGCATTTCATGCTGCTTGGCGCCACGGCCGCCGCCATCAACTGCCTGCTCTGTGCGGTGAGGACCTGGGTCTCCGGTTACTATCGCGGCCTGGGGGTGATGCTGTTTTTCCTGGGGATGGCCTGGCTGCTGGTCATGCCGCAGGTGGCGCACCCGATCCAGGTGCTGACCCTGATCGGGACCACCCTGAGCACCTATGCCCTGTTTCGGCTGGAAGGTCTTGCGCTGCGCCTGTGCATGCTGAGCAGCACCCTCTGCTGGCTGACGCACAACCTCTGGGCGGGGTCGATGGGGGGGATCTTGCTGGAAGGCAGTTTTTTGATCGTCAACGGCCGCACCATCTTGACCCTGCATCGGGCGCGAGGTGCAGCAGCGCGACAATTAAGCTAAATCAGCAATAAAAAAGCCGGTGGCATTGCCGTCATCAAACAGCGTGCTCACCGGCCTCAGGCCATATATTGTGCTGATAAATCAGCCGATATGACTATGAACTACCACAAAACCTGGAAGCCTCAGCGCGGGGTAAAAGGGTAGTCGTGAAAACCAAGCCCGGCCGAGATGCGAGCCGCGGCCTGATGCAACAAGCCCACCAGCTCACCCTTGTTCTCTTCACTGAAGCGCACCAGGGGCAGCGACAGGGAGAGCCCCGCGATGATGCGCCCCATCCGGCTGTAGATGGGCACGGCGAAGCAGCGCAGGCCCGGCTCCATCTCTTCATTGTCTTCGGCATAACCTTGCTCACGCACCTGCACCAGTTCAGCCAGCACTTCATCGACATTGCTCAGGGTGTGCTCGGTGAAGCGCTCGAACGTCACCTTGGCCAGCATGCTGCGCACTTCCTCTTCCGGCAACCAGGCCATCATCACCTTGCCAAGCCCGGTACTGTAGAGAGGGCGGCGACGACCAATGCGCGAATACATCCGCAGGTTGTACTCGGAGTCAATCTTGTGCAGATAGACGATGCTGTCTTCGTCGAGCGCCCCCAGATGCAGGGTCTCCTTGGTCAGCTTGCCCAGCTGGTACATCTCGACATCCGCTATCTGGATCAGATCCTGATGCTCCAGCGCCTTGCCACCGAGTTCGAACAACTTCAGACTCAGGGTGTATTTGTCGGTTTCCCCCTCCTGGTTGACGTAGCCCAGCGTCTTCATCGTCTGCAGGAAGCGATAGACGGTGCTCTTGGACATCATGATCCGCTGGGACAACTCGGTCACGCCGATCTCTTTCTGCTCGCCCAGCGCCTGCAGGATGCCGAAAACTTTCAGGACCGATGAAACGGAATCTGGCGAGGTATCTACCACTGACATAGGGTTCTCCTTATAAGCTCCATCGTTTTAGTGTATTTGAAACGCAAGCCCAATCATAGCCATGGGTGCGTTTCAGGGATGGGACAACACCATCGCCCTCGTCTATTGCAGATGGGGTCACAGACCAGGCTGACCGACTCCACTCCCCTTGCAACCGAGCGGCACGGCTGCCCATGCAGTGCCCCCTGGCATCAAGAACATACGGCCAGACCCATCAACGGGTCGCATCACATATTTATGAAATAATGTTTCATTTTATTTGATGATGATAAATCATTAAATATAATGACGGTGTCATCAACACGGGAGGGCATATGCCGACCAAGATTGCCATCATTGGCGAGTGCATGATCGAACTATCCGAGAGCAAGGCGGGCATAGTGCGTCATTTTGGAGGAGACACCCTCAACACCGCCATCTACCTGACGCGTACCAACCCCGAGCTGGCCGTCTCCTATGTCACTGCCCTCGGCACCGACACCATGAGCGACGCCATGCTGACCCAGTGGCAGCAGGAAGGGGTACACATCGAGCTGGTACAGCGTCTCGAGCACAAACTGCCCGGCCTCTATCTCATCGAAACCGACGAGCAGGGGGAGCGTACCTTCCACTATTGGCGCAACGATGCGGCGGCCCGCTACTGGTTGCAGGGAGAGGACGCCGGGTCTATCTGCCAGCAGTTGCAGCGCTTTGACTGGCTCTACTTGAGCGGCATCAGCCTCGCCATCCTCCCCCCCGCCGATCGGGCCAACCTGCTGCAGCAACTGGCCTTGTGTCGGGTCAAGGGGGTGAAGATCGCCTTTGACAACAACTTCCGACCAGGGCTGTGGGAAAGCAAAGAGGCTGCACAACAGATCTATAGCGCCATGCTGGCCCTGACCGACATCGCCTTCCTGACCCTGGACGACGAATTTGCCTTGTGGGGAGACACTCAGGTTGAACAGACGCTGACACGTACCCGAGCACTCGGCGTCGCTGAAATCGTCCTCAAGCGCGGGGCCGAGCCCTGCCTCATCGTACAGAGCGATAAGCGTGACGAAATACCGGCCGTGCAACTGGCGAAGGATCAGGTGATCGACACCACGGCAGCCGGCGACTCCTTCAGTGCCGGGTACCTCGCCAAGCGACTGGCCAAGGCCTCGACAAGCGAGGCGGCCCGCTATGCCCACCAGCTGGCCAGCACCGTCATTCAGCATCGCGGGGCCATCATTCCTCACCTGGCGATGCCAGCAACTACCCCTACCCTGTGAGACATTCCATGTCAGCATTGCTTGAAAAACTGTCGACCCTGAAGATCATCCCCGTCATCGCCATCAAGAACGCAGATGACGCCGTGGCCCTGGGCCGTGCCCTGATGGACAACGGCATGCCGAGCGCGGAGATCACCTTCCGTACCCCTGCCGCCGCCGATGCCATTCGTCAGATGCGCGCCGCCTTCCCCGAGATGATCATCGGGGCCGGCACAGTGCTCACCACGGCCCAGGTGGATCAAGCCATCGACGCCGGTGTGGACTTCATCGTGAGCCCCGGCCTCAACCCGCGCATCGTCCAGTATTGCCAGGCGCGCGGTGTGCTGATGATCCCCGGGGTCAACAACCCCAGCCTGGTCGAGCAGGCGATGGAGCTGGGCCTTCGCACCCTCAAATTCTTCCCGGCCGAGCCCTCCGGCGGCCTGCCCATGCTCAAGGCCATGAGCGCCGTCTACCCGGTCCGCTTCATGCCGACCGGCGGCGTCAGCCCGAGCAATGTGATGGACTATCTCGCCCAAGGCTCGGTGTTCGCCTGTGGCGGCACCTGGATGGTGCCGGGCGATCTCATCGATCGGCAGGAGTGGGACAAGATAGGCGCCCTGGTGCGCGAGGCCATGGCCGCCCTCTGATAATGCAACGGGCCCGATCCTGGTCGGGCCCGTCATCATCACCTCGTGACCTCTTTTACCCTCCGGGCTCAACCATATTCCCCGCTTCAACCATCCCCTCGCTACCGGCTAACAGGGATAGGCGATACCCTATCTTGCCTGATGGCCCCAAACGGATTAATCAACGCCTCACCTATCGATAATCTGATGCAGCGTGGTCCCTGCCAGCAGTAAAGAGAGGGATCAGGGATGTGGAGGGCTGTCCTGCAACCAGTGGCAGACCCGGGCCACACCGGGGCGCTGGCTGTCGGGACGGGCGAGCAGGGCATACTCATGCTCCGTGCTGAGCACGGGGGCAAAGGGTGCTACCAGCAAGCCGCTGCCGAGCTCCTCCGCCACTATGGTGGGATCCCCGAGGGAGAGACCAAAGCCCTGCAAGGCCGCATTCATCGCCAGGTCCAGGGTATCGAACAGCTGACCGCCCTGAGGCTGCCAGGAGGTATCGAGGAAGGCGGCAAACCAGTTGCGCCAGTCCCGCCGATCCGCGCTGGCATGGAGCAGCGGCAACTGGGGCAGCTCCTCGAGGGAGCGCTCGAACAGCCGATGCCTGGCCGCGAAGGCGGGGGCGCAGATGGGGGTCAAGCGCTCCCGAAACAGCGGCCGACTGCCGGGGTATCTGGCCTGGGTGGATTGATAGACGATGGCGAGATCGAAGGGCTCACGGGAAAAATCGATGCCGTGGCTGTGGCTGCCACGCACTTCGACCGCCTCTGCGTCGAATTCTTGCAACCGTCGCAGCAACCAGCGACTGGCGCAGGAGGGCACCTTGATGCTGATGGCCTGCTCATGGGCCAGGCTTTGCAGGGCGCTGACCCCCTCCCCCATGCGAGCCAGTCCCTCCCCGATGAAGGGCAGCAGCCGCTCGGCGGCCGGGGTCAGGCTCAGGCAGCGGGTGCCGCGCACGAACAGCAGATGGCCGAGCCGCTCCTCCAGCTGGGCTATCTGCTTGCTCACCGCCCCCTGACTTACGCACAGCTCGTCGGCCGCCAGGGTGAAACTCAGATGGCGGGCGGCACACTCGAACACCTGCAGGCCGTAGAGGGGCAAGTGGCTACGGGGCTGGCTGGTCAACATTCAACGCTCCATGCTTGAGAAAAACTCATGCATAACATGCCGAATAATCCGTTGTCCGGCAAGGGCCCGCGAGGCTAAAAAGGGACATCTTTCACACACACATCGGTGATGGCGCCATGTCCTCCCCCCGCATTCTCAGCAAACTGCCCCAGGTGGGCACCACCATCTTCAGCGTCATCGGGGATCTGGCCGACCGCCATCCCAGCATCAACCTCTCCCAGGGAGCCCCGAGTTTCCCCTGCGATCCCGAGCTCATCCGGGTCACCCATGAGGCCATGCTGACCGGCGAAAACCAGTATGCCCCCATGACGGGGCTGCCCGCCCTGCGCGAACAGCTGGCGACCAAGATAGCCACCAGCTACGGCCATCATTACGATGTCGGCGAGGAGATCACCATCACCGCCAGCGCCAGCGAGGCCCTGTTTTGCGCCATCACGGCCCTGGTGCACCCCGGGGACGAGGTGATCATGTTCGAGCCGGCGTTTGACAGCTATCGCCCCATGATCCAGCTGCAAGGGGCCACCCCTGTGGTGATCGCCCTCAAGGCACCGAGCTTTGCCATCCCCTGGGACGAGGTGGCGGCCCGCATCACGCCCCGCACCCGCATGATAGTGCTCAACACCCCCCACAACCCGACCGGCACCGTCTGGCAGGCAGGGGATCAGGAGCGCCTCGCCCGCCTGGTGCGTGGCACCGACATCGTCATCCTCTCGGACGAGGTGTACGAGCACGTGGTGTTCGATGGCGCCCTGCACCAGAGCGTCATCCGCTATCCGGAGCTGGTGGAGCGTTCCGTCGCCGTCTTCTCCTTCGGCAAGACCTTCCACGTCACCGGCTGGCGGGTGGGCTACTGCGTGGCGCCCCGCCCCCTGATGGAGGAGATCCGCAAGGTGCACCAGTTTGCCATGTTCGCCGCCGACACCCCCATGCAGTACGGCTTCGCCCACCTGTTGCAGCAACCGGCCCACTATCAGGGGCTGGCGGCCTTCTACCAGCGCAAGCGCGACTTGCTGGTCTCGGCCCTGGCGGACTCCCGCTTTACCCTGCTCCCCTCGGCGGGCAGCTTCTTTATGCTGGCGAGCTACGAGCAGATCTGCGACGAGCCGGACAGCCTGTTCGTGCAGCGGCTCATCCGCGACCACGGGGTCGCCACCATACCCGTCTCCGCCTTCTATCACGACGGCACGGATCAGCGGGTCATCCGCCTCTCCTTCTCCAAGGATGACGACACCCTGCTGGCGGGCGCCGAGCGCCTGTGCGGCGTCTAGGAGGCACCATGGATTCAATGCGCGTTGCCGTCCTGCAGATGGTGTCCGGGGACCAGCTTGACCACAACCTGGCCCAGGCCGAGGGGCTGCTGCGCCAGGCCGCGGCCGAAGGGGTCGAGTTTGCCTTGCTGCCGGAGTATTTCTACCTGATGCCCGAGGATGAGCAGGCGCGGGTCGCCCTGGCGGCCCCCGTGGAAGCGCATCCCCTGCTGGCATGGGCGCAAGGGCTGGCCCGGGAGCTCGGGCTCTGGATCCTGGCGGGCACATTGCCGCTCGCAAGCGAAGAGCCCGGCAAGATGCACAACAGCAGCCTGCTCATCGATCCCCAAGGGCAACTCGCCAGCCGTTATGACAAGTTGCACCTGTTCGGCTTTTGCAACGGGCAGGAGCAGTATGACGAGGCCGCGACCATGAGCCCGGGCCGGCAGGTGGTGAGCCATCCCCTGCCCTGGGGCCTGCTGCGTTTGGGGATCTGTTACGACTTGCGCTTCCCCGAGCTGTTTCGACTCGATCCCGCTCCCGACTTCATCGCCCTGCCCGCCGCCTTCACCCATACCACGGGCTTGGCCCATTGGGAGCTGCTGCTGCGGGCCCGGGCGGTGGAGAACCTGGCCTTCGTGCTGGCCTCCGCCCAGGGGGGTCATCATCCGGGGGGGCGCCACACCTTCGGCCACAGCATGATCATCGACCCCTGGGGCCGAGTGCTGGCCCGGGTGGAAGAGGGTCAGGGCATGGCCATCGCCACCCTGGATCTGGCGGCCCAGCGCAGGGTGCGCAGCCAGTTGCCGGCCCTCAACCATCGCAAGATACCCGTCGGCACCGCAAGCCGACACAACGCATGACCATCGGCATGACGCCACAGACACCACAACTGCAAGGGACTGACCATGAAACTCAACACCGCCATGATGCTGGTGGCCCTGGCCACCGCCGGCCAGGCCGCCGCCAAACCCCTGGTGATCGCCACCGATGCCACCTACCCCCCCTTCGAGATGGTCGATAGCAGCGGCAAGCTCGGCGGCTTCGAGGTCGATCTGGCCTACGCCCTGTGCGCGGCCATGAAGACCGAATGCGAGGTGATCAACCAGCCCTGGGATGCCCTGCTGCCGGGCCTGCAGGTGCGCAAGTACGACGCCATCATGTCCTCCATGAACATCACCGACGAGCGGCGCCAGAAGGTGGACTTCAGCCAGGTCTATTACATGATGCAGAACCGCTTCGTGGGCCGCAGCGACAAGGCCGCCACCTTTGCCGACGACCAGGCGCACTTCAAGGGCAAGGTGATCGCGGTGCAGGAAGGGACCCCTCAGGACAACTTCATCACCGCCCGCTACGGTGACGTGGCCAAGATCAAGCGCTACGTCAACGCCCAGTCCCCCATGCTGGATCTGCAGTCCGGCCGCGCCGATTACACCTTCGGCAACATGGTGCAGCTGAAGGTCGGCTTCCTCGACAAGGAGATGGGCAAGCAGTTCGCCTTCGTCGGCCCCCAGTTCAACGGCACTCAGGACAAGACCCTGGGTGAAGGGGTGGCGGTGGCGCTGCGCAAGAACGACGCCAAACTCAAGGGTCAATTCGATGCCGCTATCGACAGCGTCAAGGCCGATGGCACCTTCGATCAACTGCTCAAGAAGTATCAGCTGGAAGACCTGCTCTAAGGCCGATTGACTCGCTATCAGACGACGTATCACAGAATAAAACAACGCCAGTCAATTGACTGGCGTTGTTTTATTCTGATTACAGCTGAATGGCCCGCCCAGTCAGCCTCCCCTGGCGGTCCAGGCTGGCTCAGTGATCCGGCTCATCCCCCGCCCAGGGCAACCGATCGGCGATGCTTTGGTACAGCACCCCGTAGTCGTCGTCGAAGTGGTGGGATCCCGGCAGGGTCACCACGGTGACGTTCGGCTGCTGCAGGTGCGGACAGAGCTTCACCGGGGAGTCGTCGTCCGCCCCCTGCACGCAGAGCAGCGGCAGGCTCTTGATGGCCTTGACCTCCGGCAGGGTGGGATAGCTGCCCGCCTTGCCGTGCACCACCATGTCGCTGACGTGGATCTCGAAGTCCGACGCGGTCGAGGGGGAGAGCATCACGGCGCCCACCAGGCTATTGCGATAGGCCTGTGGCAGGCGATTGATGACGAAGGGGACTATCTCGGCACCGAAGGAGAAGCCCACCAGCAGCCAGCGCTGGCGCCCCCAGCGGGACTGGTAATCCGATAAGATCCGCACCAGATCGGCGCTCGCCTGCTCAGGCGTCTTCTTCTTCCAGTAGTAGCTGAGGGAACTCCAGCCCACCACCGGCATGCCGTGGCGCTGCAGCTCGGCGCTGAGCCCCTTGTCCAGCGCGGCCCAGCCGCCATCCCCGCTCATAAACACCACCATGGGGGCAGACGAGGCTTGCGCCACCGGCAACTCCACCAGCCCCAGATCCGCCTTCACCCCGCTGGATGAGGGAGCGGCGAACAGCGGAAACGCAAGACATACCAGCAACAACAGCAAGGCTCTCATGGCCAACTCCTATTTCTTCATTAGCCCGAACGGGCCGCGGCTTATCAGGGAGATCAACTGGGTCAGGGTCTTGGGCAACGCCAGCCGACTGGTGCAGAGCAGATAGCGAGGCTCCCAACGCGGGGAGAACTTCTCCTTGTAGCGCCGCAAGCCCTGGAAGTTGTAGAAGCGGCTGCCCCGGGTGAACAGGGTGTTGCCGAGCCGGGCCCAGTAACCGCCGAGGGGGTGATCGTTGAAACCGGACATGGGCGCCATGCCGAGATTGAAGCTCTCATACCCCTCTGCCTTGCCCCACAACAGCAGCTCGACGAACAGGAAGTCCATGATGGGCGCCGCCCCCGTGTCCATGCTGTAGCGCATCAGATCGATGGAGAGGCTCTCCCTGTTGTCGCTGACCCAGAGGTTGGCAAAGCCGACCACCTGCCCGCCGTGCCGCACCAGGGCCGCCGGGCTCAGGGTCAGGTAATCCGGCTCGAAACTGCCCACCGAGAAGCCCTTCTCCTTGCCCTGCTTGCTCTGCAGCCAGGTGTCGGAGATGGTCTTCAACTCGGGCAGCAGGGCGGCCACCTGGCCGGCCTCCACCACCTCGAACGACAACCCTTCCCGCTTGCCCTTGGCATGGCTCTGGCGCAGGTTGCGCAAGCGACTGCCGGCGAGATCGAAGTCGCGCAGGTCGACGATGGCCTCCTCGCCGAGCTTGAACGGGATGAGGCCGAGATCCAGATAGAGCGGCAGATAGCGGGCCGACACCTGATAGAACACCGGGTTGACGTCGTGCTCATCGCACAGCTCGCGAAACTGCCAGAGCAACTCCTCGACGAGGGCGGCCTGGCCGATGGGATCCCCCATCACTATCCAGCAGTTTCCCTCGACCCCGTACATCAGAAACGCCTCGCCGGCGGGATGAAACAGCAGGGACTTGTCGCCCAGTTGGGCCAGATAACCGTGGCCTCCCCCTTCCCGCAACACCAGCGCCTGCGCCCGGGCCAACTCCTCCTTGCTCGGCTTGTTGCCAAAGACCCGCAAGGGGGCCAGCAACTGCGCCACCCCGACCACCGCCAGCACGGCGACCACACTCCCCATGGCCCGCAGGCCACGAGACGCAGCCCCGGGACCGTGGGGCGAGAAATGGAGCCAGAGCCCGTGTTCGTATTCCACATGGCGATAGGAGAACAGCAGCAGCCACAGGGCCCCCAGCAGCACGGCCCCCACCGACATCAGCCAGGCCGGGGTGAACTGAGCGTGCAGCAGGGAGCCCTTGCGATAGAACAGCGAGCGGCAGGGGCTGATGATCAGCAAGAAGCCGCCCAGCAGCAGGGCAGATTCCCAGTCAAATCCCTTGAACAGGGAGAAGAGGATACCGAGCGCCAGCAACCACTGGGTGATCCGGAAGGCCCCGTCGTGGCGGCGGTAGAGACTGTGCGCCAGCAGGATCAGCAGCACACCGCTGACGCTGCCGAGCACGTGGGACAGCTCCAGCAGATGCAGCGGCAGCACCTGTAAAAACGTCTCTATCCGCTCCCGCATGGTCGGGATCATGCCGGAGCAGAGCAGCAAGCTGCCGGCCGCGAAGGTTCCCATGCTGATCAGGGCCGGCACGAACTCCCGGCTGGCGATCATGATCCCCTGCAGCCGGTGCCAGCGCGCGCGCTGCTGCAGCGCCTCCTGGCCGGTAAACAGCAGCAGGGCGCAGAGGAAGGGCAACAGATAATAGACGCAGCGATAGAGCAGCAGGGCCGCCAGCAGCTTGTCCACCGGCAGATACTGGGCCAGCAGCAGGCTCATGCTCGCCTCGAACACCCCTATCCCGCCCGGCACATGGGCCAGCACCCCGAGCAGGCTGGAGAGCACGAAGGCGCTGAGCAACACCGAATAGGGCACGCTCTCTGTCGGCAACAGCACAAAGAGCACGGCGGCGGCGGCCATCCAGTCGAACAGGGCGATCAGCAGTTGCAGCAGCCGCAGCTTGAAAGACGGCAGGATCAGCTCGTGTCCACGCCAGGCGATCACCGGTTTGGGCCAGAGCAGATAGCCCAACACCGCCAGCAGCGCCAGGGCGCCTGTCACCTGCAACGACCAGCCGGCCCAGTCCGGCCAGCCGGGCAGCAGGCTGGTGGCCTGCCCCAGCAACAGGGCGCCGCCGCCCCACCCCAGCAGGCCGAGGAAGAAGGTGATGGAGCAGAACAGGATGACGCGGGCCACCTCCCCCGTGCCGAGGCCGAGGGCAGAGTAAAGGCGATAGCGCACCGAGGAGCCGGTCAGCAGCGCAAACCCCAGGGTATTGGAGAAGGTGTAGGCGATGAAGGAGGTCACCCCGACCTGCTGCCAGGGCAGCGGCTTGCCTATAATGCGCACCGCCAGCAGATCATAACAACAGAGGCAGGCGTAGCTGAGCAGGGTCAGCAGCAGGGCGCCCCCCAGCTGTGGCAGCGGCTGGGACCAGACAGCCAGCCGGATGTCGTGCCAATGCCAGAGGTGAGTCAAACGATAGAGCACGGTCAATGCCGCCCCCAGCAGCAGCAAGCTGCACAGAGGGCCAATCCAGATCAACAGCTGACGCCGCATAAGCTTCCTGTCGCGAGAAGAGATGATGGAGACACCCTGTTGAGACTACTGGCAAAATCAGTCCAGGGTGAAAAAAATACAATCCAAATGAGAACGCACCTTGGCAGACCACTCCGCCGCCCGCCATAGAGGGCGGCCGGGCCCCGAACAAGGCTGACGATTCAGCCTGCCGGCCTCGCTCAAGCCCCCTATGATTCATCAGCGCCTCCCCTGGCCGCCATGCTTCTTCTGTAACCTTTTGTACGAACAGATAAAAGGGTGCCCGGCAGACCAGGCTGCCGGGCACCCTTTTGTCGCAGCCAGCTATCAGTAGCCGTAGAAGGATTCGCTGTGCAGATCCTCCTCGTCCAATCCGGTCGCCTTCAGCGTCTCGCTGATGGCCTCGACCATGGGGGGCGGACCGGACACATAGCAGACCGGCTTGGTCAGCCCACTGATGGCCTGCCACAACCAGGCGCCGTCGAGCCTGTGGGTCTCCCCCTGCCAGGGCTGCGCCGAGTGCGCCATGTCCGTCATGGTCGCCAGCAGGCGAAATCTCGGGTTCTGTTGCTCGAGCCGCTGCAACTCATCCAGGAAGGCAGCATCTTCGGGACGCCGGTTGCTGTAGATCAGCAGCAGATCCTGGGGCGTCTGTTGCGCCGCCGCGTGCCTCAGCATGCTCATGAAGGGAGTGATCCCTATGCCACCGGCGATGAGCACCCCGGCGCGATCCAGGCTCTTGTGCAGGGTGAGCGAGCCGAAGGGGCCGTTGATTTGCAGCTCTGTGCCCAGGGGAAGAGCCCCGAGCGCGCGCTTGAAGGGACTGTCCCGCATGCGGGTGGCGACCACCAGCCCATCCTCATGGGGAGCCGTGACGATGGAGAAGGTGTGGCGGGCATCGGGAGATCTGGGGTTCTCATGATGCCCTGGCAGGGTGAGATTCAGGGCCTGACCCGGTTTGTGGTCAAACCCGGCTGGCTTTTCGAGGTGAAAAGCCAGGGTGCCTTCGGCAAGTGGCTGGCGGGCGATCAGACGAACCCTGTATTCGGCCATGATGGGACTCCCTTGTGTGGTACCGCTTGTGTGGTACAGCGTGTGAAGCAGATGGCGGTGTTTCATTAGGATGGGATAGCACACCGAAATATTCCCGGAAAATCGACGGCGATAAGGCGCGACGGGGCCGCCCTCGCCGAGAGACGCAGGACAGGTGCAAGCAGCCCTCTACCCCGGCGAGGCGGGTCGTGCCATGCTGCACTTATCCACAGTCCAACCGTCAGTACCGGCCACGGGGTATCAGGCACGGACGGCGCCAGGCAACCAGACAAAGAGTGCAGAAAGGAGTGCAGAGATGAGCGAGGGAGCATTGATCAGCCGTTTCCCCCTCAACGAGCGGGGGCGCGATCTGGCCGTCGGCGACATCCACGGCTACTTCGCGCTGCTGCAACGGGCGTTGGATAGAGCCGGCTTTGATCCGGCCCGGGATCGCCTCTTCTCCGTCGGCGATCTGACCGATCGCGGGCCCGAGTGCGCAGAGGCCCTCGACTGGCTGGATCAGCCCTGGTTCCACCCGGTCTGCGGCAATCACGACGACTACGTCTGCCGCCACCAGAGCTGCGATCGGGAGAACTGGATCCAGAACGGGGGCAGCTGGTTTCAGTGCCTGAGCCGGGCCGAGCAAGACAGCTTTGCCGCCCGTTATCGCATGCTGCCGATCGCCATCGAGGTGGCCACCCCGGCCGGCCCCGTCGGGCTGCTCCACGCCGACTGCCCCTTCCCCTCCTGGCAAACGCTGCTGGACAGGCTGGACGGCGGAGTCACCGGCGGCCAGCTGCGGGCCATCAAAAACATCTGCCTCTGGTCACGCCGCCGCATCGAGCTGATGGATGAGAGCGGCATCGAGGATCTGGTCGCCCTGATAGTGGGCCACACCCCGCTGAGCGCCCCGGCCCGCCTCGGCAATGTGTTCTACATCGACACCGGCGGCTGGTATCCCCACGCAGGGGGCTTCTTTACCCTGCTCGATCTGCACAGCCTGACACCGGTAAGCCTATCTCCCTCCCCCTAAGCAGAGCTCCTCAAGACTAGGCGTGGTGCCCTATATGGTTCCCACAGCCATATGAGTTACCTGCCGACCCTCACGACCACTATCCTTTCTCTGCAACCCTCTGTTCGAGCGAGAAAAAGGGACCGCCGCACAGGGATTAATCTTCAATTATCCCGCTCTATATCACGATGCAAGGAGATGGAATGGAACTCCCCTCTGTGGTCACATCGACGCTGGCCGTCGTCCTGCTCTTTTTTGGCCCCTTCTTCCTACTGATTGGTGCCATGGTGCCCATCATGAAAAGGTACAAGCGGTCTCACGCCAGCCCGCTGACCAGGGATCTGCTCAGACCGGCGGGCCATAGCCTGCAGGAGCAGATCGATGACAAGAAGATTGAGCTGTTCGGCACCATGGTAGTGACACCATTGATGCTGTTGATGTTTGCCCTGATGCCGCTGTTGCAAAACAGCCTGGATGACACTCGGATATCGACGAACCAGCTAGTAATGTTCGGCGTAATGGCGGCTGGCACTCTCAGCTATTTCTCCTACCGCATCTATAAAATCGTCAGACATCTTCAACATCTGACACTCGGTTATGCCTGCGAGCTCGCAGTCGGTCAGGAACTCGAATATCTGGTCAGGCCAAAGGATCACCCCTATCGGGTCTATCACGATATTCCGTTCGATGGCTTCAACATCGATCATCTGATCATCTCCCCCAACGGCGTCTTCGTGGTCGAAACCAAGGGGCGTTCCAAACCCATCAATGACGGCACCAAGCAGTTCAAGGTCAGGGTGGAGAACAATGCGCTTCACTTCCCGAACCATGTGGAAACCGAGCCACTGGAGCAGGTCAGACGCAATGTCACCTCGGTGCGTAACTGGCTCAATAGCGCCACGGGCACCGATGTGCCTGTGGGCGGTATCCTGGTGCTGCCTGGTTGGTACATAGAGTTATGTCAGAAGGCCACGGCCCCCTATGTCGTGAGCGCGGCGGCACTACCCAAGGTGTTGCCACAGTTGCGCGTCGGCATGCTGGAACTGGCACATATCCAGGCCATTGCTCATCAGGTAGAGCAAAAAGTGAGGGATATCGCCAAGTAGCATATTGGCCGCCTGCCGATTAAACCGGCAGGCGGGACGCCCGTGCTTCGATCTGCCGGCGCTATGGTTTACCATGCTGACAACTGCGGTGCATGGCACCGCCCACCCAGGCGCCATGGCGCCGCCATCGGACACCTCACCTCGAGCAACATGAGCAAAACAGCACAGCCCGGCAGCGAGCCCACTTTCTACTTCCACGACTACGAGACCTTCGGGATAAGCCCCGCGAAAGACAGGCCGGCGCAGTTCGCCGGCATTCGCACCGACGGGGATTTCAACATCATCGGCGAGCCGCTGGTCATCTATTGCAAGCCGCCGGCGGACTATCTGCCCGAGCCCGAGGCCTGCCTCATCACCGGCATCACGCCACAGAAGGCGATGAAGGACGGACTGTGCGAGGCGGACTTCATCCGTCAGATCCACGAACAGTTTGCAACCCCCAATACCTGCGTGCTGGGCTACAACAGCATCCGCTTCGATGACGAGGTGACCCGCTACACCCTGTATCGCAACTTCTACGACCCCTATGCCTACAGCTGGCAGAATGGCAACTCTCGCTGGGACATCCTCGACATGCTGCGGGCCTGCTATGCCCTGCGCCCGGAGGGGATAGAGTGGGCCTTCGATGAAGAGGGCAAGCCGAGTTTTCGGCTCGAAAAATTGACGGTGGCCAACGGCGTGGCCCACGCCAACGCCCACGATGCGCTGTCGGACGTGTTGGCCACCATAGAGCTGGCCAAGCTGGTGAAGCAAGCCCAGCCCAAACTGTTTGACTACCTGTTTGCCCTGCGCAACAAGAACAAGGTCAAGGCGCTGATCGACGTGGTGACCATGAAGCCGCTGACCCACGTCTCGGGGATGTTCTCCCCCTGGCAGGGCTGCGTGAGCTGGGTGTCACCGCTGGCCTGGCACCCGACCAACCAGAACGCGGTGATCATGGTGGACCTCACCCGGGATCCGACCCCCCTCATCGAGCTCACCAGCGACGAGATCCGCGAGCGGCTCTACACCAAAAAGGACGAGCTGGGGGAGCTGGCCGCTATTCCGGTCAAGCTGGTGCACATCAACAAGTGCCCGGTGCTGGCCCCCGCCGCCACCCTGACCGTGGAGCGGGCGGACGAGCTCGGTGTCGACCGGGAGCAGTGCCGCAAGAGCCTGAACCTGCTGCGGGCCCACCCCGAGGTGCGTGAAAAGCTGGTGGAGGTGTTCAACCAGGAGTTCGCCGGCAAGAGCGATCCGGATCCCGACACCCAGCTCTACGCCGGTTTCTTCGGTCACGGCGACAAGGCCAGCATGGATCTGGTGCGCGCCACCCCGGCGGATCTGCTGGGGGAGCGGGAATTTGCCTTCAGCGACCCGCGCCTGCCCGAGATGCTGTTTCGTTATCGCGCCCGCAACTGGCCACACACCTTAAGCGAAGCCGAGCAGAAGCGCTGGCGTCTGCACTGCAGCGACTACTTCAGCCAGCGGCTGCCGGATTATGTCCCCCGCCTCGAGGCGCTGGCGGAGCAAAATCAGGGTAACGATCGGAACTTCGCCATCCTCAAGAGCCTCTATCGCTACCTCGAAGATCTCTGATATGTGAGTGATTTCACAGTTAAAGCCCTGTACGCGCCCCGCGCTCACGACATAATGAGCAGGGGAGCCAAGCTCCTGACAATTTAATTATTTGTATGCACTGACGGCATGGATGCCGTGTTATCGACTCTTGGGGATCTTACGTTTGATGCGTTCAGGACCAGCTGCTTTCACGCTTATCGCCTGTGCCCTGCTGCCAATGGCCGCCATGGCCGGGGCACGTTTCGAGGTGCCGGACTATCTGCTGCGCCTGCCGGAGCAGACCTATCGGCAGATCGAGAGCAACTTCAGCACCCTCTACCAGCAGACCGACTTCACCCCCCTGATCACCAACAGCTATTTCAACCACTCCGATCTCTACCGCTTCGCCGGGATCCCGCTCGCCATCACGGCGCAGAACGGTTTCCAGATGGAAGTGTTCGGCCAGCTCTACAACAAGTCGTCCCAGATCTACGCCCAGATGAGCGAGGATCTCTCCCTCTATCGCACCCTGCGGGTCGACATGATGGGAGATCAGAGCGATGAGGTCGCCATCGGCATGGGGCTGGGCATTCCCCTCGGCGACCGCCTGACCGTCAAGGCGCTGGCCTCCAGCAACGACATTCCGGGCTACGGCTCGTCCAACTACGCCGTCGGCGTGGAGTGGCACTTCTAAGCCAGGACGCCGTGGGCTGATTTTAACAGGCGACACCCTGTAAAAAGGCTCCCGAGGGAGCCTTTTTATCTGCTTTAACGGAAGTTAACGGTAGCTAAGCACCCTGCCTTGCCCACCTTGCAGCACAACCTGCTGCCCTACAGGACGCTCATGCCAGAAGTCCAGGGCTCCTGCCGGCACCTCCACCGTCTTCTCTTCGGTGTCCCAGTTGAACAGGCACAGCAGCTCGCCCCCCTCCGGCAGCGTCACCCGACCACGGCTGAAATTCATGTCATCGAAGCGGGCCGCCGGCGCGCGCGCCTCGCACAGGGTCAGCAGCTTGTGCAGTTGCCCCTCCTGGCCCTCGTCCAGATCCCGCAGCCGGTCCCCCGCCAGCACCATGCCGCCGCTCGCCACCAGGGCGGCGAGGTGGAACTGGTAGTCGTGCTCGCCGGCACTCTGGTTTGGCAGGTCTCGCAGGCAGACGCAGTCGGGATCCAGCGCCCAGAGCCGATCGTTCTGCCAGGCGCGGCAGAAGGCCTCCCGGGCTATCTGGCGAAAACGCGGGCCATGGCGCTCCACGTCGTCGCTCACCCGCATGCCGTGCACCAGCCCCAGGCTCGGCCAGATGGGGGCGTTGCAGCCGAGCAGGAAGGCGCCCTCCCCGGCCCCGCGCAGCACCGCCGCCATGCCGCGTCTATAGGCCTCGACTCTGGTGGCGGACGGATCGCAGAAGTGGCCGCCGTGGATGGCCCCCCAGAAGTTTGCATCCAGCTTGAAGTAGTGGATGCCCCACTGCTCGCGCAGGGTCCGGAACACCCGCTCGAGGTGGGCCTGCACCTCGGGGTGGGTGCCGTCCAGCACATACCAGGGGGTGCAGCGCCAGCCGCCGTAGGTGACCCGCTCCGAGGGCAGCGGCAGGCCGTCATCCCCCTTCACGAACCAGTCGAGGTGATCCTGAAACACCCGAGAGCCCGGCTCGGCGATAAAGGGGGCGACCCAGAGTGCCGGCTCGCAACCCGCCGCCCGGATCTCGGCCGCGAGCGGCGCGACCCCCTGCTCGAACTTGGCGGAGGGAGTGAGCCAGTCCCCCATCCTGGCCTGGTAGCCGTCGTCGATCTGCACATAGCGCAGGGCCGGGAAGCGCGCCGCCCGCACCGCCAGGTTCTCGCGAATGTCGGCGGCGCTCACGTCCGCATAGTAGTGATACCAGGAGCACCAGCCACTCGGGCGCGCGGCCACGTCCGCCACCAGCGAAGGATGTTCGGCCTCGATGTAGTCCGCCAGCTCCCTGAGCAGGGCCTCTCTGTCCGGCCCTTCCAGACAGAGCAGGGCTTCGCTCTGCCAATGTTCGCCCGGCAGCAGTTGCCGTCCCTCGCCGTTCATCAGGATCTGCAGCCGGCCACTCGGATAGAGCCGAAACTCGCCGCCGAAGCGCTGGCAGCTCGCAAATGCCAGCAGCAGCCAGCCCGTGTCCTGCGCTACCAGCAGCAGGTTGTGGACGGTGTGATAGCCCAAGTCCGCCGTGATGCGGTAGACGCTCGCATCCGGGCAGCGGCCGACCGGAGCCGGAGCCTGCCAGGTGCCCATGGTCTGGGCCAGCATCTGGAACCCCTCGCCGTAGATGGCCGCCTCGGGGGAGATACCCAGCTCGCCGTCAAACAGCAGCCAGTCGCGCACGGGCTCAGGGGTGGCGCCGGTGTTGTCGAGCCGCACCCGGCACAGGGGGCCGTCCCACTCAGGGGTCTGCAACAGCTGGGGAGGCAGGGCGAGATCGGCAGGCAGTTGGCGCAGCCGGGACAAGAGAGAGGGGGAGGACATGGGATCTCCTTCTTATGAATAGGAATGACTCTGGTCGCCATTGTATAGCCTGTGGGCCAGTTGACCCTGTTCTGTGCCCCCTGCGCTCTGCTAAACTGCGACCTCGCTCACAGTTGCCAAGATGAGGCCCCAGTGCTGCTTCAACGCGCCTTGCTCTACCTTCGTGATTTCATGGTCATCGTCGCCTGCCTGCTGGCAGGCAAAGCTCTGGCGGCCCTGCTGCCCTTCGCCTTCCCCGGCAGCATCCTCGGCATGCTGCTGCTGTTCGTGCTGCTCTCGTTGCAATTCATCAAGCTGCACTGGGTCGAACAGAGTGCCGGCCTGCTGCTGCGCCACATGGGGGTGCTGTTCGTGCCGGTGGCGGTCGGGCTGGTGGCCTGGCTCGAGCCCCTGCGCCAATCCTTCGGGCTCATCCTGCTGTGCGTGGTGCTGGGCATAGTGCTGATCCTGGCCACCGTCGGCCACCTCTACCAGAGGATGAACAAGCAATGATGCGCCAGCTTGCCATCTCCCCCGCTCAATCCCGCCATCCCATGACAAGGAAGCAACCATGATGTTCTGGTTTGCCATTCCCCTGACGCTTGCGCTCTATTTCGCCACCCGGGCCCTCTACCGCCGTCTGCCCTGGCCCATCGTCAACCCTGTGCTGATCCCCACAGCCGTCATCATCGGCCTGCTGCTCTGGCTGGATCTGCCGCTGGAGCAGTACCAGCACGGCACCTTCCCCATCACGGCGCTGCTGGAGCCGGCGGTGGTCGCGCTGGCGCTGCCGCTCTATCAGCAGGCTCGCCAGATCCGCTCAAGGCTCAAGCCCATCCTTGCCTGCACCCTGGCCTCTGTGCTGATCTCGGTCTGCACCACTTTGCTGATCGGCCACCTGATGGGGGCGGATCCGGCGCTGCTGGCCTCGCTGGCCACCAAGTCCATCACCACGCCGCTGGCCATGAGCGTCAGCCAGTCGCTGGGCGGCATTCCCGCCATCGCGGCCGCCGTGGTGGTGGTGGTCGGGATCATCGGCGCCCTCATCGGCTACCCCCTGCTCAAGCTGATGCGGGTCACCGATCCCGAGGCCCAGGGCCTCGCTATGGGGGCCTGTGCCCACGCCATCGGCACCGCCACCTCCGCCGAAAAGGGGGTCACCCAGGGCGCCTTCTCGTCGCTGGCCATGGTGGTGTGCGGTATCCTCACCGCCGCGGTCGCTCCCCTGCTGTTTGCCATCTACCACTGGCTGACCTGAAACCACCGCACGCGTCCCCTGCAATGGCCACCCCTGGCGGCCATTGTTCGCTTTCTATCCAAACACCCACTCATACTCAGGTGACACTTAAACGCCCCCGTGCTGGGAGCTGACGCACAGATTGCGCAAGACAAACGTTTCCTTTAACATCGCCGGCCCTTTGCCCACCAAGGCGTGAGCGCGCTCACACATTTCGCCGCGCTTGCTCCCTACAATGGCCCCCCAATTGGCCTTTGAGGACACAGTATGCATCCCCGTTTTGCCAAGCCATTCGAGACCCTGTCAGCCCCGTTGCAAGCGGCCCTGCGCCCCATGCTGGATGAGGGGTTCAACGCCAGCTTCAGCCCGGCGCAAATCGCCATCCTCAAAGCCGCCACCGGCCTTGAGGATCGTGCCCTGCGTCTCGCCCTGCTGCCGCTGGCCGCCGCCTGCTCGGTCGCCCCCATCTCCAGGTTCTTCGTCGGCGCCATCGCCTGTGGCCTGAGCGGCCACTGGTATCTGGGTGCCAACATGGAGTTTGCCGGTCCGGGGTTGTTCCACTCGGTGCACGCCGAGCAGTCCGCCATCTCCAACGCCTGGCTCGGCGGCGAGACCGGGATCAGTGAAATCACCGTCAACTACACCCCCTGCGGCCATTGCCGTCAGTTCATGAACGAGCTGAGCACCGCCAAGACCCTGAAGGTCTCCCTGCCCGATGACTTGAGCGAGCTGCAGTCCTTCCTGCCCCACTCGTTCGGTCCCGCCGATCTGGACATCACCGACGCCCTGATGAGCCCGCAAGCCCATGACGAGCTGGTGCTGGAAAGCGATGATCCCCTGTGGCAGGCCGCGCTGACTGCCGCCCGCCAGAGCTATGCCCCCTACAGCCAGGGCTACGCCGCGGTGGCGCTGCAGTTCGCCGACGGCCGCGTCTTCTGCGGGCGCTACGCCGAGAACGCCGCCTTCAACCCCAGCCTGCCACCGATGCAGATGGCCTGTGCCCATGCGGTATTGAACGGCGAGGATCTCGGCACCGTGCGCCGCGCCGTGCTGCTGGAGAACGGCAACAGCCCGATCAGCCAGCGAGATGCGGCCCAGTCCACTCTGAAAGCGCTGGGAACAGTCGAGCTGGAGTACCAAGCCGTCTGATCAGCAGGCCAAATGCCTCTGTCCGTCAGGATCCCCAGATAATGCTCTGGGAGCCGGACCAGCGATCGCCGATGTCTGCGTATTTCTGCTCGAGCAGGTGGCGCCGGATCTTCATGGTGGGATCAGCCAGCGAGATGCGGCTCAATCCACTTTCCACCCTGAAGGCGCTGGGATCCGTCGAACTGGAGTACAAAGCCGTCTGATCAGCAGGCAAAAAGCATTAGGGGAGCCACTGGCTCCCCTTTTTGTATTTGTTTTCCAAATGCCTCTGTCCGTCAGGATCCCCAGATAATGCTCTGGGAGCCGGACCAGCGATCGCCGATGTCTGCGTATTTCTGCTCAAGCGAGTGGCGCCGGATCTTCATGGTGGGATCAGCCAGCGAGATGCGGCTCAATCCACTTTCCACCCTGAAGGCGCTGGGATCCGTCGAACTGGAGTACAAGGCCGTCTGATCAGCAGCCCAAATGCATTAGGGGAGCCACTGGCTCCCCTTTTTGTATTTGTTTTCTAAATACCCCTGTCCCTCAGGATCCCCAGATAATGCTCTGAGAGCCGGACCAGCGATCGCCGATGTCCGCGTATTTCTGCTCAAGCGAGTGGCGCCGGATCTTCATGATGGGGATCAGCCAGCGAGATGCGGCTCAATCCACTTTCCACCCTGAAAGCGCTGGGATCCGTCGAACTGGAGTACAAAGCCGTCTGATCAGCAGGCCAAATGCATTAGGGGAGCCACTGGCTCCCCTTTTTGTATTTGTTTTCCAAATGCCTCTGTCCGTCAGGATCCCCAGATAATGCTCTGGGAGCCGGACCAGCGATCGCCGATGTCCGCGTATTTCTGCTCAAGCAGGTGGCGCCGGATCTTCATGGTGGGGGTCAGCCAGCGAGATGCGGCTCAATCCACTTTCCACCCTGAAGGCGCTGGGATCCGTCGAACTGGAGTACAAAGCCGTCTGATCGGCAGGCAAAAACTATTAGGGGAGCCACTGGCTCCCCTTTTTGTATTTGTTTTCTAAATACCCCTGTCCCTCAGGATTCCCAGATAATGCTCTGGGAGCCGGACCAGCGATCGCCGATGTCTGCGTATTTCTGCTCGAGCAGGTGGCGCCGGATCTTCATGGTGGGGGTCAGCACCCCATTTTCGATGTTCCAGGGGCTCTTCACCACCAGGATGCCGCGAATGCGGGCATGGGATTCCAGCTGGCCGTTGACCCGGTTGCGGGCCGCCTCCAGCTGGGCGTTGACGGCGGCGCGATCCCCCTTCATGGCGCTCTCGGCCAGCTGCACCAGGGCCACCGGCTGCGGCATGCCGTAACCGATGACGCACAGCTGCTCTATGATGGGCTCCTGCCCCAGCAGCCCCTCGATGGGGACCGGCGCCACGTACTTGCCCTTGGCGGTCTTGAACACGTCCTTCATGCGGCCGGTGATGGTGAGGTAGCCCTCCCGGTCCAGCTTGCCCATGTCACCGGTGTGCAGCCAGCCGTCGGCGTCGATGGCTTCGCTACTGTGCTCGGGATCCTTATAGTAGCCGATCATCATGCCGTCACAGCGGCAGAGGATCTCCCCCTCGTCGGAGATCTTGATGGTCACCCCGGGCCCCGCCTTGCCGACCGTGCCTATCTTGTCGGCCCTGAACGGATAGTTGAGGGTGGAGAAGGCGTGGTTCTCGGTCATGCCCCAGGCCTCGGTGATCTCGATGCCGATGCGGTGGTACCACTCGAGCAGGGCCGGCGCCACCGGGGCCGAGCCACAGCCCAGCACCCGCGCCTGATCCAGCCCCAGCCCTTTTTGCAGCTTGCGCTTGATGAGGCCGGAGACGAGCGGGATCTTGAGCAGCAGATCCAGCTTCTTCTGGGGCAGCTTCTCGAGGATCTTGATGCGGAACATGGCCCAGAGGCGCGGCACCGAGATGAAGACGGTAGGTCGGCAACGCTTGACGTCGTCGATGAAGGTGTCGAGGGACTCGGGGAAGGCGATGGTGGCGCCACTGAACAGGCTGCCGCCGTAGATGTAGACCCGCTCGGTGATGTGGGCCAGCGGCAGGTAAGAGAAGCCGCGATCCGCCTCGGTCAGCGCCACCGCCTCCACCAGCTTCTCGCAGGACCAGGCGTAGCGCTCCACGCTCAGCATGGCGCCCTTGGGCTTGCCGGTGCTGCCAGAGGTGTAGACCAGGCTCAGCAGGGCGTCAGGCGCCTGCACCGGGCTGTCGGTGATGGGGGCGTGCGTCGCCAGCAGAGCGTCCCATTGATGAGGGGCCGGCATGGTGTCATAGGGGAAGGCGATGCGCAGCAAGGAAGCCGGCACCCCCGCCTCCTGGCTCTGCCAGTCATCGAGCTTGCCGACGAAGATCGCCTTGGCCTCGCTGTGACGCAGCACGTATTCGATGGTGTCGACGTTGGCGGTCGGGTAGATGGGCACGCTCACGTACTGCCCCATCTGCATCGCCAGATCGGCGATGAACCACTGGGCGCAGTTCTTGGAGAGCAGCGCCACCTTGTCACCGGCCACCAGCCCCAGCTCGCGCAGGGCCGTCACCATGCGCCGCGCCTCGTCGGCCACGTCAGACCAGGTGAAGTCGACGTATTCACGGTGGATAGTTTGACGCAGGTAGACTCGGTCAGGCGACTGCCGCTCCCAGTGATAGAGCATCTCGAGCGGCAGTTTGTTGGCAATGCGTGAGGAGGACATAGTTCAATCCCTGAAACAAAAGGCGAGTCCCATTATTAACCTTTTGATAACACTCAGGGAAGCAGATTACTTAAACTTCTGTTTGAACTGCGAATGGGATCAAGCTTCCGCCTGTTGCTGCAGACGCTGCCACAGATCCTGCACCAGCACCTCGTCCTGCTCGGACAGTTCGCCCTGCAAGATGGCCTCATTCAGGCTACGCAAGACATAGCTCTTTACATCCCGCACCAGGGTCTTGCCTTCCAGCTCGGCACGGGCCACCGCCAGCGAGATATGCCCGCGCAGGTAGCCGCCAGCAAACAGATCGTCATCGCTGGCCGTGGCCACCATGCCGTCGATCAATCCCAACAACTTGTGCTCAAAATCGTGAATTGTCATGTAACGCAGCCTCATTTCCGGGATTGCCGGCAAAATAATTCGGGGAGTGGAACCGCGATCTTGTTGATCACGGCTCTCTGGCGCCAGGCCAGCCGCATCCTTGATGTCCTATTCCGGGTTGGCCACCGGGTAGATGACCTGGTCCTTGTAGCCGGTGGTTATCCGCAGATAACCCCTTAACGACCGGTTCAGTGCCGGGTCATCGGTGTCCACCAGCAGCGGACGGCCTTCGAGTGCCGCCAGCTTGGTCTTGGTGGCGAGCACCTGAATATGGTCTCGCCCGACGGCCCTGATCACCTCTGGACTCAGTTGCTGATTTCCGCGCCCGAACAGATGTCCCTGACCGCCGATCAGGGTAATGATCAGGCGACAGCGACGACCGCGGATCCGGGTCAGGATCTCGGCGGCGGACAGATCCTGCCCGATAAGCCGGCCATTTTCCACCAGATCCACACCGAGCAGCGTATTTTCCAGCCCCATCTCCCCCATACAGGCGGCGACCGTGCTGCCCGACCCCATCAGATAGAGGGTATCTGGCTCCATCTCCTCCACCACCCCGGCGGCGAGATCCGCGAGCACCAGCTCCTCGGACTCCCGCCCGCCCTGCTTGGTCGCCTGCACGTAGCGCAGATCGCCGGGCACCTGCATCTGGCCATAGTGACGAGCCCGCACCTTGCCGGCCCGAAACGCCTCCTCGTCGATGTCCACCACCTCGGCGTCCATCAGGCTGAGCAGCTCACCGCCTATCATCCGCGCCACCACCCGCCCGCTGGCGGCCGGGGTCACGCCGTAGACCCCGGAGTGGATCTTGCACCCGGCCGGGATGCCGAGCACATGGCAGGACTCCCCCACCGCGGCGCAGATGTCCCTGGCCGTGCCATCGCCACCGGCAAACAGCAGCAGATCCACCCCCGCCTCCCGCATCAGCGCGGCGGCGGCGCGGGTATCGTCGGCGCAGGTTGTCGGGCCGGCGGACTTATAGACGATGGTATGCGGCAGTTGCAGCTCGGCGGCGAGGCTCGCCCCCATCTCCCCCGCCACCGTCAGCAGCTCGAAGGGCTGCGTCAGATCCAGTAGCGGCAGCAGGGCCTGACGGGCCCGCTCCTGCGCCTTTGGCACCGCGCCCCGCGCCAGCGCCTCGGCCACGACACCGTCGCTGCCTTTGAGGCCGACCGCCCCGCCGATGCCGGCGACCGGGTTGATAATGAGCCCTAAACGAAACATGATTCTCTCCCTCTGATCGCCGCTATTTTATCTGTTCGCCGCTATGGGACAAGCCGGGCTTGCCTGCTAAAATGCGCTGCTTCAATATTTCAACCAAGGTTCAATCATGCTGGAATGGATTGCTGATCCCTCTGCCTGGGTAGCACTCGCCACCCTGACCCTGCTCGAGATCGTGCTGGGCATCGACAACATCATCTTCATCTCTATCCTGGTGGGTCGGCTGCCGGAGGCCCAGCGCCAACGGGCACGGATCCTGGGGCTGGGGCTCGCCATGGGGACCCGCATCCTGCTGCTGCTGTCCCTGGCCTGGGTGATGCGCCTCACCCATCCGCTGTTCAGCCTGTTCGACGAGGCCATCTCGGGCCGGGATATGATCCTGCTGGTGGGGGGCCTGTTCCTCATCGCCAAGAGCACCCACGAGATCCACCAGAGCCTGGAAGGGGCCGCCGACGAGCAGGGGATGGTGAGCAAGACCGCCGGTTTCATGTCGACACTGGTGCAGATCGCCATCCTCGACATCATCTTCAGCCTGGACTCCGTCATCACAGCCGTCGGCATGGCGGACCACGTGCCCGTCATGGTGCTGGCCATCGTCATCGCCGTCGGGGTCATGATGTTTGCCGCCAAGGCCATCGGCGACTTCGTCGACGAGCACCCCACCATCAAGATGCTGGCGCTCTCCTTCCTGATCCTGGTCGGTGTCGCCCTGATGGCCGAGGGGCTGGATCTGCACATTCCGAAGGGTTACATCTACTTCGCCATGGCCTTCTCGCTGGTGGTGGAGATGATCAACATCCGCCTGCGCGGCCATCAGGAAAAAGCCAAGTAAGCTGCCGACTTCCTGCCACACAAGGCCAACAAAAAGCGCGACCCCGGGTCGCGCTTTTTTTATCCGTTGTGAACGGGCCGCTTGGGCCTGGGCATCAGAGCGCGTTGCGCGTCGCCACCGCATCGGCCAGGTTGCGCAGCAGGACCTCGGTATCGGCCCAGTTGATGCACGCATCCGTGATGCTCTGGCCGAAGGTGAGCTCGCAGCCTTCCACCAGATCCTGACGTCCTTCCACCAGGTGGCTCTCCACCATGACACCGAACACCGCCTTGCTGCCGGCGCGCAGCTGACCGGCCACGTCCTCGGCCACCAACATCTGGTTCTTGAACTGCTTGCTGCTGTTGGCGTGGCTGAAGTCGATCATCACCTTCTGCGGCAGACCGGCCTTGTCCAGCCCCTTCACCACATCATCCACGTGGGCGGCACTGTAGTTCGGCTCGCGGCCACCGCGCAAAATGATATGACAGTCCGGGTTGCCGGCGGTGGAGACGATGGCGGAGTGGCCGTACTTGGTCACCGACAGGAAGTGGTGCGGCGCGCTGGCGGCGCCGATGGCATCGATGGCCACCTTGATGGTGCCGTCGGTGCCGTTCTTGAAACCGACCGGGCAGGAGAGACCGGAGGCCAGCTCACGGTGCACCTGGGATTCGGTGGTACGGGCCCCGATGGCGCCCCAGCTCATCAGATCCGCCATGTATTGCGGAGTGATCATGTCGAGGAACTCGGAGGCGGTCGGCAGCCCCATGTCGTTGAGGTCCAGCAGTAGCTTGCGACCGATGCGCAGACCATCGTTGATCTGGCAGCTGTTGTCGAGGTAAGGGTCGTTGATCAACCCCTTCCAGCCGACCGTGGTGCGCGGCTTCTCGAAATAGACTCGCATCACGATTTCCAGCTGACCTTTAAGCTCGTCACGCAAGGTCTTGAGGCGCTTGCCATATTCCAGTGCCGCCACCGGATCGTGGATGGAGCAGGGGCCGATCACCACCAGCAGGCGCTGATCTTCGCCGGCCAGGATCTGATGAATGGCCTGGCGGGATTCAAACACGGTCGATGAAGCGGTTTCAGTCGCCGGAAACTTCTCGAGCACCGCAACCGGGGGCAATAATTCTTTGATTTCACTGATACGAACGTCGTCGGTTTGATGCTTCATGACAAGGCTTCCTGCTAGATAACTGCGATAAAGAAACTTCAATCTAGCCCGCAGCCGAAGCGGTGTAAATAGAAAATTACATCTTCACGAAATGAATTTAGCAACGGAGTCTTGCAAGTTGTAATAATACTGCTAGCGAAGTGTTTGAGGGGCTAAAAAGAAGAGGCCCGCCCTTCGCGCATGGCGAGAGGGCGGGCACGGGCAGCGGACCTTTGGGATCAGACCGCTTGACTGATGCTGGCCAGCTTGTCGAAGTAGTCCGGGAAGGTCTTGGAGGTGCAACCCGGATCGTTGATGGTCACCGCGGTGTCCGACAGCGCCACCAGCGAGAAGCACATGGCGATGCGGTGATCGTTGTAGGTGTCGATGGCCGCGTGCTTGAGGCTGGCCGGCGGCGTCACCGTGATGAAGTCGTGCCCCTCCTCCACCTCAACCCCGAGCTTGCGCAGCTCGGTCGCCATGGCGTGCAGCCGATCCGTCTCCTTCACCCGCCAGTTGTAGATGTTGCGAATGGAGGTCGGCCCCTCGGCGAACAGCGCCGTGGTGGCGATGGTCATGGCCGCGTCCGGGATCTGGTTCATGTCCATGTCGATGCCGTGCAGCGGAGCCTGCTCCGCTTCGATGAAGTCGTCACCCCAGGTGATCTTCGCCCCCATCTTCTCCAGCACGTCGGCGAAGTGAATGTCGCCCTGGATGCTGTGCTTGCCGATGCCGGTCACCCGCACCTTGCCCTTGATGGCACCTGCCGCGAGGAAATAGGAGGCGCTGGAGGCATCCCCTTCCACCAGGAAGTCACCGGGGCTGACGTAGGTCTGGTTGCCCTTGATGTAGAACAGCTTGTAGTCGTCGTGCTCGATGACCACCCCGAACTGCTTCATGATGTGCAGGGTGATGTCGATGTAGGGCTTGGAGACCAGCTCACCCTTGATGTGGATGCGGGTATCGCCGGCCGCCATGGGGGCTGCCATCAGAAACGCCGTCAGGAACTGGCTGGAAACGGAGCCGTCGACATGCACATCGCCACCCCAGAGTCCCTTGGCATCCACCACCAGCGGCGGGTAGCCGTCTTTCTTCAGGTACTGGATGTGGGCGCCGGCTTCACGCAAGGCATCCACCAGATGACCGATGGGGCGCTCCTCCATGCGCGGCTCACCGCCCAGCATGTATTCGCCGGATCCCAGACACAGCGCCGCGCAGAGCGGACGCATGGCGGTGCCGGCGTTGCCGAGGAAGAGGTTGACCGGCTCCTTCACCGCGAAGCTGCGGCCCAGGCCGTGCACGGTGCACTCTGTCTTGTCGGCGGAGAGCTTGTACTTGACGCCAAGCTGGGTCAGCGCCGCCAGCATGTGACGGATGTCATCGCTGTCGAGCAGGTTGGTCAGCCGGGTGGTGCCCCGCGCCAGGGCTGCCAGCAGCAGGGCACGGTTAGAGACACTTTTGGAGCCAGGCAGATTGACCACGCCAGCCACACGAGAAATGGGTTCCAAACGCAACGAATTCATAGACTTCCTGTACTATCTCAATTAAATCACCTGACCGGACGTTAACAGCCTGCGTTCTGCGCGGCAAGACTACTCTTGGCACAAAAACCGGGCCGCTGATGCGGGCGGTCAGGATCCACCGGAAAAACAGACGCCGGGGAGTCCCCGGCGCCTTGCATCAGAGGGAAGATGCTTTAGAACCTGTTCACGGGTTGTCGCGAGAGGCCGTCAGCAAGGTGAAGCGCAGCGCAGGAACCTGAGTTGATACCCATCAATGATGGTTCCGCGCAGCACATGAGCCTTGATCACGACATCGCAGTCAGCGCGTGAGCGGCGCCTCAGCCGTGGCGCTTGGCAAAGCCATCCATAAAGCTCACCAGAGCCTTGACCCCCTCCAGCGGCATGGCGTTGTAGAGGCTGGCACGCATGCCGCCGACGATGCGGTGCCCCTTCAGCGCCAGTAGACCGGACGCCTCCGACTCGGCCAGGAACAGCTTGTCCAACTCGGCGTTCTTGAGCTGGAACGGGATGTTCATGCGCGAGCGGCAGGCCGCATCCACCTGGTTGCCATAGAAGCTGGACTGATCGAGATAGCCGTAGAGGAAATCGGCCTTCTCCTTGTTGCGCGCTGCCATCGCCTCGAGCCCGCCCTGTTCTTTCAGCCACTCGAACACCAGCCCGGCCAGATACCAGGCGTAGGTGGGCGGAGTGTTGAACATGGAGTCGTTCTTGGCGGTGAGCTGGTAGTCAAAGATCGAGGGCACGTCGGCTCTCGCCTGGCTCAGCAAGTCGTCCCGCACTATGGCGATGGCGAGGCCAGAGGGGCCGATGTTCTTCTGGGCGCCGGCATAGATGATGCCGAAGCGGCTCACGTCGATGGGACGGGAGAGGATGGTGGAGGAGAGATCCGCCACCAGGGGCACATCGCCGGTGGCCGGAATGTCGAACATCTCTATGCCATCAATGGTTTCGTTCGGGCAGTAGTGCACATAGGCAGCGTCGGCACGGAACGCCGGGGTCGGCAGCAGATGGCTCACCCCTTGCGCATTCTTGGCGACACCATCAAAGGTCTGGATGTCGCCGAACTTGCGCGCCTCATCCACGGCGCTCGCGGCCCAGACGCCGGTCAGCAGATAATCGGCCTTCTTGTTGGCGCCGCCGAGCAGGTTCATGGGCACGGCAGAGAACTGGCCACGACCGCCGCCGTGCATGAACAGCACCTTGTAGTTGGCCGGCACCGCCAGCAGCTCGCGCAGGTCGGCTTCCGCCTTCTCGGCGACCGCCATGTAGGGCTTGCCGCGATGGGAAAGCTCCATGACCGAGGCTCCCAGCCCCTGGAAGTTACAAAATTCGCGCTGGGCGCGCTCCATGACTTCAACCGGCAACATGGCGGGGCCGGCGCAGAAGTTGTAAATCTGTTTGCTCATGACGCTTTCCGTGAGTGGATGAGAGTGATCGATGACTTGAATGTTTTTACACGAGAGGGCCCCGTCGGGGCAAAGGCTTTTTGGGATCTGGCGCACCCTTTTGGGTCAGCCAGGCTGATCCCAAAGAGTAGAAAAGCCCTGAATGGGTCAGGGCTTGCAGAGAACGTGCAGAGAAATGGCCGGCTGCTGGCATAAATGCACTGCCGAGGCCCTTTTTCACAACATCACAGCTTGGCGGTGAGCTCGGGCAACAGGCTGAACAGGTCCCCCACCAGGCCGTAGTCCGCCACCTGGAAGATGGGGGCCTCGGGATCCTTGTTGATGGCGACGATCACCTTGGACTCCTTCATGCCCGCCAGGTGCTGGATGGCCCCCGAGATGCCGACGGCGATGTAGAGCTCGGGGGCCACTATCTTGCCGGTCTGGCCCACCTGCAGATCGTTGGCGACGAAGCCCGCGTCCACCGCCGCCCGGGAGGCACCGACCGCCGCCCCCAGCTTGTCGGCCAGGGCCTCGATCAGCGCGAACTGCTCCTTCGAGCCGAGCGCCCGTCCCCCCGAGACCACCACCCGGGCCGCGCCGAGTTCGGGCCGCGCGGAGCGCACCGCCCGCCGTTCGATGAGGCGGGTGCGACACCTGAGATCGGGCACGGGCAATCGTTCGACGGGCGTTCCACCCGCCCCGCCACTGACCCCGGTGAAGGCGCTAGCGCGAATGCTGAGCACCTTGACGAGGGCCGAGCTCGCGACCCTGGCGATGGCATTGCCCGCATAGATGGGACGCAGGAAGGTATCGGCGGATTCAATGCCGGTCACCTCGGAGATCATCTCCACCCCGAGCCTGGCCGCCAGCCGCGGCAGCAAATCCTTGCCGTGGCTGCTCGCCGCCATCAGGCAGTGCTGATAGTCCCGCGCCACCTGAGCCAGCAACCGATCGACCCCATCGTTCAGGCCTTCTGCCAGCAGAGGATGCTCGGCCAGCAACACCCGATCGACCCCTCGCAGGCTGGCGGCCTGCTCCCCCGCCTCGGTCAACCCCTGCCCCAGCAGCAGCAGGTGCACCTCGCCGCCGAGTTGGGTGGCCGCCGCCACCAGACGGGCGGCGCTGTCGGCCAACTGGCCCTGATGATGTTCGGCTATAACCAGTACGCTCATGGCTGCACCTTCGCTTCCTTTCCCAATCTTTCCACCGCGCCAACCCTTGTCCTTGCAACGGGCCGGCACCCGCTATGTGTCGCGCTCACCCAGGCGCTGATGCCCATGGGATTCATAACAGCACCCTGGCTTCGTGCCTGAGCTTGTCCAGCAGCTCGTCCACCGAGCCGACCCTGACGCCTGCGTTGCGCACCTGTGGAGCCATGACCCCCAGCAGCCGGATCTCGCTGCCGACATCGAGGCCGAGGGCCGTAAAGGGCTGGCTCTCCAGCGGCTTGCGCTTGGCCTTCATGATGTTGGGGAGCGACGCGAAGCGGGGCTCGTTCAGCCGCAAGTCCACCGTCACCACGGCGGGCAGCGCCATGCCGAGGGTCTCGAGGCCGCCGTCTATCTCCCGGGTCACCTGCAGCTCCCCCTCCACCAGCTTGATGGCAGAGGCGAAGGTGGCGAGCGGCCAGTCATTGAGCGCCGCCAGCATCTGGCCGACCTGATTGTTGTCGGAATCAATGGACTGCTTGCCGAGCAGCACCAGATCCGGTTGCTCCTGCTCGCACAGTTTTTGCAGCGCCTGCGCCACCTTGAGCGGACTCAACGGTTCGTCAGTCACATAGTGAAGCGCCCGATCCGCCCCCAGCGCCAGGGCATGGCGCAGTTGCTCGGCGGCCGCGGCTGGCCCGAAGGTGACTACCACCAGCTCGGTCGCGACCCCGGCTTCGCGCAGCCGCACCCCCTCCTCCACCGCGATTTCGCAAAACGGGTTGATGCCCATCTTCACATTGGCGAGCTCCACATCGGAGCCATCGGGCTTGACCCGGATCTTGACGTTGAAATCAACGACCCGTTTGACAGCGACCAGCAGCTTCATGGCGGTCATTCCTCGTATTGGTTGAGTGGATCCATTTTGCACTCTCACACTTTTATGCTGACAAAGTTCTTTACGTTTACGTAAACTACCAGCACTACCCTAGGCCAAGTCGAGCGCAGAGGCAAGATGGAACGCGAAGCAATGGAATTTGATGTCGTCATCGTCGGTGGCGGCCCGGCGGGTCTCAGTGCCGCCATCGCACTGAAGCAGCAGAACCCGGATCTGGCGGTCTGCCTGCTGGAGAAGGGGGCGGAAATCGGCGCCCACCTGCTCTCCGGCGCCCTGCTCGATCCCGTCGCCCTCAAGGAGCTGCTGCCGGACAGCTGGCAACAGGCACCGCTCGGGGTACCGGTCACGGACGATCGGGTGCATCTGCTGCAAAGCGCAACCCGTGCCCTGCAACTGCCCCACTGGGCGGTGCCGCCGCGCATGCACAACGACGGCTGCCACATCATCAGCCTCGGCAACCTCTGCCGCTGGCTCGGCCAGCAGGCCGAGTCCCTCGGGGTCGAGATCTACCCCGGCTTCGCCGCGAGCGAACTTATCCTGGAAAAAGGAAGGGTAAGGGGGGTGATCACCGGCGATCTCGGGCTGAACAGAGAAGGCAACCCCAAGGCGGATCACGTGCCCGGCATGGCGCTCTATGGCCGCTACACCCTGTTTGCCGAGGGGGCCCGCGGCCACCTGGGCAAGCAGTTGATCGCCGAGTTCAATCTGGAGAGCGACGCCCAGCCGCAACACTATGCCATCGGCTTCAAGGAGCTGTGGCAGGTGCCCGCCGACCAGTCGAAACCTGGCCTGGTGCTGCACGGCAGCGGCTGGCCGCTCGGCGAGGAGAAGGGCAACAAGAGCCAGGGCGGCTTCTACTTCTATCATCTGGCGGACAACCAGGTGGCGGTCGGCCTCATCGTCGATCTCAACTACCAGAATCCCTGGCTCAGCCCCTTCGACGAGTTCCAGCGTCTCAAGCATCACCCGCTGATCGCGCAGGCCCTGAGCGGGGGTGAGCGTATCAGCTACGGCGCCCGTGCCATCACCAAGGGGGGCTGGCACTCCCTGCCACGCATGCATTTTCCCGGCGGCCTGCTCATCGGCTGCGACGCCGGCACCCTGGATTTCTCCCGCATCAAGGGCATCCACTGCGCCATGAAGTCCGGCATGCTGGCGGCTCGCACTGTGGCCATGAGCCTGCGTGGGGGAGATGAGGGAGGTCGGGATCTGGCCGAGTTTCACGATGCGCTGCAACAGAGCTGGCTGGCGAGTGAGCTGAAGACGGCCCGCAACTTCGGCGCCGCCCTGCACCGCTTCGGCCCCTGGCTCGGCGGCGCCTTTAACTGGCTGGAGCAGCGACTCTTCACCAAGCTGCACACAGGCTCCCCCTTCACCCTGCTAGACAGGGAGGCCGACTATCGCCAGCTGCGCCTGGCCAGCCGCTGCCAGCCCATCCCCTACCCCAAGCCCGATGGCAAGCTCAGCTTCGACAAGCTCTCCTCCGTCTATCTCGCCAACACCAGCCACGACGAGGATCAGCCCTGCCACCTGCGGCTGCAGGATGCGAGCATCCCGGTGGCGGTCAACCTGCCGACCTGGGCGGAGCCCGCCCAGCGCTACTGCCCGGCGGGGGTGTTCGAGATCCTGGAGACAGATAACCAGCCCAGGTTGCAGATCAACGCGGCGAACTGCATCCACTGCAAGACCTGCGACATCAAAGATCCTAGTCAAAATATCGTCTGGACCCCGCCGCAAGGTGGCTCTGGGCCGAACTATCCCAATATGTGAGATATGGGGATTTGAAATGTGAGATGTGGGATGTGGGGAAAGCTGCGACAGCAAGGATACTCAAGCCCAGAACATCGTCTGGACGCCACCTCAGGGGGGAGCGGGCCCCAACACCCCCAATATGTGAGAAAACCTGCGACATCGAGGATGCTCAAACCCAGAATATCGTCTGGATCCCGCTCAGGATCGGCTCGGCCCCCACAGCCCAGCCATATGACGCCTGCCCTCTTGTTCCTCTGGCTCGGCAGGGGAATAACAGGAGGCAGATATCCCTGCTTTCGAGGCCGGAACCGCTGATCCGACCTCGCTGTTTTTTTGAGCGAACAGGCCGAAACCCTGATGAATAGCCCCTGACAAGCGCGGCGAGCCCCTGTATAGTTCGCCGCATTCAGGTTGTCCATCGGCCTCGCTACGCTATTTCATGGGATCGCTTTCTGTGCGATCTAGGGCCGCATGAACCTGTGCAACCATCCCTGATTACCCACGACTTCTTAAGGGGGGACAGATGATCACCGCCTACATTCTCAATAACAAGGTGCTGGACATAGTCACGCTCGGGCCGGACGACATAGTCCCCGACAACACCGTCTGGCTGGATGCCTACAAGCCGGACACGGCGGAGCGAGAATGGTTGACGGGCCTCTTCCTGGAAGAGGTACCGGACAAGGAAGAGCTGGACGACATCGAGGCCTCCGCCCGTTTCTACTGGGACACCGACGGCCTGCACATCCACTCCCTGTTCCCCCAGCGGATCGGCCGCGACACCAAGGGTGTCCACGTCTCCTTCACCTTGCGCAACAACCTGCTGATCAGCATCCGCGAGGATGACATCGGCCTGGTGCGCCTGCTGCGCCACTACATGCGTCAGGACAGGCTGGAGGTGGAGAATGCCCTCGATATCCTGCTGGAAGTACAGAATCTGAAGGTGGAATATCTCTCCGATCTCATCGAAGACGGTTACAAAACCCTGGAAAACACCGCAGACCAGATTTTTGAGCCGGATCAGATCAACGCCATGCTCAAGGAGCTGATGGCCCAGGAAGAGGCCAACGGCCAGATCCGCCTCTCCCTGCACGATACCCGCCGCGCCCTGCGCTTCCTCAAGCGCAGCCTGCGCCAGCGCATGACCAGCGAGCAGAACAAGTGGATCGACGAGATGCTGCACGATGTGGAGTCCCTGCTGCCCCACACCCAGTTCCTGTTCGACAAGATCAACTTCCAGCTGGAGGCCTCCATGGGGGTGACCAATCTGGAGCAGAACAAGGTGATCAAGATCTTCTCGGTGGCCGCGGTGATCTTCCTGCCACCGACCCTGATCGCCAGCATCTACGGCATGAACTTCGGCCGCATGCCGGAGCTCGCCTGGGAGTATGGCTATCAGATGTCGCTGGTGCTGATGGTGATGTCGTCGCTCGGCACCGGCCTGTTCTTCAAGCGCAAGGGCTGGCTGTAACACACCGAAGAGTGCCGGACGGTGAAGAAGATGGATTGGGGGCAGGGCCCCCGATTAATTCCGACCCGACTCCCGCCTTGTAAAGGGCCAACCGCCGCCCCATATCCCTCTTCATCACTCGCTCAACCTCCGACAGGGCCTCATGACCCTCTATCCCGAACACCGCTATGACGATCACGGCCAGCTGCGCCCGCCGCTCTGGTTCTGGCCCATCGCCCTGCTGCTGACCCGCTCGGTCTGGCTGTTTCTGATGGCGGGGGTCACCCGCGAGAGCGGCAGCGAGATCCTGACGCTGTTTTATCCGGACAGGATGAGCCTCTATCTCGGCTTGCTGAGCGACTTGCCCGCCATGCTGGCGCTGCTCGCCTTCGGCGGCACCCATCAACAGACCCGTAGTCCCCGCGCCTGGCTCAGGCGCCACAGCCGCGGCCTGTTGCTCTGCTCGACCCTGAGTGGCCTGGCGCTGCAACTGCACAGTCTCAACCTGCAGAAGTGGTCGTTCAGCTGGCCGACGGCACTGGTGCTGATCGGCAGCCTCTGGGCGCTCTGGTATCTGCTCAAGAGCCGCCAGCTGCGAGAATACGCCGTCGACCAACCCCACGCCGGAAACTGATCAGCCAAGTTCAACCAGGGTGATCACGAACCCAGGGGACGACATGATCCGCTTGGCGTCTCATTGGCGAGTGACCCGGATCTGCAATGTCTGGCGCTCGCTGCCGCTGGCCACCCCGAGTTGTGACGAATTCGAGAGCTCACTCCCCCGGCTCGCCTGGGTGGTGGAGAGCTCCCCCACCGTCATCCACTGGCCGGGCGTACCGCTCACCTCGGTGGCGCTCTGCCCTGTCTTGATGTCACCCCGCTCCAGCCTGGCCTGCTCACTGCTGAGCGCTATCTGCACCCGATCGCCTATCAGGGTCGCGGTGGCATAGAGGCCATTGATCAACGGCACCATGCCCACCACTCGCCCCCCCTGCCAGCGATAGAAGGTGACCGGCTGGTAGGAGCCCATCTGCAGCAGCACCGGCCGCCCCGACAGGCCGCGCACCTGCCAGCTGTCGTTCTGGCTGCGCTGATAATCCTGCGCCCCGCCCTCGACAAGCCACTGCCGTTTGGCGTTATGGTTGCCAACGCCCACTCCCAACTGCCGACCGCTTGAGGCCCCCTCCACCCGCCACTCGATGAGCAGACTCTGGGGTGGCTGGTTGAGCTGGTTCAGGGTTGCCTCTGCCTCCTGCAACTGCGCGGGCGTGCCGCTCAGCACCAGCTGATTGCCCATGGCGCTCACCCCGAGCGCCGGGTAGATCTCCTTCAGAGTCTGCACCATGGCCGGCGCCTCAAACACGGGGATCACCTTGACCTCGGCGTGCAGCGGCAAGGCCCAGAGCCCGCAGCAGCACCACAGCCAGATCCATCGCCACCCTCTCATCGTCGTCTCCCCCTTCCTGCCGTCGTTATCTTCCCACCCTGTGCCGTCATTGTAATGATATCGGGGTCAGAAGCCCTTCATTTTGCTGTGTATTTACATGCTATGCACTATTCGCCAGAGTCATTACATGGCGTCAAACAAAAGACTCATTAAGAGACCACTCAATACAAATAAAAATGGTTATCATTTGTTGTCACAGCGAAAACCCTCGGATACAATTCGGACTCATTTTTTTGAGTAAGCCTCTGATGAAGCCAGCTTCTGCCCTCTCCAGCATCCCTGCCGCCATTCATCTGGCGATGCTGATCAACATGCTCTCCATGGGCAGCATGATGATGGTGATGCCGCTCGGGCCGGATCTCGTCATCAGCCTCGGCATGGCGCCGGAGCAGACTGGCTATTTCAGTGGCGGCGCGACCCTGGGGGCCGCCCTGATGGGGATCCTCGCCGCACCCTGGCTCGACCGCTTCGATCGTAAACCCGCCCTGTTGCTGCTGCTGACCCTGCGCTTCCTGCTGCTGATGGCCTGCGCTCTGGTGCAGGACAGCCAGCAACTGTTGCTGCTGTTCATCCTGTCGGGCTGCGTGGCGGGCCCGCTCTCCGCCATCCTGATGGCCGCCGTGCTGGATCTGGTGCCAACCGCCGAGCGCGGACGCCGCCTCGCCTATGTGGGCATGGCGTTCTCCCTTGCCGCCATCCTGATCGTGCCCATCGCCCTGACCCTGGCCCAGGGGCTCGGCTGGCAGAGCCCCTTCCTGCTGTTTGGCGCCTGCGGCCTGCTGCTGGCCCTGATAAGCAGCCGCCTGCTGCCCTCCCTGCCGGTCACCCGCGCCCCCCACGGCAGCGGCGTGCGCCAGTTGCTGAGCTCTCCCCTGTGTCAGGGCGCCCTCGGCATTCTCAGTCTGCAGATGTTCGGCCATTTCCTGCTGATCCCGCACTTTGCGAACTATTTCCAGTTCAACCAGGGCTTCCCGCGCGAGCAGATCGCCGCCCTCTACCTGTGCGGCGGCCTCGCCAGCATGGCCACCATGCGCCTGTGCGGCGGTTGGATAGACAAGGGCCGTGCCCAGGGCGCCATACTGCTCACCAGCCTGTTGCTGGCCCTGGTGACCCTGCTCGGCTTCGCCTTACCGGTCGGCATGCCCATCTATTTGCTGTTTACCCTCTTCATGGCCCTGAGTTCGGCCCGTGCCAGCACCACGCTAGCCGTCACGGCGGGCATACCGGCCCCCCATCAGCGCGCCGCCTTCATGTCATTCCAGGGCACTGTCACCAATGTGGCGGCCGGACTCGGCAGCCTGCTGTCGGCCAAGTTCCTCATCTCGGACGAGAGCGGCGCCCTGCACGGCTTCGCTACGCTCGCCTGGATCAATATTGCCTGCGGCCTGTTGGCCTGCGCGGGCGTCTGGTTCCTCATCCGGGGACTGGCGCGGATACAAAACAACAATAATCCTGCCCCTGGCACTGCCAGACAAGGAAGTCAGTGAGCACCGGACCAGAAGAGCCCGGAACCCATAACCTCGGCTTTATCCATGGAGTTTTTACAATGCAGTTGCAGCACGGCGTCTTTAAATTGAACCCCATTTTGCTCTCCCTCGGTCTGCTGGCCCTGCCGGGTCTGGCTCAGGCCGAGCCGACCAAGGCCAACGAGACCGTGGTGGTCACCGCGACCCAGACCAAGCACACCGAGTTCACGGCCCCGGCCAGCGTCTCGGTCGTGAGCCGCGCCGATCTGGACAAGATGAACGTCAACAACATCGGCGATGCGCTCAAGCATGTGCCTGGCGTCAACATCATCGCCACCAACCCCACCGGCCGTAACGAGATCAAGATCCGTGGCATGGGCGGTGACTACACCCTGCTGCTGATCAACGGCAAGCGCGTCAATGCCCGCGAGACCCTGGGCAGCGCCTATGGCAACGACTTCGACCTGAGCTCCATTCCCATGGCGGCCATCGAGCGCATCGAAGTGATCCGTGGCCCCGTCTCCTCCCTGTACGGTGCCGATGCCCTGGGGGGCGTGGTCAACGTGATCCTGCGCCAGGCCACCGAGAAGACCGAAGCCTCCGTCGGCTATACCCACAGCATCCCGACCAAGGGTGACGGCGGCGATGCCAACCAGGGCAGCGCCTATGTGTCCGGCGCCCTCATCGACAACAAGTTGCTCGGCAACATAGTGGTCGAAGGCTATCAGCGTGACCGCTGGAAGAGCGATCAGTCCAACAACCCGGACGCCGATGCCCTGGAAAAACGCGAAGTGGTCAACGTGCTGACCGGCCTGAAGTGGCTGGTTGCCGACAACCAGGACGTGGAATTCGATCTGGGCTACAACCAGAACGACATGGACAGCTACTTCAACAACGTGCCGCGCGCAGCAACGGCGCCAGCCACCGCCCACAACGTGCAGAACCTCGATCGCCTGAGCCTGGGAGTAAGCCACAACGGCCGCTGGCAGCACTTTGACAGCCGGGTCCGCTACTACTTCGAGCAAGTAGATCTGATGGACGACTCCCAGCTCAATGGCGGCGCCGCCGATGTAACCCAGACCAACAACACCGTCGACGGTCAGGTCAGCGGCTACCTGGGTGAGCATCTGCTGACTTCCGGTGCCGAGCTGCGCAAGACCGAGCTGGAGCACAGCCGCAACATCGCCAACGGCAGCGTGGATGCGTCCCAGAGCGCCGTCTATCTGCAGGACGAATTCGGTTTCGGCGATCTGGCCCTGACCCTCTCCGGTCGTCTGGATCACCACGAGACCTATGGCACCGAGTTCAGCCCCCGTGCCTACGCCCTCTACACCCTGACCGACGAGTGGGTGATCAAGGGTGGCGCCGGCAAGGCGTTCAAGGCACCGACCCTGGCCCAGTCCAGCGAAGGCTTCTCCACCACCGCCTGCCGCGGCGCCTGCAAGGTGATAGGCAACCCGGATCTGAAACCGGAAACCGCGGTCAGCTATGAGCTTGGCACCGCCTACGAGAGCGCCCGCTTCGGCGCCGGGCTGACCGGCTTCCACAACGATATCGAGGATCTGATCCAGAGCGATCAGTGGGGCCCCGGTTACAACCCGAGTGTGATGACCTACCTCAACGTCAAGAAGGCCCGCATCAAGGGTCTGGAGCTGAGCGGCTGGGTCGACGTACTGGACAACGTGCAGCTGACCGGTAACTGGACCCTGCTGGACTCCGAGGACAAGAGCACCGGTCAAGATCTGGCCAAGACCCCGGAGCACACCGGCAACCTCGGTCTGGACTGGCAGGCGAGCGACGTGGTCAGTGCCAACCTGGCCTGGCAATACGTGGGCAGCCAGTTCATCAAGGTGCCGATGCACAACTCCCAGGCGCTCAAGTCCAAGCACTACCAGACTCTGGACGTGAACACCAACTGGGCCGTCACACCGGCCCTGGACTTCAAGCTCGGCATCACCAATCTCACCAATACTCAACGTGATCAGGTCGCCACCGACGCCGACTTCATCCTGGAAGGTCGTACCGTCTATGCCGGGATCGATTACAAGATGTAATCCCCCCCTTGTGCAGGGAGCCCGACAGGGCTCCCTTTTTGCGTTTCTACTGCCCCTAATTGAAAGGAGTCATTGAGTGCTCAGATACCAAGCACAGCTGTTCTGGCTCGGAGTGCTGCTCCTCTTCCTGCTGATTTCACTGTCACTGGCCACCGGGGCCGGTGTCTATGGTGGCCGCGAGGTCGCCGGTTTCCTGCTGGGCGATCCCGCCCTCGTGGCCGATGAAAAACTCGCCATGATAGTCAACACCCTGCGCCTGCCCCGCACCCTGGCGGCCCTGGTGGTGGGCGCCTGCCTCGCGCTGGCCGCCTCCATGCTGCAGAGCGCCACCCGCAATCCCCTGGCCGAACCCGGCCTGCTCGGCGTCAACGCCGGCGCCGTCTTCGCCCTGGTGATCGGCCTCACCTATTTCGGTGTCGAATCGGCCTACGGATACCTGCTCTGGTCCGGCATGGGGGCCCTGCTCGGCAACCTCGTCGTGCTCGGCCTCGGCCTGATGGTGGGTCGCTCCAACCCGCTCAAGCTCATCCTGGTGGGGGTCGCCCTCTCCGCCACCTTCGGCGGCCTCTCCAACTTCCTGCTGCTCTCGAACAAGGTGGTGCTGGAGCAATTCCGCTTCTGGAACCTGGGGTCGCTCGCCGCCTCCAGCCTCGATTCGGTGCTGACGGTGGTGCCCTTCGCCCTCGCGGGCCTGCTGCTGACCCTGGCCCTGTGCCGTCAGCTCACCCTGATGCAGATGGGGGACAATCAGGCCCAAGCGCTCGGCATCCGGCCGACCCGGGTGCGCATCGGGGTGCTCTTGGCCGCCACCCTGTTCACCGCCTGCGCCATCGCCATCGCCGGCCCCATCGGCTTCGTCGGTTTCCTCGCCGCCTACTGCGCCCGCCTGGTGGAGCCGGTGCGCCTGTCCATTCAGGTGCGCTTCTCCGCCCTGTTCGGCGTCTTGTTCCTGCTCGGCGCGGACATACTGGCGCGTTGGCTGCTGCAGCCGTTCGAACTGCCCAATGGGGTGATCCTGGCGCTGATCGGCGCCCCCGTGCTCATCCTGGTGGTGCGCAGCGGCGGTTTCCGCTCCCTGCTGGCCGTCAAATAAGGAGCCTCCCATGCATAACGCCACCCGCGACGCCCCTGCCCCCTACCCCCTCCCCGCCGGCACCCTCTGCCTGCGCCTGGGCTCCCGCACCCTGCTGCTCGAACGCCGCGCCTGGCTTATCACGCTCGCGCTGATCGTCGCCCTGGTGCTGCTCTCCCTGCTGGCGCTGACCCTGGGCTCCGGCAAGATCACCATGCTGGGGGTCGTCCAGACCCTGCTCGGTGAGGGGAGCCGACTCGATCAGGTGACGGTGTTCAAGATCCGGCTGCCGCGCATCGTCGCCGTGCTGGTGGCAGGTGCCGCCATGGGCCTCTCCGGCTGCCTGGTGCAGACCCTGATCCGCAACCGCCTCGCCACCCCGGACATGATCGGGGTCAACGAGGGGGCCTCCCTGGCCATCATCATCTTCTCCCTCTACCTGACCCTCGGCAGCTGGCCCTGGTGGGCCGCGCCGCTCGGCGCCCTGTTCGCCGCCATGGTGCTCTACGCCCTGTGCAACAAGCCGGGGGAGCAAGGCTACCTGTTCGTGGTGATCGGCATCGGCGTCTCCGAGCTGATGAACGCCATCGGCCAGTTCGCCATGTCCACCCAGTCCCTGGTGCACCTCACCAGCCTCTACCTGTGGAACATGGGCAACTTCGTCGGCCAGGGCTATGGCACAGTGCTGCCGGTGGGGGTGCTGATCCTGCTGATCTGCCCCTGGATCATTTATCTCTCCCGCGCCCTCGGCGTGTTGCGTCTCGGCCCCGTCACCGCCCAGACGCTGGGGGTGAACGTGAATCTGGTGCAACTCGGGGTGCTGGCCCAGGCCATCATAGTCGCGGCGCTCGGTACCGCCATCGGCGGCCCCGTGGTGTTCATCGCCATGGCGGCCCCCATCCTCGCCTCCTGGCTCTCCCGGGATCGCATAGTGCCGCTCTGGATAGCGGCCCTGTGTGGCGCCCTGCTGTTGCTGGCGAGCGACACCCTGGTGCGGGTGCTGGCCAGCCCCCACGAGGTCGCCACCGGCATCATGACCCGTATCCTCGGCGGCCTGTTGCTGCTGTTCATCCTTATCAAAGACAGGCAGAGAGCCGACTGATGATGCACTCCATCCTTTTCCAACACCGACAAGGGGCCCTCCTATGACCCTCTGCGTGAATAACCTGCGTTTCGGCTATCAGCACAAATCCGTCTTCGACGACGTCTCCTTCACCCTGCCCAAGGGCAAGCTGGTGGGCATCGTCGGCCCCAACGGCGGCGGCAAGTCCACCCTGCTCAAGCTGCTGGCGGGGCAAGAGCAGCCCCAGAGCGGGGAGATCCTGCTAAAGGGCAAGCCGCTGGCGAGCCACGGCATGAAGGCATTGGCCCGGGAGCTCGCCTACCTGCCCCAGCGCCCTCTGGTGCCTGCGGGCATCCTGGTGGAGCAGCTGGTGCAATACGGCCGCCATCCCCACCAAGGCTGGTTCAATCAGTGGAGCGCGGAGGACGCCCGCATGGTCAACTGGGCTCGCGAGCGGATGCAGCTGGACGCCATCTGGCACCAGAGCGCCAATTCGCTGTCCGGCGGTCAGGCCCAGCGGGTCTGGCTCGCCATGGTGCTGGCCCAGGACGCGGACATCATCTTGCTGGACGAGCCCACCAGCGCCCTGGACATAGGCCACCAGACCGAGGTGATGGAGGCCATCCACCAGATCACCGCCGAGGGCAAGACGGTGCTCATCGTCATTCACGATCTCGCCACCGCCGCCCGCTACTGCGACGAGCTGATCGCCCTCGGTAACGGTGGCGTTCAGGCCATGGGACCGGCTCGCGAGGTGGTGACCAAGGGGCTCATCGACCGTCTCTACCAGACCGACGTCGACATACTGCACGCCCCCGGCGACGGCGCCCCCGTCATAGTGCCGCGCCGGCGCTCTGAGACAGTGCCCCGTCGGCGCACTGATGCCGCGGCCGGCAAACAACGGGCCTGATGCCTTCAATAAAAAACCGCCCATCCGGCGGTTTTTTTATTGGCTGATCTCCTGACGGATTCAAAGCGCCAGCAGGGTGAGCAGGCCCCCCGGCAGCCGCTGCCAGCGCAGGGTGCAGTGCCAGCCCGCGGGCAAGTCCGGGGCAAGCGCCGTCTTCAGACTCAGCCTCAGGGTCTGGGCCCCCATGGCCGACCAGCTCGCATCGAGAAAGTCGAAGTAGCGCCCGACCCTGGGGTAGAGCGCCTTGAACAGGCTCTCCTTGGCGGAGAACACCAGGGTCAGCCCCTCCGCCAGGCTCAGATCGGCGGCAGCGGCGCCCGTTGCCAGTCGCCCCCACTCCTCCTTATCGACGATGCCGGGCCAGAGCTGGTCTGCCTGGCGCGCGTCCAGCCAGGCCTCCAGATCCAGCCCCAGTCCCGCTCGGCCGGGGCGCACCGCACAGAGCGCCATGCCCTGCCCCAACAGCCGGCTGTGGCTGATGCTGCCCTCCATCCCCGCGGGCCAGCAGGGCGCTCGATCCTGGCCTATGGCCACCCTCTCTTCGCCCAGCCCATAAGGACGCAGGGCCAGGCGCGCCGCCAGCCGACCAGCCAGAAACTCTCCCTGTCGCTTGGCCACGGCGCTCTGCAATTCACCTGGCAAGGCCATCCCCTGCTCGGCGAAGCACTGGGGCCTGAAGGCGGTTGGCTCGAAACAGATCCTGTGAAGGGGGAGGCTGTCGAGACAAGGCATGAACAAGGCATCGGTGTGCCGGATAAAGCGCCCGTCGGCGGAGGGGGAATAAGACGGCATGGAAGGCTCCTAGCATAGGTGCCTGATGGTACCAAAGCCAGCCCGGCTCATGCCACAAATACAAATGACAACGTTTCTCAATCACTCCTGTGGTAGCATGTTTCCGCCCATTTGGGGCCGTACAAAGAGAGTGCACGCTGGCCGATAGACAGCGCCGCCCGGTCGATAGACAGCGCAGCCAAGTCGATAGACAGAACCGCCAGGGCGCCCGCCGATTTCACCCATAAGGATGTAACCATGAAGATCTCCTCCCCCCTGGCCCCCCTGCTGGTGCTTGCCAGCCTGGTTGGCTTCCAGGCCCAGGCCGGCACCCGTCAGATCCTCGATGCCAACGGCCAGTCTCAAGTCGTCCCCGACGCCCCCAAGCGTATCGTGGTGCTGAGCGAGCTGGACTTGGACAGCGCCCTGACTCTGGGGGTGCAACCGGTCGGCACAGTCAACGGCCGCGGCCAGGCCACTCTGCCCCGCTATCTGCTGGAGAAGGCGGGCCCGGATATCGCCGTGGTCGGGGATCTGGACAACCCGAACCTGGAGAAGCTCATCGATCTCGAGCCGGATCTCATCCTGACCGGCCAGACCAAGCCCGAGCTGCTGTCCCTGCTCAAGGAGATAGCGCCGACCGTGGTCACCGGCAACTGGGGCGAGCCCTGGAAGGTGGTGTTCCAGCGCAGCGCCCTGGTGATGAACAAGGAGGCCGATGGCAAGGCCTTCCTCGCCCAATATGACGCCCGCCTGCAGGAGGCGCGCACCCAACTGGCCAGGCATCAGGGGGAGCAGATCAGCATAGTGCGCTGGAACCCCAAGGGGCCGAGCTACATGCACGGCGGCACCTTCGCCAGCAGCGTGGTGCAGGAGATGGGCCTCGCCCGACCGGCCCACCAGCTCGGCGACAAGAGCCCCCACTCCCCGGCCCTGAGTCTCGAGTCCCTCAACCTGCTGGACGGTGACTGGCTGGTGATCGGCACCCTGAGCACCAGCGGCGATGCGGTGGATGCCATGCAGCAGGCCGAACAGACCCCGGCCTTCCAGCAACTGAGCGCCATCAAGGGCAAGCGCTTCGGTGCCGTCGACGGGTCGCTCTGGACCTCCACCGGCGGCCCCCAGGCGGCCCTGCGGGTGATCGACGATGTGGAACAGTTGATGAGCAAGCCAGACGCCACCCCCATCACCCGTTAATACCGTCACACATGGATAAAAAAGCCCGCATCATGCGGGCTTTTGATTGTCTGGTGGGGCTAGGTACCTACCAGCGGGGACAAGACCCCTTGGCGGGATCCGGCCTGTCGAGAGCGGGACAAACCCCAAGACGACAACTCACCAATTATCTTGAGTTTAAAAGCATAAATAAACGACTAAATCCAGTCTTGGCAGTTTACTATTTCACCACGGCTCACTCCGGCAGTGGTAACGCCTTTCTATCCAATTTCCCGCTGCCGGTCTTGGGCAGGGCGTCCAGCAGGATGAGGCGGGCCGGCACCATGTAGTGAGGCAGGCTGGCCTGCAAGCCCTTGCGCAGGGCCAGCCGATTGAGGGTTATCCCGGCCTTGGCCTCCACATAGCCCACCAGCATGGCCTCGTCCCCCTCGCCGACCAGCCGCACCGCCGCCTCCTGCACCCCGGGCTGGCGGCGAAGGCCGGCCTCCACCTCCCCCAGCTCGATGCGAAAACCGCGCAATTTTATCTGATCGTCGCGCCGCCCCAGGTAGAGGAAGCTGTCGCTGCCGAGCCTGCGCACCCGATCGCCGGTGCGATAGAGACGATGGGTGCCCAGGCGCAGGAAGGCCGCCGCGGTGAGGGCCGGTTTGCGCCAGTAGCCCTCGCACAGGGCCGGACTCTCGATGCAGAGCTCTCCCTCCTCCCCCTCGCTCACCGGCTGCCCCTCGGCATTCAGCACCCAGTGCCGGTAGCCCGGCAGGCTGTGGCCAACGGTGATGCGCCCCCCGACCGGCGGCATGCGCACCTCGCTCACCAGGGACCAGACGGTGGCCTCGGTCGGACCGTAACAGTTCCACAGCCGCTGGGTGCGGCCGCACAGCTGCTCGGCGAGCCCCAGATCCAGCGCCTCGCCGCCGCACAGGGCGGTGAGGCGCTCGCATCCCTGCCAGCCCGCCTTGAGCAGCATGCGCCAACAGGCCGGGGTCGCCTGCAGCCAGTTGATGGAGGCGTCCGCCGCCAGCAGCGCCAGCATCCCCAGGGGATCCTTGTTGTGCCGATTGCCCGCCACCGTCAGGCGGCCACCGCTCCAGAGCGGCCCCAGCATCTCCAGCAATGAGATGTCGAAGGCCGGGGTGGTGATAAAGAGCCAGTGGCAAGCCGGGGTCAGACCCAACCGCTCGCGGATCCCGTCGAGGAAGCAGAGCAGGGCGCGCCGACTGATGACCACCCCCTTGGGCTCGCCGGTGGAGCCCGAGGTGAACATCATGTAGGCCGCCAGGGCATCGTCCACCTGGGGACAGGAAGCCGCCTCCCTTCGCACAAGGCCGGAGTCAGCCAGCTCGGCGAGGGCCCGCAGCGGGCAGCCAAAGTCCGGCACAGATTGCCCACGGTCGCAGATCACCGCCGACAGCCGCGCCTGACGAGCGATGCCCTGCAGGCGCTCCACCGGGAAATCCGGCTCGAGCGGCACGAAGCAGAGCCCGAGGCGCAGGCAGGCGAGCAGGCTGGCCACCAGATCCGGCGTGCGATCCAGATAGAGACCGACCCGCTCCCCCACCGCCAGCCCTTGCAGACTGGCGGCGATCTGATCGACCCGGCGTTGCAGATCCGCGTAGGTGAGCCAATGACCCTCCATGCCGATGGCGGGGGCCAACGGCGTGCCGCCGAGCAACCCGGCCAGCCGGGCACTCATCCCCGCCCGCTGCGGGAAATGGGACGGGGTGACCCCCGCCTCCTTTGTTGCAACCTGTGTAGCGACCGTCATAGCACCTCCTCGGGCAGCCGTTCCAGCCAGTGATGGTAGAGGGCACAGGGCGCCCCGTGCGCCTTGAGATCCCTCAGCGTCAGCGGGCGGTGATCCCCGGCGAACTCTTGATTCAGGGCCGCCAGCAGGGCGAGCTGTTGCACCGAGTCCGCCCCGAGCGCTGCCAGCGGCTGCTGCCAGCGCGCGGTTTCACCACAGTGCTGCTGCCACAGGGCCAACAGGCGGCGGGCGTCAGTATGGACGGGACACGCCTCCTGTCCTGCTGGGATCTGAACCGGCGCGGGGGCCTGGATCCTGTCCACCCCCACCAGGCGGGCAGGCTCGGTCAGGGGGGCCTGCGCCAGCCACGCCAACTCCGCCAGCCACTGCGCCAATACCCTCTGTGCCCCTTCCCGCGCTATCAGCTCGCCGTCGTATTCGAGGCGCAGGTTAAGCTGGCCGCCACGGGCGTTGACCACGAGCGACAAGGGCAGCTCCACCTTCTCCACCACGGCGCCAAACTGCGGCATCAGCTGATGGGGCTCCGGCGTCTCGGGCCGCGCCGGCATGGGGTAGTTCTCGAACACGAACAGGCTCTGGAACAGGCGCGGGCCACCCCGGGTCAGGGCTGCCAGGGACTGGGTGCCGTGCTGATTGAGCGCCAGCGAGTCCCGCTGCAGCAAGGCGATATGTTGCTCGAGGGTCGCCTCTGTTCGCCAATCCAGGGCGAGCGGCAGGCTGTTGATGTAGAGCCCGACGCTCTGGGTGATCCCCTCGATGGGGAAGTCCCGGCCCGGGGTCACGTTGCCCACCAGGGTTATCGCGTCGCCGCACTGGCGGGCGAGCAGCCGATGCCAGGCGTATTGGGCCAGCAGACCGGCGGTCACCCCGAGCGCCCGGGCCCGGGCCTCCAGTTGCCCGGACAGGGCCGGCGCCAGCGTCTCGCCACAGACTTCTGGTCTGTGCTGGGTCAGGTGTGGCTCCAGCGCCACCCCGAACAGGCACGAGAGATCGTTGGGCTTGGCCAGCAGCTCGGCACGTCCCTGCCAGTAGGCGGTGCTGCTGGCCGTTTCGCTGGCGATATGGCGACCGAAGGCGAGCCAGGCGGTATCCGGTGTCACCTCGGGCGCCTTCCCTTGTGTCATTGACTGCTGATAATGCCGATGCAGGGAGCCCAGCAGCACGGGGCCGCTCCAGCCATCGAGCACGGCGTGATGAGCGCTCAGGATCACCTTGTGGTGATCGGGGGCCAGTGTGAAGCAGGCGATCCGCAGCAGCGGCGCCTTGTCCAGCGCAATGGGATGGGCCAGATCCTGCTGACGATAGGCCTCGATGCGGGCGTCCGCCCCCGCCACGCCGGACAAGTCCTCATGGTGGAACGGCAACTCGGCGTGGCGCAGTATGCGCTGCAACGCCACCCCCTCCTCCATCAGCAGGGCGGCTCTGAGCACGGGCCAGCGGGCGAGCTGGGCCTGCCAGGCAGCGCAATAGGCTGCCACATCCAGGTTTTGCCGATAGCTTATCTCGGTCTGCAGGTGATAGGCCGTATCACGGGGCGCCAATGCCCTGTGATAGAGCATGCTCTGCTGCAATGAGGTCATGGGCAGCAGGGTCTCCACCTCGCCGCCCGCCAGTGCCTCGTCCAGCACCCTGTCCAGGGCTGGCTGGGAGAGCGCCAGACCCGGGACGTCGCTCGGGGTGCGGCGCGGCTTGGCTTGCGCGCAGCAGGCGTTCACCAGGGCCTCTATGTTGGCCGCGAGGGCCGTCATCAGGGCGTCGCTCGCCTGCTGGTTGAGGGCGCCGACCTGGCGCAGGGTGAGGCAACCGCCGTAGACGCCGCCGTGCAGGCTGATGAGCTCGCGCGGCAAGTTCTGTGGTGCCGAGGGTTGGCCCGGCGCCACCGGCAGCGGCTGCCAGGGGGCCGGGGTGCCCCTGTGGGAGACCCCCAGGTAGTTGAAAACGATATTGGAGTGAGGCAACGCCTGACCACGGGGATGGTGCAGGCGCAGGGCGTTGAAGCCCACCCCCTTGTCCGGCACGGCCCGCAGCCGCTCCTTGGTGTCACAGACGAGATCGCTCCAGGACGCGCTATCGGCCAGCGCCAGCGGATAGGTGCTGGTGAACCAGCCCAGGGTGCGGCTCACATCCAGTTGCGGGGCTCTGGTGTCAGAATCAATGCCTTCAGCATCGATGGCTTCACGGCCGTGACCTTCCAGCATCACGCACTGCTTGGCGCCGTAACCGAGCTCGCTCAGGGTGCGGGTCAGGGCCGCCAGCAGCAGATCCGGCACCTGAGTGAGATGGGCCTGATTGGCCGGGTCTATGAGGCGGGCCGTGGTCTGCTCATCCAGACGCAACAGGCTGGCGGCGGCGCGGCCATCGGGGGCGCGCTGCGCCTCCAGCAAGCCTTGCTCGCAGCCTTCCCCCTGCCCCAACCAGAATGCGAGCTGCGCGGCTTCGCGGGCCGCATAAGCGGCAAGCCCCTCACCCCACTGGCGGTAGCTGCTGCCCTTGCCCGGCAAGGGTCGGCCCTCGGCGAGGCGGGCCAGATCTTCGGCCAGGATGCGCCAGGAGACGGCATCGATGACCAGATGGTGGAAGGCGATAAAGAGCCCCTCCACAGGCTCGGCATCCGCCTCGCTCGCGAGATTGCGCAGCCGGGCCCAGGCCAGGGTCTGGCCGCGCTCGGGCGCAAGCTCCCCCTGCCACTGGGTCAGCCGGGCCTGCAACTCGGCCTCGTCCAGCCCGGCCGCGTCCAGCCTTTGCAGAGACGGCAGCGCCAGTTCGGGCAGATAGTGCTGACCGGCCGGGGTGACCGCGAGGCGCAGGGCGTCGTGGTGACCGAACAGGGCGCTCATCCAACCGCTCAGGGCGGCGTCGTCGATGCCGGCGGGCAGGCGCAGTATCACCCCCTGATTCCAGTGGCCGGGCTTGGCGAAGTCCTGCTCGAAGAACCAGTGCTGAATGGGGTGCAGGGGGAATTCCCCTTCCAGGATCCCCTGCTCAGTCTGGTGGCTGACGGCCTGCTGCTGACCGAGCTGGCGGCAGAGACGGCGCACCGTCTTGGCCTCGAACACGTCTTTCACGCTGCAGTGCAGGCCGGCGTCCCGCAGCCGGGTGGTGAGCTGGATGCTGAGGATGGAATCGCCGCCTAGGCGGAAGAAGTCATCCTCCACCCCGAGGGGCTGTTTCAGCACCCCCTGCCAGATGGCGAGCACCCTCTGCTCCAACTCGCCCTGGGGCTCGGCCTTGCTCTCCTGCCAGCTGATGGCAGGCAGGCGGCGCAGGTCCAGCTTGCCGTTGGGGGTGAGCGGCATCTCGGCCAGCCAGCAGAGTCGCACCGGCACCATGTATTCCGGCAGCAACTCACCGGCCCGTTGCAGCAGCGCCTCGCCATCGGGTTCCCTCGCCCCGGCTTGCAGGCTGGCCTTGTCTAAACAGGCATAGGCGAGCAGGCGGCCCTCTTGCACCACCACCTTGATCTGGCGAATGGCCGGCTCGAGCGCGGCAATCTGGGTCTCTATCTCGCCAGGCTCGATGCGATAGCCCCGCAGCTTGATCTGCTCGTCAAGCCGGCCCAGATACTGGATGTTGCCATCGCGACGCCGCAACGCCCTGTCCCCGGTGCGATAGAGGCGATAAGTGCGGCCATCGCCGCTGTCATCAAACCTGAGCTCGACGAAGGCCTCCTGGGTGCGCTCCGGCAGGTTGAGGTAGCCACGAGCCAGCCCGAGGCCGGCCAGGCAGAGCTCACCCGGCACACCCACCGGGCAGGGGTTGCCCGCCTCGTCCAGGATCAGCGCCTTCAGGTTGTTGATGGGCCGGCCTATGGTGATGGGCTGACCCGGCATGAGCCGCGCGCAGAGCGCGGTGACGGTGCACTCGGTCGGGCCGTACATGTTATAGAGTGCGACCCGGTTGCCCCAACGATCCACCAGGGAGCTGGGACAGGCTTCGCCGCCAAAGCCGATGGCCTTGAGGGATCCGAGATCCGCCGGCGGCAGCAGGTTGGCCAGCAGGGCGGTCGGCAAGATCATGTGGCTGGCGCCCTTGGCCATGGCGGCGGCGATCACCCCCTCCCCCGGCTCACCGAAGTGCAGAGCCGCGCCGCAAGAGAGCGGCAGCAAGGCCGTCATGTTGCCTGCATCGAACGACAGGGACATGCAGTTGAACATGGTGCCGCTCCGATCGAGTTCGATACGCTCTGCATGATCGGCCATCAGATTGACCAGGCTGCCCTGCTCCACCATGACCCCCTTGGGCAGACCGGTGCTGCCGGAGGTGTAGATGATCTGGGCCAGCATGGCGGCGTCCCGGGGGATGGCAGGAGTGCTGCTCGGCATCTCATCCAGAGCAAGTCCGTGCAGGTCGTGATACTCAGCAGTCGCGCCCACCAGCGCCTCGGCGAGCCGTGCGTCCGGCGCGCCCCCCAGCACTAGCTTGATGGCGGCGTTGCTCAGGATATGGGCCAGCCGCTCGGCGGGATAGGCGGGATCGAGCGGCACATAGGCCGCCCCCGCCTTCCAGCAGGCAAGCAGGGCGACCACGAAAGCCACATCCCGTCTGGCCTGGATGCCGATGGCGGCGCCCGGCTTCACGCCGCAGGATTGCAGCCAGTGGGCCAGCCGGTTGGCGCGCGCCTCCAGCTCGCCGTAACTCAGGGCACCTTCGCCATCACTCACCGCCAACGCATCGGGGAACTGCGCGGCCCGGCGCTCGATGTGGCAGAGCAGGGTGTCGCGGCTCGGGTAATCCAGGGGCAGGCTGGCCAGCTCGGCGGCCAGCGCGGCCTCATCCATCCCCGCTTCCAGCGGCAGCTGCCAGATATCCGTCTCGGGGGCGGCCACCACGGCGCGCATCAGGTGCAGCAGGCGATCGGCGTAAGCCTGGATGGTCTCACGCTCGAACAGGGCGGTGGCAAACAGCCAGTCCACCCGCACCGAGTCCATCAACTCGGTCACCTTGACCGAGATGTCGGTCTTGGCGGGCAGCACGGGGGAGGTCTCCTCCACCAGCTGGCAACCGGGGATGAGATCGTTGAAATCCACCTTGGCCTGATACACCAGCATGATCTGGAAGATGGGGTTGATGGCGGTAGTGCGATCCGCTCCTATAGCCTCGGCCAGCGCCTCGAATCGATAGAGTTGATGGTCAAAGGCAGCGAGATCTTCCTCCCGGCACTGTTGCAGGTAGTCGACGAAGCTCGGCCGCCCCTCCAGCCGGGTGCGCAGCACCAGGGTATTGACGAAGAAGCCCACCAGGGACTCTATCTCGTGGCGCTCGCGATAGGCGAGCGGGGTGCCGATGACCACCTCCTTCTCCCCGCTCTGGCGCACCATCAGCAGGGCGAACAGGGCGTGCAGGCCGATGAAGTTGGAGGTGCTGTGACGCTGGCACAGCCGCTTGAAGCTGTCCCACAGGGCGTTGTCTATGGTGGAGAACACCAGTTCACCGCCGCTGGCCTGATGGGCCGGGCGCGGTTTGTCGAGCGGCAGGCCGTGCACCTCGGGGCTTCCGCCCAGGCGGTCCACCCAGAACGGCTTGAACTCGGCGTGGTAATCGAGGAAGCGCGCGGAGTTGAACCAGTGGGCGTAGTCGAGGTAGTTGAGCGGCAGCTCGGCCACGCTCAAGGGCGCGCGGTTCTGATGGGCCAGGAAGGCACGCTTCAAGTCCGCGAACATGTTCTTGACCGACCAGCCATCGGAGATGATGTGGTGCTGGGTGATGAGCAGCACATGCTCATGGCGGCCGATCCGGATAAGGTGCACCCGGCTCAAGTCCCCTTTGGTCAGGGAGAAGGGGCGGCCTATCTCTTCGCGCACCCGCCTGGCCACGTAGGCTTCGCGCTCGGCATTGGACGCGGCACTCACATCCTCTATCTGCAGCTTGAAGGGCGCGTGGGGCAGTATCTCCTGGGCCCCCCTGCCCGCCTCGTCCTTGACGAAACGGGTGCGCATGCTGGGGTGGCGGGCGAACAGGTGATCGAAGGCAAATTCCAGCGCGGCCGTGTCGAGCTCACCCCTGACCCGAAAATAGACCGGCATGTTGTAGAGGTGGGAGGCCTCCTCGTACTGCTCGATAAACCAGAGCCCGCTCTGGGAGGAGGAGAGCGGCCCCTGCAGGGTGCGCTTGGCCTCCTCACAAACTGCGATGGGCGCCTCGAAGGCGGCGCGGGCGGCGAGGCAGCGTACCAGTTCATCCTTGTGCGCCTTGATTTGGGCGCCGATGGCGGGGGTCACCGCCTCCTTGCTCGACTGGGAGATGAGCTGACCCTTGTCGTTCAGGGCCAACTTGACCCCCTGGCGATCCAGCTGCTGGAGCAACGCAATCATGTTGTTCATAAGTTATCTCAGCCTCTTGGATCAGGCGCTCAGGGTGGCGCCGCCGTCGACGACCAGATCCTGCAGCGTGATGTGGCTGGCCAGGCTCGAGGCCAGGAAGAGGACGGTATTGGCGATCTCGCGGGGGGTGGCGATCTTGTTCAGGGGTATGCCGAGTTTGAACTGGGCCGGCAGCCCGGCAATGGTGCGGGCCATGGCCCCCTCATCGGGCAGCATACCGCGCAGCATCTCGGTATCCGTCGAGCCCGGCGACACCAGATTGACCCGCACGCCGAAGGGGGCCAACTCCAGCCCCACCGTCTGGGTCAGGCTGGTGACCGCCGCCTTGGAGGCGCAGTAGGCCGCCATCTGCATGCGCGGCACATGGGCCGCGTTGGAGCCGATGGTGACGATGGCACCGCGGCGCTGCCCCTTGAAATGGGGCACCAGGGCCCGCAGCAGGTAGAAGACGCCGCTGGCATTGACCGCCATGCAGTCATCCCAATCCTGGTCGCTCAAGCTCTCGGTGGGGCCGAGGCGCAACACACCGGCCCCGTTCACCAGCACATCCAACCCGCCATCGGCCAGCAGCTCCGCGCAGCAAACATTCACCGCCCCCGAGTCGCGAATATCGAGCAGCCGGGTGGCGAAGGGGTAATCTGCATGGGGGAAGGCCTGATCCAGCCCTATCACCTCGGCGCCAGCGGCCACGAACTGCTGTGCCACCTCATACCCTATGCCACGTCCGGCCCCGGTCACCCAGACCCGCTTGCCACTGAAATCAACGTTCATCATCTGTTCGCCTTTCATTACCAGACCATCTCCACGCTCTCTTCGTCTTCGGTCAGCTTGCCGTCGAGGAAACGGCAGAAGTCGTCCAGACGGGGATGATCGAACACATCGGAGACCTTCACCTGCACCCCGAACTCGGCGCCGAGCCGGTTCACTATCTGTATGGTCTGCAGGGACTGGCCCCCCAGCTCGAAGAAGTTGTCCGCCGGCCCCATGGTGGCCAGCCCCAGGATCTGCTGCCAAATGGCGCCGACCCTGTTCTCGGTCTCGCTGCCGAGGGTCAGGGCTTCCCCACCCGCCTGGTATTGGGCCAGCAGCCCCTTGCGATCCAGCTTGTTGGAGCCGGTGCGGGGCAGCTGATCGTGGTGGCGATAGTCGGTGGGGATCATGGCGGCGGGCAGCACCTTGGCGAGCTGCGCCTTGATGACCCGGCTGTCGCGCTCCGGCCCCGCCACGAAGGCCACCAGCCGGCGCACATTGCCGATGCTCACCCCCTGCACGCAGGCCTCATCCACCCCGGGCAGCGCCACCAACTGGGCCTCCACCTCGCCGGGCTGGATGCGATAGCCGCTGATCTTGAACTCGTTGTCACGACGGCCGAGGTAAACCAACCGACCGGCCACCCAGCGCACCCGATCGCCGGTGCGATAAACGGCCAGATCCAGCTCCCCGACCCGCAGGGTGCCAAAGCTGCCTTGCACGCCCCCCACATAACCGTTGGCGAGTTGCGGGCCGAGCAGCACCAGCTCCCCCTCCTCGGCGGGTTGTTCCCCCGCCCCCAGGATCAGCGCCTGCATGCCGGGCAGCGGCAGGCCGATGGGCAACTGGGCCTGCGCCGGGTCTTCCCCTTGCAGCTCCTGAGTGGTGACCACCACAGTGGTCTCGGTGGGGCCATAGGTATTGAACAGGCGCAGATCGGTGCGTCCCTGACGCTGCCACTGGGCCAGCTGCTCCGGGTATACCGCCTCGCCGCCGATGATGACGGTGGCCAGATTGGCCGGGATATGGGCCTGACCGGCGCCCAGCGACACCACCCACTCGTTCCAGAACGCGGTGGGCAGGTCGAGGTGGGTGATCCCCATCTCCTCCACTCCGGCCACGAAGGCGGGGATGGATTCGAGCAGGGCGTCGGTGCGCAGCACCAGGGTGGCGCCGGCGCTCAGGGTGGCGAACACCTCCTCGATGCTGGCGTCGAAGTTGAAGGGGGCGAATTGCAGCATCCGCGCGTCCCCATCAAGGTGATAACGGCAACGGGCGGCGGCGGCGAAGTGATCCAGGGCGCCGTGGCTGATGGCCACCCCCTTGGGCAGGCCGGTCGAGCCGGAGGTGAACATCAGGTAGGCCAGGGCGGCGCCGCTGGTCGGCTGGCAGAGGCGGTTCTCGCTCACCAGATCCCCAACCAAGAGAGTACGGCCCTCGAACAGGCTGGCCAGCTTGTGGCGATATTCCGCCTGGGTGATCAGGGTCTTCACCTCCCCCAGACGCAGTATGTGGCCCTGGCGCTCCAGGGGCTGCTCGGGATCCAGCGGCACATAGACGGCGCCCGCCAGGAGCACCGCCAGCTGGGCGAAGATGGCCTGGGGGCTGCGCGCCAGCATGACGCCGACTCTGTCCCCTGGCTGCACACCGGCGGCTTGCAAGGCCGAGGCCATCTGCTCGCTGCGCGCCAGCAGCGCCTCGTAGCTGAAGCGGCTCTCCCCTTGTATCAGAGCAATCTTGTGCGGGGTCTGGGCCGCGAAGTGGCAGAGCGCATCCAGCACCGGGCTCACCTGGAGTGCTTCGTGAGCGGGGCCGCAGATAAGGGCAGCCTGACGTTGCTCCGCCAGCCAGTCGGCCTTGAGGCTTCCCAGGGTCAAGACGGGATTATCAAGCCAGCGGCCCAGCAGGGTGAACAGGGTATCGGCGATGCGCACCAGATCGGCCTGCTGGTAGCAACCCGGGTTGGCGTCCAGATCCAGTCTGGGCTGACCGTCGGCGCCGACCTGGATCTCGATGGTGAGATCCTCCACCGGCCCGGCGCTGATGTTGAGGATATGGGCACTGAGCGGCCCGAAGCGGCGGGCGTGGTCGAACGGCATGATATTGACCAGGGGACCGAACAGCCGCTTGTCACCCCCCACCAGCCCAAGGTCGCGGCGCAGCAGCTCGTAGCGATAGTGCTGATGCTTGCGCACCCCGCGCTTGGCCTTGGCCACGGCGCCGGCGGCCCCCATCAGATCCAGCCCCTCTTCGAGCGCCAGCGCCAGGGGAGTGATGTTCATCTGCATGCAGGGCACGGTGAGGGAAGCCGAGCCGATGCGGTTCATCATCATCAGGCCCAGCAGGGTCTGGCTCTGACCGCTGGCCAGGGACAACTGGGCCGAGAGACCGGCCAGCAGCAGATCCGGCCAGCCCAGCTTGTTGTCATCGGCAAAGCGCACCAGGGTCTGCCACAGGTCGGCGGGCAACGGGCGGCTCTCACGGATGAACTCGGCGGCGATGGGCGCGCGGGCTTCGCTGAAGGATTTCACCTCGGGCCAGCCTTGCAACTGCGCCTGCCAGAAGGTGCGGGCGGCGGCGTTCTTGCCGCTCTCCTCTCGGGTCAGCTCCTCGGCCAGCACCTCATCGAGCAGGCCGAACGGGGACGGTGAATTCACCACCCCGGCCAGCCCCTCACCATAGAGCTCGGCGATGCGCTGGAACAGCAGGGTGGTGCCGAAACCGTCCAGGGCGATGTGGTGCACGCAGCTGTAGAGGTAATCCCGCTCCACGCCGCGCAGCAGGGCGAAGCGGCAGGGAGGCTCGCGGGTCAACTCGAACGGGCGGCGTAGATCCGCCCAGGCCCAGGCGCGGGCGGCGGCCTCGTCGCCCCCCTCCAGCACCAGCTCGCGATAGGCAAGGGGCACCGGCTGGGAGACGAAACAGACCGGCTCGTTGGCCGCATCGAAGTGGCCCTGCAGCGCCTCGCACTCGCCCACCGCCTGGGCGAGCGCCGCGGCCAGCACGGTGCCGTCCACCTTGCCATCGAAGGCGATGCACTCGGCGGTGTTGAACATCGCCTTGTCGTCGTTGAGCAGATGACCGGACCAGAGCCCCTGCTGGGGGATGGTCAAGGAGAAGCGGCTCATTGCACCACCTCCAGGTTTTTTTGCTCGGCCAGCTTGGCGTCGATCAGGCGCCACCAGCCGTTCAGGGTCGGCGTCTTGGCGAGATCCACGAAGCCGAGCTCCACCCCGGCGGCGCGCCATTCGGTGAGCAGGGACATGATGCGCACCGAGTCGAGACCGTAGTCGATGAGGTTCTCGTCCGCATCGAACTCTTCTTCATCCTCGTCGATATGGCTCAGCAACCGTGCCTTGAGCCCCTCGTAGGTGAGCAGCGGATTGGTCTCGGAAGTGAAAGCCGGTACGACCAGGGCCAGCACCTCCTCGCAGGGCACCACCTTGCCGCAGCGGGTCGCCACGTAGTCCAGCGCCATCTGGTGATCCGCCAGGGAGAAGTCCGCCACCCCGTCCGCCAGGAAGAAGGGCTGGATGTCGCGCATGAAGGCGTCGCAGGCGGTCATCATGCAGCCGATGTGGCCGTAGATGCCGCCGATGATCAGCTGATCCCGCCCCTGCTCTTTTAGCATTTGCTCGAGCTCGGAGCGCTGGAAGGCGCTGTAGCGCCACTTGACCAGCACAACGTCATCGCTCTCGGGGCACAGGGGGGCCACCACCTGCTGCAGCTCGGGGCGCTTGTTCAGACCCGGGCCCCACATGTCGTTGAGCAGGGCCCTGTCCTCGGGGGCCTGATCCTTGGGCTGGGCGGTGTAGTAGACCGGGATGCCGAGGGCCTTGCAGTGCTTGCGTACCGCGGCCAGACGCTCGGTCAGGGCGGTGATCAGGGGGCTGTTCTCGCCGTAGAAGGCGGTGAAATACTCCTGCATGTCGTGGATCAGCAGGGCGGCGCGCTTGGGATCCAAAGTCCAGCTGACCTTGTTGGCCTTCCATTGGCTGGGCATGGCGTAGTTGTTCAGGGTTGGGATAGCCATAACGTCATGATTCCTTTTAGTTTTTAAACTGTTGTCTGGGGCTGGTTTGCGGCAACGGATTGCGCGATGCGCTCACGCAGCCCCTTCTTGTCGATCTTGCCCACCGCCGTCATGGGCAGGGCGTTGAGGATTTCGAATCTGTCCGGCAACTTGAATTCGGCGACACCGCGAGAGCGCAGGAACTTGCGCAGGGTCAGCGCCCTGAGGCCCGGCTCAGTGGTGACGATGAAGGCGCAGCTCTTCTCCCCCATGGTGCTGTCCGGCATGGAGACCAGGGCCGCCTGGGTGATGGCCGGGTGGTGCAGCAACTGGTTCTCCACCTCTTCGGCCGCGATCTTCTCGCCGCCTCTGTTGATCTGATCCTTCTGCCGGCCCACCACGGTCAGATAGCCATCCTGGTCTTGCACCACCAGATCCCCGGAGCAGTAGAAGCCCTCGGCATCGAACACACGGGCGTTGTGGGCCGAGCTCCGGTAGTAGCCACGGAAGGTGTAGGGGCCGCGGGTGTGCAGGGCGCCGGCTTGCCCCTGGGGCACCGGGTTGCCCTCCTCGTCCAGGATCCGCACCTCGTCGTCCGGACACATGGGGCGGCCCTGGGTGTGAATTATCTTGTCGTCGCTATCGTCCAGCCGGGTGTAGTTGACCAGGCCTTCGGCCATGCCAAACACCTGTTGCAGCTGGCAACCGAGCAGCGGGGTGATCTTGCTGGCCACCGCCTCGGCCAGCTTGGCACCGCCCACTTGCAGCAAGGCCAGGCTCTCGAGCTGGCGGCGCACGGACGGGTCCGCCTCGGCCGCCTGCAACCAGAGGGAGACCGCCGGCGGCACCAGGGAGCAGAGGTTGACGCCGTGACGGGCGATCAGCGGGAAGCAGCTCATGGGGCCGGGATCCGGCGCCAGCACCACGGCGCCGCCCGCCTCGAACACCCCCAGCGCCCCGGGAGAGCTTAAGGGGAAGTTGTGGGGTGCCGGCAGGGCGCAGAGGTAGCGGGTATGGGGCCCCAGGGCGCAGATCTCGTTGCTGCGGCGCACGCTGTACAGGTAATCGTCGTGGGTGCGGGGAATGAGCTTGGGGGTGCCGGTGCTGCCGCCGGAGAGCTGGAAGAAGGCCACCTCGTCCGCCGGGCTAGGGCCATAACTCAGGGGCGCCAACCCCATGTCATCCCGTGCCGCCAACCAGTGGGCCAGGCCCAGCTCTGCGCTCTCGCCATCGAGCAGCACCAGCTCGGCGCCTATCCCTGCCAGCAGCTCGGCGCCACGATCCACGCCGGCGAAGAGCGGATGCGCGGTGGAGCCGATAAAGAGCCGGGGGGCTATCTGCTCGGCATAGGCGGTAAGCTCCAGCCGGTTGTGGCTAAAGAGCGCGTTGACCGGCGCTATGCCGACTTTGAGCAGGGCGAAGAACACCAGGTAGAACTCGGCAACGTTTGGCAACTGCACCAGGGCGGTGTCGCCGACCCTGAAGCCATGGCGGGCCAGCCTCTCGGCCAACCGGGTCGCGCCTTCATCGAGCTCGCGATAGCTGATGCTGCGCTCTCCGCAGAGGATGGCGACCGCATCAGGCGTCACCTCGCACTGACGCGCCAGCATGGCGGTCAGCGGCTCGCCGCGCCAATAGCCCTTGGCACGGTACGATTCGGCCAGCTCGGTCGGCCAGCGGGTGTAGGGCAGGAAGTGATTGGACTCGCTCATAGGGCCACCTCCAGATCCAGGCCCAGCGCTTTTAGCATGGTGCCGAGCTTGGTGCCGGTTTCGGCCCACTCCATGGCGGGATCCGAACCCGCGACTATGCCGGCGCCGGCAAACAACTCCACGTGATGACCATCCAGCACGCCGCAGCGGATCACCACGGCCCACTCGCCATTGCCCTGACTGTCGCACCAACCGACGATGCCGCTGAACAGGGCGCGCCGGAAGGGCTCCTGCTCACGAATGAACTGGCGCGCCAACTCGGTGGGATAACCGCACAGGGCCGGGGTGGGATGCAGCTGACAGGCGAGGGAGAGCACGGAGGCGTCGCGCCCGTGCAGCTGGCCTGCGATGGGCGTGCCCAGATGCCAGAGGGTGTCCGTGCTCATCAGGGTCGGGCTCGAGGGGATCGCCAGCTCGCGGCAGTGGGGAGTCAGCACCCGGCGGATCTCGTCGATCACCAGGCGGTGTTCATGCTGATCCTTGTGGGACGCCAGCAGCTTGCGCGCCACCGCCTCATCCTGTTGCGGCTCGCCGCCCCGCTTGGCCGAGCCCGCCAGCGGGTGGGTGAAGACGGCGCCTTCATTGACTCGCAGCAGCAATTCGGGGCTGGCACCGAGCAGGCGACGGCCCTGCCCGAGCGGCAAGGAGAAGTGGAAGGCGTTGGGGTTCTGGATCATCAAGCGGGCAAGCACCTGCTCGGGATCGGCGGCTTTGCTCAGGTGCAGCTTGAGTTTGCGCGACAACACCACCTTGGCGAGGCTGCCCTTCGCGAAGGCATCGAGGGCCGAGCTCACCGAGGCCTTGAATTCGGCAGCGGCGGGCGTGCTGTTGACCGAGATCACCCGATTGGTGTCGGGGGTACTCGCCTGGGGGGGGACTCGCTCTCCCCGCTCGTAGCGGTCGGGCACATAGAGGCAGGAGGCTTCGGCAGGGTCAAAGGCGAAGGCACCGACCAGCAGGGGATTGGCCTGGCCTTGGGCCTGCGCCACCGCCAGGGCCTGGACTATCTGCCGCTCCAGCAGGGGCCATTCGCTGGCCGGGGTGCTGATGGGCTGGCCCAAATCATAGGCACGAAGGCAGCCCTGGCCCGAGGTAAACAAGAAATCAGGCGGGGATCCGGCCTCGGCAGGGACACCATCTTCCATTACAAGAGTATTCACGCTAGACCCTCAAAGATGATTCGGAATGATAATCGTTATCAATTGCTTTTGAGCGGCGGTAAAATACGCGGGTCGAAAGAGCCCGGTCAAGGGGATTTTTTGGCGCAAAAACTGGAGCTTATCTGTGGATATAGGAGGGATGAGGCCAGCACTGGCCTGGCGTGACCGGGGCCTGAAGTGCTACTCGAATGAACACAAATTGCCATCCCCATATGGGGGATGCGACAGAAACGGGATAAAAGGGCCTGAGCTGGCGGCAACGCCGCTTTGCCCCTAAGATGGCGCCATATCCTGTTGTCACCCGTCGAGATGGAACCCTCCATGTTAAAATACCTGCTTCTGCTTCCCCTCAGCCTGCTGCTGGCAGCCTGCTCCTCCCTTACCCAATACAACGTCAGCGAGAGCGAGATAAACCAGTACCTCAAAGACAGGGTCGCCTTCGAGAAAGAGATAGGGATCCCCGGCATCATGTCGAGCAAGATCCGGCTCGACGATCTGCAGAGCCGCATAGGTCGTAGCCGCGCCGACCGGGTCGAGCTGGATGCAGCTGGCGATCTGCAGGTGGCGAGCCCCCTCGGCAGTCAGCAAATGAAGATCCGCCTCTCCTTGAGTGCCCGCCCGGACTATGTGGCCGAGCAAGGCGCCATCTACCTGCGCGATCTTGAGCTCATCTCGGTCAAGACGGAGCCGGCCGACGTGGGGGCCGCCCTCACCCCGCTGCTGCCCACCTTCAACCAGTCCCTCTCCCTGTTCCTCTCCCAGACCCCGGTCTACCGTCTGGATGGCAGCCGCAAGAACGAGGCCAGGATCAAGGAGAAGGTCGAGGCCCTCAAGGTGGAACCGGGCCGTCTGGTCATCCCCTTCAAGCTGATGTAATGCTCATCGCCGCGCCTCGCTCGAGGCGCGGCTTTTTTCTTCTCAAGCCTGCCCCTTTGCCCCATAATGCACACCATTCTCATTTCGATTCTGAGAAGCGTCATAATAAAATCAAACATATGGGTGAAAAGGACATGAGAAAAACCGTACTGGTGCAGGCGATCGCCTGTGCACTGATCGGCGGCGCCGCGCACGCCGCCGTCAAGGTCGAGGACAAGACCTTCAATACCGCCGCCAGCATGCTGGCCTACACCGAATTCGAGCTCTCCGGCGAGCCGCTGGCCGAGGCCCTCGGCCTGGATCTGGACGTGCTGGATGCCAATCGCGCCGATGAGCCGACTCCGTTCGACTTCGCCGCCGGCATCGAATCCTATGAATACTCCGAAGAAGCCATGTACGCCCTGAACTACCAGTCAGGCATGGGCCCGCATCTGGTGAACGGACCCCAGAATCTGGCCCGTGGCGGCACCCTGGCCGATCTCGGCAAGCGGGTGCTGGCCATGGCCGAAGCGGTCGGCTTCCCGGCCGATGAAGTGCCCCAAGGCATGTATCCCCTCTCCCTGCCCTACGCCTCCGCCAATCCCGAGTTTGCGCAAGGGGTTAACACCACCCCGGTCAACGGCGATCAGCTCACCATCAAGACCGCCAAGGGCACCGAGAAATCCGTCAAGACCCAGGTTCCCGCTTACTTCCGTGACTACACGACCCTGCGCTGGAGCGGCAGTGACAACCTGCTGAACCCGGCGGCCGTGGGCGGCATCCTGCTCAAGGAAGTGATGTGGTCCCAGGACTTCCTCGGCGGCATGCACGTGGCCGAGAGCGATGAAGAGGTCGAAGCCGCGTCGTCCACCATGGATCAGGACGGCAAGCACAAGCTCGGCGTCTCCGCGGCCGACGGCTTCAACGGTATGATGCTGACCGAACAGTCCATCGACAAGCTGGCCATACTGCAGGGCCAGCTCGGCTTCGACGGCAAGCAGCTCGGCGCCAAGGTAAGCCCCCAATACGATCCGGCCAAGGGCGTGGTCTACTTCCCCCATCAGGTGAAAGTGACCGAAACCAGCAAGAACGACGTCGGTGCCATCGGCAAGCTGGCCGTCGTGGATGGCTCAGCCCAGCTGCGCGACGCCTGGATGCTGCTGTGGCCGCTCTCCGAGTTCTACGCCTTCACCGATCAGCGCAGCGCCAACACCAACCAGAACCCGGCCTTCCACGCCGTGTTTGACGGTGCCCCCTTCGCCGCCGCGCCGGCCGTCAACCAGGGCAGCGATGCCACCAAGCTGGTCGCGGGCCAGGATGCCTTCTCCCTGGCCCAGAACCTCTCCAACCTGACCTTCAAGAACCTGGCCGCCCTGCACTTCGACGCCAAGGCCGGTACCCTGGTGGACAGCTGGCAGGCGGGCAAACAGGGCAATCACGTCACCACCTTTGACGCCGCTTATTCCCTGGTCGCCCTGCAGATCTTCCAGCGCGCCCAGGATGCGCTGCCGGTCGGCTACGCCGCCGGTGACAACGGCGAGTTGAACCTCAAGACCGCCCAGGGCCAGCAAGCGCTCGAGCTCATCCGCAAGCAGGCTGACTTCATCCTGGCGCAGCTCAAGGGCAAGAACGGTCTGGTCCATAACGGTCTGACCCTGGGTGGCCAGCCGGATGCGGGTCAATCCATCGAGGCGCAGTTCGCCGCCATCCGTGGCTTGACCGCCGCCTTCCTGGCCACCTCGGACGCCAAGTACCGCAGCGCGGCGCGCGAGCTGTTCATCGCCACCGACAAGGCCTTCTTCAACCCCAAGGCCGGCACCTGGCTCGCGGGCAAGCAGGGTGAATACAGCCCCTGGACCCAGGCCGCCATCTCCGGCGCCCTGCGCTCCGCCATGCTGAACCTGCGCAACGAAGGCGCCGAGAAGGCCCCCGAGCTGGAACTGGCGCAGCTGACCCAGCGTTACGTGAGCTGGTTCCGTGGCACCGTCAACGGCGGCATGCAGATGGCCGAGTGGATCGGCGACTCCGGTGAGAACGTCATCGAAGGTGCAGGCCATGACACCGACGAAGACGGCGTACCGCAAGTCACCGCCGCCGGTGGCAAGCACGGCACCGCCATGGTGATGGCTGGCAAGGCCGTCGTAAGTGAGAAATAAGTGAACGAACGGGTCATCTGACCCATGAAAAAGGGAGCCCTCGTGGCTCCCTTGTTTTTTATCATCGCCGATCATTCTTTCAGCTTGGCCAGCATCTCCTTGGTCACCAATACGATGCCCTGCTCGGAGCGGTAGAAACGACGGGTGTCCTCGTCCGCGTTCTCCCCCACCACCAGCCCATCGGGCAGCTTGCAGCCCTTGTCCACCACCACCCGGCGCAGTCGGCAACCGGCACCGATCTCGACCCCGGGGAAGATGATCGCCTGATCCAGGGTGCAGAAGGAGTGCACCCGCACATTGGTAAAGAGCACGGAATTCAGCACGAAGGAGCCGCTGACGATGGAGCCCCCCGCAAACATGGAGTTGATGGTCATGCCGTGCTGGCCGTTGCGGTCCTGCACAAACTTGGCGGGAGGCGCCATGTTCTGGCTGGTCCAGATGGGCCAGTTCTCGTCATAGATGTCGAGCTCGGGCACCACTGAGGCCAAGTCCATGTTCGCCTCCCAGAACGAATCCAGGGTACCCACGTCGCGCCAGTAGGGTTTCACCCCCTCCTTGGAACCCACACAAGACATGGTGAAGGGGTGGGCGAAGGCCTTGCCTTCGGTGACGATGCGGGGGATCAGATCCATGCCGAAGTCGTGCTTGGACTCCTGGTTGTTGATGTCCTCCTCCAGCAGTTGATACAGATACTCCGCATCAAAGATGTAGATCCCCATGGAGGCCAGCGAGACGTCCTCGTTACCCGGCATGGCTGGCGGGTTGGCTGGCTTCTCCACGAAGGCGCGGATCTGGCGCTGCTCGTCGATGTCCATGACCCCGAAGGCGGAGGCCTCCGCACGCGGCACCTCGATGCAGCCCACCGTCACCCTGGCACCGAGGCGCACGTGATCGAGCAGCATGGCGGCATAGTCCATCTTGTAGATGTGATCCCCCGCCAGCACCACTATGTACTTCGGGCCGTAGTCGCGGATGATGTCGACGTTCTGGTAGATGGCGTCGGCGGTGCCGCGATACCAGTGCACCTCATCCACTCGCTGCTGGGCAGGCAGCAGGTCGATGAATTCGTTCATCTGATAACGCAGGAAGGACCAGCCCGATTGCAGGTGGCGCAGCAGGCTGTGGGACTTGTACTGGGTCACCACACCCACCCGACGGATACCGGAGTTGATGCAGTTGGAGAGCACGAAATCGATGATGCGGAACTTGCCGCCGAAATGAACGGCGGGCTTGGCACGGTTGTCGGTCAGCTGCTTCAGGCGGCTGCCCCGCCCTCCCGCGAGCACCAAGGCCATACTCTGGTTCAATAGTTGCCGTGCTTTGGCAGTATCTACGGGTTCTAACGACATAATCACCTCGGCCTAGTTGGAGCTGTTTTCATCCCATCTTCACCTTTTTTAGCAGGTATGAAAGTGTTTTCACTCACAGATTAGCCGCTTTTCACTCATCTTTTTCCGGAGTTGTGTGAGTACACAGGCATCAGGCTGCCGACTTGATTAGAATTCATCCATTATGGACATCATCAAGGATGAAACGATGTTGATTAAACCTGAAGGGAATCTGCTGCTGGTCGGCGCCCTGGTCTGCCTGCCCCTGTTGCTGCTGCAAGGGATCTGGCTAGTCCCCCCGGCCTCGTCACTCACCCCCTTGCTGGTCATGGCGACTACCCTGCTCGGCTTTGCCCTGCTGATCTTTCTCACCCACAGCGTGCGCAAGGGGGAGCGGGAGAGGCAGGAGCAGCGCTGGCTGCTGGCGCTGCAACAACGGGATCCCGCCATGCTGGAGAGCCCGCAGGCACAAACGGCGCTACGCCAGCTGCTCGCCTCCTTCAGCGAGGCCGAGCTCGATGCCCACCGCCAGATCAGCGAGCTGCACAGCCAGGCCACTCAGGATGAGATGACGGGGCTGCGCAATCGCCACGCGTTTCGGCGCGATCTGACCGAGCTGCTGCAACAGGAGGATACCCAGACCGCTATCCTGGTGCTGATCCGCGCCACCGAGCTTGGCAAACTCAACGCCCAGCGCGGCTTCCAGTCGGGGGATGCCTACATCAAGGACATAGCCCACCTCATCATCCACACGGTGAGCCGCTTCCCGGGCCATCAGGTCTATCGCATCTCGGGCGCCGACTTCGCGGTGCTGGTGCCGCCGCTCGCCAAGATCCCGCCTCATCTGCTGGGGCGGGATCTCAAGCATGCCTTCGACCACTACCAGCAAGAGCACGAACTGGAGAGCGCGGCCTACTCGGGGATGACCCGCCTTAGCAGCGAGCAGAAGATCGAGGCCATCCTGGCCCGGGCCGATCTGGCGCTGGCCCGCGCCCAGACCGAAGCGGTAAATGGCTGGGCCATCCAGCAAAATGATGAGGTGGTCGAATTGCAGGGGCAACGGCACTGGACCCAGGTGCTGACCGATCTGCTGGAGCAGGAGCGCGTCAGCTTCAGCTGTCAGCCCATCCTGCCCCTGCACAGCGGCATGCTCGCCTATCACGAGATCTACCCCCGTTTCAGCAGCGTCGACGGCACCGTGCTCCCCAGCGATACCCTGCTCGCCATGGCCCAGCGGCTGGACATGACAATGCGACTGGAGCAGATGGTGATCCGGCACCTCATGCGCCAATACCGGGCCTTCGGCAGTCACAGCAGCCGCTGGGGCCTCAATCTGCCGGGCAGCCTGCTGCAAAACAGCGCCTTCCTGATCTGGCTCGATCACCAGCTGCAGCGGGATCCCGACATCGGTGCCAATCTGGTGTTCGAGCTGGACGAGGAGCCGCTGGAGCGCAACCTGACCGGGGCCAGGCGGCTGTTCGAGCTGCTCAGGCGCCACGGCAGTCGCTCGGCCATCTGCAACTTTGGCAAGGGGATAGGGTCATTCAGCCTGTTTCGTGAGCTCAAGCCCGATTACATCAAGCTGGATCCCGCCCTCATCACCGAGCTGGAGCAGGATCTCACCAACCAGCAGTTCGTGCGGATGATAGTCGATGTGTCCCATCGCATGGGGTGCGTGGTGATCGCGGAAGGGGTGGAGCAGCTCAGCCAGCAAGAGTTGCTGCAAGGCATGTATGTGGACGGATTGCAGGGATATCTCATTGCCCGGCCCCAGGAGCTGAGACCGGACAACGGCCAGTTCGGCCTCTTTACTGAGGCCGTTTCAGCTTCAGCAGGGTCAGAATGATGTCGTTGAGCTGGCGATAGCGCTCCAGCTCCTTCTGATCGTAACGGGTCGCCAACATGGTCGGGTTGTGGCGATTCTTGAGGTAGCGGTTGATCTGCAGACGATTGAAGCCGGCCACCTTGTAGACCTGACCCAGCAAGGCATTGAGCTCCTCGTCATCCAGTCCGGCCTTGGCCAGATAATCGCTCTGGACCGGGCTCTCCAGCTGGCAACTCTGTTTGTCGATGTGGCCGATCTCTTGCAAGTAAGCGAGCCACTGCTCCACATAGAGCGGCTTGCAACCGGCCAGCAGGTTGAAAAATCCCACCGCATCGCAGCGACAGCCGCCTAGCAGCACCAGCGCCAGCTCGTCGCTGTCACAGCTGAAGGTCACGGGTCCGCTCTGGCTCCAGTCCAGCGCCTGCACCCGGATCTGTGCCCGCGCGCCCGCCGCTGTGGTCACGTCAAATACAAACATGGCACCTCCCGTCCGGCAAAGGGTTGATGATGGCCCATAGCGCCGCCTTCGCCAAGGCAAATCGCCTTTTCATTCAGTATTCTGCCGGCGCGGGCATAAAAAAACCGACCGCCTCGCAGCGGTCGGTTCTGCTGTCAGAGGGCCTGCTGACGGGCCCTCAATGCAGCACAGTTCAGGCGTCCAGTTCGACCAGCGCCTTGGCCAGCTCGATGGGTTCGAGCTCCTGACCTTCCAGATCGGCGTTCCAGTTCGGGCCGACCAGCACGTCGTCTTCGTCCAGATCGTTGATCCAGATGTCGAGGAACTCTTCCAGCTCGATCACTTCCGGCTCGTAGTCGGCCCACTCGTCCACGCAGTGCAGACGGGCATCGCCCTCGGCGGACCAGAGCGGCATCACATCGGCATCTTCGAACTCGGCGGAGCGGCATACCACCCAGTCTTCACCGTAGCGCAGACCCCACACCTGACCCGACTCACGGACTTCTTCGATAAACAGCTGGAAATTGGCGTCAAGATTGTCAGTTAGTTTGCTCATGGGGATCTCTCTCTTGCTGGCAAATGGCAGGCAGTCGGCCAAGGTGGCCGAGAATGGGGCTGATGGTGTCCCAAAAGCCCCCCAGACTCAAGTCAAATCCCCAAAAAGCAGGGGATAAGCGCCCTCAGGTACGATATTGGGCGACCAGGGCCCCCAATTCGTCGCAGGAGTGGGCCAGGGTGCTTGCCGCCTGCTCCGTCAACCGGTTCTGGGCCAGGGCGTCCGCCGCCAGCGTGGTGATGGCCACCAGTCGCTGATTGATCTCCTCCGCCGCCCGGCTCTGCTCGGCGGCGGCGGTGGCGATCTGACTATTCATGGCATTGATGGTGTGCACAGATCCATCGATGGCATGGATGGCGCCATCGGCCTCACCGGCCTTGTCGGCGGTGCTGCGGGAGAGTTGCTGCAGCTGGGTGATGCCGCTGGCGACCTTGCCCGCCCCCTCCTGCAGTCGCTGTATCATCTGCCGGATCTCGTCGGTGGAGCTGTGGGTGCGGGTCGCCAGGGTACGCACCTCGTCCGCCACCACCGCAAAACCGCGGCCCTGCTCGCCCGCCCGGGCCGCCTCGATGGCGGCGTTAAGGGCCAGCAGGTTGGTCTGCTCGGCCACCCCCCGGATCACATCGAGCACGGAGCCAATCTGCTGGGTCTCCTGCTCAAGCTGACCCACGGCTCGCACCGTCTGCGCCATCTCGTCCCCCAACTGATCGATGGTGGCGATGGTCTGGGCCACTACCTCGCGACCCTGCTGGGCCAGATTGAGTGCGGCGTCCGCCGCATCGGCCGCCCGGGCGGCGTGCTGGCCCACCTCGCGGCTGCTCACCGTCATCTGCTCCATGGCGCTGGCAACCCTCAGGGTGTCCTGCTCCTGGCCGGTGACGATGGCGCCGGTGCGATCGACAATCTGCTCCAGCTGATGGGCCTGCTCCCGGTTCTGGGCGGCAATCTGCTGGCTGCGTCCCACCAGCTGCGCCATCTGGCTGGCAAACTGGTTGAAGTTGGCGGAAAGCTGGCTCAGCTCATCCCGGCCCAACTCGGGCAGGCTGAACCGCAGGTCCCCCTCTCCCCTGGCGATGTTGCCGAGGGCCGACACGGATTGGGACAGCGGCACTACGATGCTGCGCACGATGAGGCCGACCACCAGGAACAGCAGCATGGCCAGCAGGGCGCCAATCCCGAGCAGGGTAAACAGCACTTCCCGATACTGGGCTTCGACGTCATCCACATAGACGCCGGTGCCGATGATCCAGTCCCAGGGGGCGAAGCGCTTGACGTAAGAGATCTTGCGTACCGGCTCCTCCACCCCGGGCTTGGGCCAGTAGTAGGCCACCTCCCCCGCTCCTTGCACCTTGGCGAGCTCGGCGAAGGCGACGAACAGTTTGAGCCCCTGCTTGTCTTCCACCCCGGAGAGATCCTGACCGTCCAGCGCGGGCTTCATGGGGTGCATCACCATGGTAGGGTGGCTGTCGTTGATCCAGAAGTAGTCGTCCTGGCCATAGCGCAGCCCCTTGAGCAGTGCCAGCGCCTGGGCCTTGGCGTCTGCCTCGCTGAGCTCACCCCGTCGCACCTTGGCCTCGAACTGGGCCACCAGGCTGTAGGCGGTCTCGACCTGAGCCCGGGTCTGGCGGCTCTTCTCCCCCATCAGCCCCTGCTGGTAGATCTGCAGACAGGAAAACAGCAAGAGCCCCAGCAGAACCAGCACCATCAGGGTCACCAGCGACAGTCGCCGGCCGATACTCCATCGTCTCAACATAAGCTCATCCCTCAACCGCTACATGTTGTTAACAAGGTATGTCGCCATGGCGCGGGCTGTCCACGATGACAGCAAAAGCAGTGCCAAAAACATGATCCAGCCCAAAAATGAGAAAGGGTGCCTGGTGGCACCCTCTTTGTCTCATGTCCGGTTGACGCTATCAGCGCTCCCAGTACACCTCTTCCAGGCTGTCTTCCTTCTCCGGAAGGCCGCGGGAGAGACGCGGGCTGCTCTGGGCCAGCACCTCGTAGCTCACCCGATTCGCGTATTTGCACACCTGGGCCAGTGAAGAGTAGGTGAGGAACTCGGACAGGTGCTTGGCGGAGTTCGGCACATTCATGCGGTGATAGGCGTTGGCCACCATGTCGTGCAGCACGGCAGACAGGGCGCCATCCCCGGCACCATTGGTGTTCTTGATCTTCTCCGGACCGCCCATGTAGGGGGAGATATGTGAGTAGATCCGCGCCGGATTGCGGCACTTGGCACGGGCCATGGGGCGGCTGAACTCATACATGTTGAACTCGGGGATGACCCCGGGCAGCAGGGTATGGGTGGTCTCGCGCTTGTAGTCCTCCTCGGTGTAGCTCGCCATGTAGAGGCCGATGGGGCCGGCGGTGCAGAGCACCATGTCGGCCCAGTCGAGGGCCTTGTCGGCGGCGCCGAGGGGATCCTTGATCCCGGTCAGGGCCTCGCCCTCGTCCTCGTTCATCGCCAGCACCGTCACGTTCTCGGCGATGAAGTCGCGCCACCACTGGGGATTGTCGGCGATGACGAAGCGGGTGCCCAGGGTCAGCACCACGGGCACCCCGGCCTCGCGGGCGTAACGCACCGCGCTCATGGCGGCCTCTTTCATGGGATCGCCATCGTCACCGCGCACCAGGTAGGCGGTGATCACCAGGGCGGAGGCCCCCTTGATCACCTCTTCCGGCACATGGTGCACATCCAGCTGGTTCATCTTGCCGGCGTTGATGCCGAAGCTGCGCTCGCCACACTCGGTGATGAAGGTGAAGCAGCGACCGACCGGGCCGTCGACCGGCTGCAGGTAGTCCAGGTTGACGCGGGAGGAGGTGTTGCACAGATAGCGGTAGGCGTAGCTGCCGATGCGGATGTCCTGGCTCATCACCCCGAGCAGGATGGAGTGGGAATCGGCCAGCACCGAGTAGTTGTGCATGGTGTTGCCAATGGTGCCACCGGCAAACTCGCTCACCACCATGTTGTTGGTCTTGAGCTCTTCATAGACCCGCTCGGCCACGTCATCGCTGATCACCACCGAGTGGCCCTTGCTCAGGCCGTAACGGTTCAGGAAGTCTTCATCCACATGAGCTTCGATGTCCACCAGGGTCTGATCGATGCCCACCACATAGGCCTTGCCCAGTTCGGTGAGCAGGGGATTCTGCGGGATCAGGGGATCACGCCTGTCGACCGGGAAGTAGTGTTTGGACTTGCGCTGACCGGGAAATTTCATGGCAATGTTCTGTGCTCTGGGGGAAAGAGGGGCGGGATTTTAACACAATCCGCCTCGCCGAAAAGTCGCCCGATTAAAATATGGCGTCAGTATAGGCAAGGGCTGGAAAGGCAAACGTTTGACTCTGATGCAATAAAAAAACCACCTCCGAATGAGGTGGTTTTTTTATTACATGAGCGGACCTGGCGCTGGCACTCAGCCAAACGACAATCCCTGCACCAGCGCCAGCACCGAGAACAGGCCGAGGGACAACCAGAAGCACAGGGTGCCGAACAGCCTGGGCTTGTTCGGTGCCTTGGGGATCTGGATGCCGATGGCGTGCAGGATGCGCCCCACCAGCAACAGCACGCCGCCAAGGTGCAGCCAGAAGGCACCGACCCCGGCCAGCTCGCACAGGGCCATCAGCAGCAGGGTGAGCGGCACATACTCGGCGAAGTTGCCGTGGGCACGGATCGCGGCCAGCATCTCGGGTGCCTCCCCTTCCCCTATCATCACCTTGAACTGGGCCCGACGCTTGACCACCCAGAAGGAGAGCAGCAAAAACAAGAGCCCCAAGAGGCCGGCGTAGATCAGCGTGATATGCATCATCTAGACAATCCTTATCGTTGAATGTTGAATCCCAAGACCGCTCAGGCCAGATCGCGGCGGATGGATGAAAGACACCATCACAGAACTGGCACCGCGAGTGACATCATCACGCCAGCTCGCGGCAGATGAGCGACACCATCATGCGGATATGGGCCTGATCGCTGTTGAGCGCGGGGATGTAGTGGAACTGCTCCCCACCCGCTTCGGTGAAGAGGTGACGGTTCTCGACCTGGATCTCCTCCAGCGTCTCGAGGCAGTCGGCGGAAAACGCCGGGCAGATCACATCGAGTCGCTTGACCCCCTGCCCCGCCAGCGCCGTGATGGTGGCATCGGTATAAGGCTTGAGCCACTCCTGCTTGCCGAAGCGGGACTGGAAGCTGGCGCTCCACTGCTCGGGCGCAAGACCCAGGGCCTCGGCCAGCAGGGTCGCGGTGCGGCGACACTGATGACCATAGGGATCACCCTCGTCCTCGCTACGCTGGGGGATGCCGTGGAACGACATCAGCAGATGCTCACCCTGGCCCTGCTGCTCCCACTGGCGACGCACGCTCATGGCCAGCGCCTGTATGTATTCGGGGTGGTTGTGATAGTCTCGAATGAGGCGCATCACCGGCAGGTGGCGCTCGCGCTTCATCACCCGCGCCCAGCCGTCGAACACCGCGGCCGTGGTACTGGCCGCATATTGGGGATAGAGCGGCAACAGTATCACCCGGTTGACCCCCTGCGCCTTGAGCACCTGCCAGCCATCGCTCAGTGACGGGCTGCCATAGGTCATGGCGAGCACCACGGGCACATCCACCCCTTCGCGCTTGAGCTCCTGCTCGAGAGCATCGCGCTGACGCTGGCTGATGGCCATCAGCGGCGATCCCTGCTCGGTCCAGATCTGCTGGTAGAGCTTGGACACCCTGGGGGCACGCAGTGGCAATATGACGAAGTTGAGCAGGGGGGACCACAACAGGCGAGGTATCTCGACCACCCGCGGATCCTGTAAGAACTGGCTGAGAAAGGCCTTGACGGCGGACGTGGTCGGCGCCGCTGGCGTCCCCAGATTGACGAGCAAGATCCCGGTTTTGGTGGTCACGTTAGCTTCCTGTCACTGTTTTTGTCGTTCTTGTTATGATGCAAGAAAGGGCCCTGGATGGACCCTTGTCTCAGACTCGTTATCGACCGATTGCGGTTGGCAATGGCAGGCTTAGCCCAGGATGGCGGCCAGCTGCTTGCTGACCAGATCCACCGGCTGGGTGCCGTCGATCTTGACGTAACGGGTGTTGCCCGCTTCCGCTTCTTTACCGTAGAAACCGATCAACGGCGCAGTCTGCTGATGGTACACATCCAGACGCTTGCGCACCGTGGTCTCTTCGTCGTCGGCACGGATCACCAGATCCTCGCCGGTCACGTCATCCTTGCCTTCTACCTTCGGCGGGTTGAACACCACATGGTAGGTACGGCCGGAGCCGGAGTGCACGCGACGACCGCTCATGCGCTTGACGATCTCTTCGTCCGGCACGTCGAATTCCAGCACGAAGTCCACCACCACACCGGCATCCTTCATGGCTTGCGCCTGGGGAATGGTGCGCGGGAAGCCGTCCAGCAGGAAGCCGTTGGCGCAATCCGCTTGCGCGATACGTTCTTTGACCAGGCCGATGATGATGTCGTCAGAGACGAGCTGACCTGCGTCCATCACGGCCTTGGCCTTGAGGCCCAGCTCGGTGCCCGCCTTGATCGCCGCACGCAGCATGTCGCCGGTGGAGATCTGCGGAATACCGTGTTTTTCCATGATGAACTGAGCCTGGGTACCCTTGCCGGCACCCGGTGCTCCCAACAGAACAATGCGCATACACGCTCCTAATTGATTGGTTATTCAATTCTTGAGAAGGCAAAAAACTACACGTTTTCGCCCCTATTAACAAGCTTGCCCCGTGCAAGTGGCCACATTATCACCATGGATTCGTGCGGGCGATGCGACCAAAGACGCAGGACTCGCCCACAAAAAATGATTGAAAATGCAGCAAAACAGTGGTCTGGCCAGATTGGTGCCGACCCGACGCCATAAAAAGGCCCGCTGCATCACAGCGGGCCTTGGTGTCCGACCTGTCAGCCAGGCAGCGTCATCACGCCTGCAGCAGCAAGCGGTTGATGCGGGCGACGAAGCTCGCCGGGTCATTGAGACCGCCCTGCTCCGCCAGCTGGGCCTGCTCGTGCAAGAGGCTGACCCACTCACCGAACAGGTTGTCGTCGGTGATGGTGTCGAGCTTCTTCACCAGCGCATGGTCCGGGTTGAGCTCCAGGATGTACTTCTGCTCGGGGACCGGCTGGCCGGCGGCGCGCATCAGCTTGATCATCTGGGTGCTCATACCGTGATCGTCGGTGACGATGCAGGACGGCGAGTCGGTCAGGCGATGGGTGACGCGCACCTCTTTGATGCTGTCCCCCAGGCTCTGTTTGACCCGCTCCACCAGACCGGCGTTGGCCTTCTCGGCCTCCTCCTGCGCCTGCTTGGCCGCCTCGTCTTCCAGCTCGCCGAGATCCAGCTCGCCACGGGTGACTGAGACCAGCTGCTTGCCGTCGAACTCGGTGAGGTGGCTCATCAGCCACTCGTCCACCCGCTCCCACATCAGCAGCACTTCGACGCCCTTCTTGCGGAAGATCTCGAGGTGCGGGCTGTTCTTGGCCGCGGCGAAGCTGTCGGCGGTGATGTAGTAAATCTTCTGCTGGCCTTCCTTCATGCGGCCAACGTAATCCTCAAGGGACACGGTCTGGGCCTCGCCCTCGCCGGCGGTACTGGCAAAGCGCAGCAGCTTGGCGATCTCTTCGCGGTTGGCGTAATCCTCGGCCGGGCCCTCTTTGAGCACGTTGCCGAACTCGCTCCAGAACTTGGCGTACTTCTCGCTATCGTCCTTGGCCAGCTTGTTCAGCATGGTCAGGACGCGCTTGGAGCAGGCCTTGCGCAGGGAGGCGGTCACCTTGTTGTCTTGCAGGATCTCGCGGCTGACGTTGAGGGGCAGATCGTTGGAGTCCAGCACCCCTTTGACGAAGCGCAGGTAGGTCGGCATAAACTGCTCGGCGTCGTCCATGATGAAGACGCGCTGCACGTAGAGCTTGAGGCCGTGCTTCTGCTCGCGGTTGTAGAGATCGAAGGGCGCGCGGGCCGGGATGTAGAGCAGGCTGGTGTACTCCTGCGCCCCTTCCACCCGGTTGTGACCCCACAAGAGCGGATCTTCGAAATCGTGGGCAACGTGCTTGTAGAACTCCTGGTACTCCTCGTCCTTGATGTCTTTCGGGTTGCGGGTCCAGAGTGCGGTGGCGCGGTTGACCTGCTCCCACTCGCCCGGGGTACCTTTGATCGTCTCGCCGTCCTCCTCCCGATCCGGGGTGCCCTCTTTGTACATCTCAACCGGCACGCTGATGTGATCGGAATACTTGGCGACCACGGAGCGCAGGCGCCAGTCGTCCAGGAACTCTTCTTCCTCGGCACGCAGGTGCAGGATGACGTCGGTACCGCGACCTTCTTTGGTCACATCGGCCACGGTGAAGGAGCCTTCACCCTCGGATTCCCACTGCACGCCCTGGCTCGGCTCGGTGCCGGCGGCGCGGGAGATGACGGTCACCTTGTCGGCGACGATGAAGGCGGAGTAGAAGCCCACCCCGAACTGACCGATCAGCTGGGAGTCTTTGCCCTGATCACCGGACAGGTGCTTGAAGAAGTCGGCGGTGCCGGATTTGGCGATGGTGCCCAGGTGTTCGATCACCTGGTCACGGGTCATGCCGATGCCGTTGTCCGAGATGGTCAGGGTCTTGTTTTCTTTGTCCACCACCAGGCGCACGCGCAGCTGGCCGTCGTTTTCGAACAAAGAGGCATCGGAAAGCGCCTTGAAGCGCAGCTTGTCCGCCGCATCGGAGGCGTTGGAGATCAGCTCGCGCAGGAATACTTCTTTGTTGGAGTAGAGGCTGTGAGCCATCAGGCTCAGCAGTTGTTTGACTTCGGTTTGAAAGCCGTGGGTTTCGGCGTGAACACTTTGGGTCATCGACCAGTCCTCAAAACGTCGGGTTGAACAGATTCCCAACCTAGATGGGGGTGGCCTCCCAAATATCAAGGGGCGAGTGTGCAAACTTGCACACTCGCCCCTCATCACAGGCTCAGTTGCCCACTTCTTGTACCATCAGGTCTAGATACGTTGGCGCCCCATCAGGGAGTGAGACAGCGTAGTGCCATCCACCAGCTCCAGCTCGCCCCCCACCGGCACCCCGTGGGCGATGCGGCTCACCTCGACCCCGGCGGCCCGCGCCATGTCGGCGATGTACCAGGCGGTGGCATCTCCTTCGATGGTGGGATTGGTGGCAAGGATCAGCTCCTGGATGGATTCATCCTTGAGTCGCCGCTCCAAAATCTCCAGCCCCAGCTCTTCCGGGCCTATGCCGTCGAGGGGTGACAGGTGCCCCATCAGCACGAAGTAGCGGCCGGAGAACTGGCCGGTGTGCTCGATGGCCGCCACGTCCGCCGGGCTCTCCACCACGCACAGCAAACCGCTCTCCTCCCGTTTGGGGTTCGCGCAGATCTCGCAGCGATCGTTCTCGGTGAAGGTGCGGCAGTGGCTGCAATGACCTATCTCGGTCAGCGCCCGGTTGAGCAATGAGGCCAGACGCAGGCCGCCGCTGCGCTCACGCTCGAGCAGGGTGAACGCCATGCGCTGGGCCGACTTGGGGCCGACGCCCGGCAGCACCTGCAGCGCCTTCATCATCTCATCGAGCAGGGGACTGAATTTCATGGGGATATCCTTTAAAGCCGCGCCAGAGGGACAAGCCGGGCTCGTGGCCAGGGCTTATCCATCCAAACCTATCTTGTTGGCGCAGGACTATACCCGAGCCGGCCCCGAGCGCCAATGATCGGCGCCTCGCCGGGTGAGGCGAGACTGTGGAGCCCGGGCGCGCTTATTCCAGCAAGATGCGCTGGCGGCCGCTGTAGATCTCGGCCCGGCCCGGGCGACAGAAGCCCACCAGGGTGAGGCCGGTCTGCTCGGCCCGCTCCACCGCGAGCCCGGTGGCCGCCGAGATAGCGAGCAGGATCTCGACCCCGGCGCTGGCGCACTTTTGCACCATCTCGAAGCTGGCTCGGCTGGTCACCAGGATGGCGCCGTCACGCCGACCACTGCGGCAAAGGTGCCCCACCAACTTGTCGAGCGCGATATGACGGCCCACGTCCTCGCGAATGGCGAGGATGTTGCCCGCCCCGTCAACATGCACGGCGGCATGGGTGGCGCCGGTGCTCTGCCCCAGCAACTGCAGCGGGCGCAGCGCGTCCAGCACCTTGTCGATCAGGGTCACCTCGAAGCGCTGGCTGTCGGGCAGGGAGGGCAAGGTGCGCACCACCTGCTCCAGGCTCTCGCTGCCACAAATGCCGCAGCCGGTGCGCCCGGCCAGAGTGCGCTTCTTCTCTTTCAGGCGATGGACGCAGCGATTGGCCAGGGTGATCTGCAACTCGATGCCCTGGCAGCCATCGACTCGCTCTATGTCGTGGATGTCGTGCAGGCCGTCGATGATCCCCTCGGACAGCGAGAAGCCGATGGCAAAATCCTCCAGATCCGCGGCCGAGCACATCATGACGCCGTGGGCGATGCCGTTGTAGACCAGCGCCACCGGGGTCTCGGCGGGCAACAGCATGGCGCTGTCGGTGCGACTCCCCTCTCTGTGGTAGTGCACCACCTCGCGGGGGGCGCACAGGCCGTGCAGGGGGGATGCCCCTTCGTTCTCTGACAACATCTGCGCCGTCCTTAGTCGAGGGTCTGGAGGGCTTTCGCCGAGATACCGAGCCGCTTCATCTTCGAGAGCAGGGTGGTGCGCTTCATGCCGAGCCGGTTGGCGGCCCCCCGCTCGCCGGCGACGATGCCGTTGCAGGCCCGCAGGGCGGCGATGATGGCCTCGCGCTCATCCTCCCCCTGCACGCCGTCGCGCTCCCGCACGGCTTGGGTTCTGTCTCCATGACTGCCCTCGCCGCCGAACAGCCCCTGGGAGGGCTCGTCATAGACCAGGGTCTCAATCTTGTGAAAGCCCTTGAGGGGCAAGAGCTCGTCCGGGGAGAGGTTGAGCACCTGGCCGCGAGTCATCACCACGGCCCGCTCTATGATGTTCTCCAGCTCGCGGATGTTGCCGTACCAGGGCAAGGAGACCAGCATCTTCATGGCATCGGCCGGGATGGCGGTGATGTTGCGCCGCATCCGCCTGGCAATCTTCTTGATGAAGAAGTTGACCAGGAGCGGTATGTCCTCGCGCCGCTCGCGCAGGGGCGGCAGCTCGATGGGAAAGACGTTGAGCCGGTAGTAGAGATCGCTGCGAAAGCGCTTGTTCTTGACCATGGAGAGCAGATCGCAGTTGGTGGCCGCCACCAGCCGCACGTCGATGGGGATGGGAGTGCTGTTGCCGACCCGCTCCAGCTCGTGCTCCTGCAACACCCGCAAGAGCTTGGGTTGCAGGTCGAGCGGCATGTCCCCCACTTCGTCCAGGAACAGGGTGCCCTTGTGGGCCCGCTCGAAGCGGCCGATGCGCTGGCTCAGGGCGCCGGTGAAGGCCCCCTTCTCATGGCCGAACAGGTCGCTCTCGATGAGACCGGTGGGGATGGCGGCGCAGTTCACCTTCACCATCTCCTGCTCATTGCGCTGGCTCAAGCCGTGGATGGCCTGGGCGATCAGCTCCTTGCCGGTGCCCGTCTCCCCCAGGATCAGCACCGAGCAGTCGCTCTGGGCCACCAGCCTCACCTTCTCCAGCACGCTCTGCATCGCGGCGCTCTGATGGATGATGTTGGCAAAGTCGGCATCGGGCTGACTGTCGGCCACCCTGATGGTCTTCTCGCGGGCGCCATTGGTGTTGGAAATCTCCTGCTGCGCCTGCACGTTGTTCATGGCAATCGCCGTGCGCGCCGCCACCTGCTCCAGCAGGGAGAGGTCGATGTCGGCAAAAAAATCGGCCCTCGGGTGGGAGAGGATCAGTACCCCCAGCAGGTTGCCGCGATAACGCAGCGGCAGGATGCAGGAGCTGCTTGCATCGGGGGGCAGGATCTGGGCGCTGAAGCGACAGCCGGAATTGCAGCCGTGGCCCTGCTCGCGGTAGACGAAGAAGGGCTCGCTCTGGATGAGCGCCCCTTGTAGGCAGTGTTTCTCGAAGCAGGAGTGGTTGATGATGCCGGGTTGATCGCTCTCCCGCGGGTTCACCAGATAGCTTTTGAAGCTGTCGGAGGTGGCGTTGTATTCGGCCAGACAGAGGCTGCTGATGGAAAAATGGTGCTGCAGTATGGCAAACAGGCTCTTTGGCAGCTCGGCGATGCGCACTAATTTAATCACCGCATTGGTCACGTCCACCAGGATCTTGCAACTGTCGCGCTCCAGGCGCAGGGAGTGGGCCTGCTCCAGGGTGCGCTCCTTGTCCTGCACGCTCTCCAGCGCAATGGCGACGATGGCGGCGAGCTGGGTCAGCTTGGCCAGGGTCTCCATCGGGAAGGCATTGGGCTGGGTGCTGATGAACTCCACCCCGCCCAGGTGGCTGCGAGCCGTGGTGATGGGCAACTGGCAATAGGATTGCAGGCCGTCATACACCGGGGTGCTGGCAAGCTTGGCGCATCGGTTCACGAAGCGGGCCGCCGGCAGGACGATGGCCTGCTCCGAGTGGGCGGAGAAGTGCAGATCCCCCTTGCGGCAGACGAGGTGCTGCGGGCCCTGCTCCCCCATGAAGCAGACCACCGCCTCCTCTCCCCCCAGATTGAGGATGAGGTTGACCCGGGTCACGCCACCGAAACAGGCCTCGATCCGGTTCAGCTTCTCGATGAAGTCGTCCAGAGTGACGGCGGAGAGCAGGGTCTTGGAGAGGGAGAGAAAGCCATCATCCCAGATGGGGGAAATATCGGTCAACGGAATGGCACTCAGATTCAGCATTCTGGCCTCGCATTATATCTGTGTGGGGAAATTGCAGGCACATTGCAATCAGCAACAACGATAAACGATGCCTCAGCCAATTCCGTCAGATGTTATAATTAAGACTTAACAAATTAACACTTAATTATAAAAACAAACATCCATTGAAATAGCATCGTGCTGGTGCGTCGCATCATAGAGTAGGCCCAATGGCATTACAACCGCGCCCGTCCGCCTATTATTCATAAGCAGGGCATGTTTATTCCTCCCGCTGGAAATATACCGCCGCTCCCGGCGATATTCAGAACACTCTATCCGGCCGCGAGCCAGTGCGACTCGACGCGCCTTGTCCCGTCTCAGGAGGGGTGCAGATCATGGCGATAGAGCTTGAGGCCGCCGAAGATGAAGCCGGCAGACAGCAGCTGAAAGGCAACCAATAACCCACTGATATTATCGGATATTTCTTCAGATACCGCCTGGTGGGTCAGGTAGACAACCAGCGCAACCAGGCCCATCAGCAGGCTGTTGATCAGGGTGGTGGAGAGGAAGGCGATGAACCAGGCCAACTGCACGCTCAGAGCCGCCAGCACGGCGCCCATGGCGATCCGCGCGGCGATAAAACAGCCGAAGAAACCAAAGCCCAGCAGGAATATCAATTCGTCGTACCAGAGGTAACACCCCATGCCCAATAACATTGCCAGCAAATAGGCTGAAACATAAAAAATCCCGAACGAGATAGTTAATTCACGACTCATGATGGACACCTGCCAACTGAAAAAAGGATGAAGGGATCCGGGCCCTGTGAACAGAGCCTGGATCCACTTTATTTAACGCTGATTAGCCTTTGGCGGCGCTGCGCAATTTCGCCTTGAGTGCACTGTATTCAGTCTGGACATAATTCTCCGCCTCAGGCTGATTCTCAATACGCTCAATTTTCACCGCGCAGTACTTGTACTCTGGGGTGTAGGAGACCGGGTCCACGTGCTCTATGGTGAGCTCGTTGCAGGCCCCGATCCACCACTGGTAGGTCATGTAGACCACACCGGCGTTGACCCTGTCGTTGTAGTTCGCACGGGTGATCACCTTGCCGCGCCGGGACGAGATCCAGACCAGCGCCTGATCCTTCACCCCAAGCTTCTGTGCATCGCTCGGGTGGATCTGCACATAGCCAGGCTCATCGGCCAGGGTCTGCAGCGCCGAGCAGTTGCCGGTCATGGAGCGGCAGGAGTAGTGACCCACCTCCCGCACCGTGGAGAGCACCAGCGGGTAATCCGCACAGGGCTGCTCCAGCGGCGGCCGCCACTCGGAGGCGATCAGCTGCCCCTTGCCGCTCGGGGTGGTGAACACATTGCCCTCGAACAGGGTGCTGGTGCCCGGGTGATCCTCGGTCGGACAGGGCCACTGCACACTCTTGAGATCCGCCATCTTGTCGTAGCTGACCCCGGTATAGAGCGGGCAGAGCGCGCGCATCTCGTCCCAGATCTGCTGGGTGTCGCGGTACGCCATGGGATACCCCATGGCGCTGGCCATCAGCGAGAAGATCGCCCAGTCCGGTTTGACATTTTCCGGCGGGGTCACCGCCTTGTAGAAGCGCTGGAAGCCGCGATCCGCCGAGCTGTAGACCCCCTCGTGCTCGCCCCAACTGGTGGCGGGCAGGATGACGTCGGCCATCTCGGCGGTCTGGGTCATGAAGATGTCCTGCACTATCACCAGCTCCATGCCCCCCAGGGTGCGCCTGAACTGGGCGAGATCCGCTTCGGTCTGGGCCGGATCCTCGCCGAAGATGTAGAAGGCCTTGCACTTGCCCTCCTCCACCTTGTGGCTGAGCTCGGTCAAGCGATAACCCGGTTGCTGGGACAGCGATTCCACGCCCCAGGCCTTGGCAAACTTGGCGCTGATGGCGGGATCGGCCACGGACTGATAGCCCGGGAACTGATGGGGCAGCATCCCCATGTCGCAGGTGCCCTGCACGTTGTTCTGACCGCGCACCGGGCCGCAGCCGGTGCCGCGCCGGCCGAAGTTGCCGGTGAGAAGCGCAAGGCCCGCGAGGCCCTTGACCACGTCCACCGCCTGGCCGTACTGGGTCACCCCCATGCCCCACAGGATCATGGAGGCCGGTGCCGCCGCATAGGTGCGGATGGCGGCGCGGATATCCGCGGCCTTGAGGCCGGTGATCCCCTCTACGTATTCCGGGGTGTACTTGGCCACCAACGCCTTGTAGGTCTCAAAGCCCTCGGTGTAGTTGGCGACGAACGCCTTGTCATAGAGGTTCTCGGCGATCAGCACGTTGCCGAAGGCATTGACCAGCGCCATGTTGGAGCCGTTTTTGAGCGGCAGCCACTGATCGGCGATGCGGGCGGTTTCCACCATGCGCGGATCGCAGACGATCACCTTGGCTCCGTTCGCTTTCGCCTTGAGGATGTGACGCGCCACTATGGGGTGCGAGTCGGCCGCATTGTAACCAAACACCAGCAGGCACTTGGTCTCTTGAATTTCGGGAATGGCGTTGCTCATGGCGCCGTTGCCTACTGTTGTCTCCAGACCGGAGACTGAGGGTGCGTGTCACACCCTCGCGCAGTGATCGACGTTGTTCGTCCCAATCACGGCGCGGGCAAATTTTTGCATCACATAGTTGGCTTCGTTGCCGGGACCACGGGCGGAGCCCGTGGTCATGATGGCGTCGGCACCGTATTTGGCCTTGATGGCGGAGAGGCGGCTGCTGGCAAAGCCGATGGCCTCGTCCCAGGAGACGGCTTCGAGCTTGCCACCGCGCTCGCGGCGGATCATCGGGTTCTTGAGACGGGGGGTCAGCAGGTTGGTGTCGTTGAGGAAATCCCAACCGTAATAACCCTTGAGGCAGAGCTGCCCCTCGTTGGTCCGGCCGTGGGCACCCTCGGCCCCCACCACCTTGTCGTTATCAACCAGCAGGTTGATCTTGCAACCGGTGCCGCAATAGGGGCAGACGGTGATGACTTTTTTCATGACTCAATCTCTTGTTGGTTAACGATAAATGGTTGGTTTGATGGGGTGATGGCCAACTGGCAGTGCATTCGACAGGTAAAACACACTCAAGGCAGAGAGACGTACTGCACCACTCAGGCCTCATTCGGCTTGTCGGCCTGGTCGGCGACGCCGGGACTGCGGCTCACGCTCAATCCCATAGACCCGCGCTGACACGCCGACACCCGCATCGCCATCAAAGCCGCGACCTAACCCGCTGGCATCGCCTCGGCGCTGGCCAGCTGTTTTTGCCGGCTCAGGGTCGCCAGACTCTGTGGGGTCACCAGCCGCAGCGCCTGGGTCGGGCACACCTCGACGCAGGCCGGGCCCCCCTCGCGATGGCTGCAGAGATCGCACTTCAAGGCCAGCGCCTTGGTTTGCACTCCCTTGAACAGCGCACCGGCCGCGGGGGCCACCTCTTTGACCACCACGTTCATGGCGCCGTAGGGGCAGGCCACCACACAGGACTTGCAGCCGATGCAGCGCGCCTGATAGACCTTGACGTGGCCATCCTCGGTGACGATGGCGTTGTTGGGGCAGGCCTTGGCACAGGGCTTGTCTTCACACTGGCGGCAGAGCACCGGCGTGGTCACCTTGCTGCCCACCACCACCTTCAGACGGGGCTGAAAATAGCTGTCTTTTGAGACCAGATGTCCATCTTCGATGGCAAGACGCAGACCGCCCTCCCGCTCAACGGTGCCCGCGCAGGACGCTGACTGGTGTGACACGGCGCAGGCCACCTCACAGGTACGACACCCAATACAGAGACTGGGATCGGCAATCACGAAGCTGTTCATAGAGAGGGATCCTAAATGTTTCGTTACACCCTGCCGGCCAGGCTCACAGGGGAGACAGGCCAGCCATCCCACTAGGCATTAATCAGACCAACTCAGGCCTGGAGCGGGAGAAAGTTCGCAAGCAGCTGAAAATAAAGGAGTAATCAGGATGGCAGCCCTGCTTTATTAGGAGGGTGACGATGACGACAGGGACCAGACACGGCGATCGACACGACAAAAGTGACGAGCTCGACACAGGATGACAGCCCCCTGCCCCATTGGATGGGCCGACCTTTCGACGACATATCGACGACTCATTGATGAAATGGCGGCAACAGGGCTCAAGACAGCGCCGACAGGCCGTGTAGGGATCAAATTGGCGGCAAAGTTGTTTAGTTTTTCTATCTAAATGACAGGATACGTAAAGGGAAATCGAACAAAAAGCCCTCCTAGTGACAAATTTGTTGAGCTGGAGCTGGTTTTTAACCTCCCCCTATTCTGTTTTTTAGCCGGCTGGTTACTATGGCTCACTTGGCAAAGAGCTCCATTAGGGTCGCCCATGGAGCTGCGAGAACAACCCGCGTGGGTAAAAAGCAGCAGGCTGGGGCTGAAACTCAGGGGCGGCAGCTTACCTGCTAGAAATAGATCCTGGGCCATTTATCCACGTATAGGTGAAATATGTATAAAATTGGCATTGTATTATTTGATAATTTTACAGATATAGACTTCTTCTTGATGTACGACTTGCTTGGCAGAACAACTGATAGCTGGGTTGTGAAGATATTAGGAACAAAACCAGAACATCGTTCTCATCTTGGTATGTTGGTAAAGACGGATGGGGCCGTCTCTGAGGTGAATGAACAAGATGTTGTATTAATTACCAGTGGTAAGCACGGTGTTCCCGCTGCGATGAAAAACGATAGTTTCATGTCAGCCTTAAAGCTGAATCCAGATACACAACTCATTGGTTCAATCTGTGCCGGCTCATTTATTCTTCATGAACTCGGGTTGTTAAAAGATAAGAAACTAACCACCAATCCAGATGCGAAAGCAGTTTTAGAAGCACTAGGTGGCGATGTTCAGGACTTACCTTTAGTTGTTAATGGAAATATTGCCACCGCAGGTGGTTGCCTTTCTTTAATGTATTTAGTTGGGTGGTTAGCAGAGCGACTATTTGATTCAGAAAAACGCAAAAGCATTCAAAATCAGTTAATTCCAGCAGGCCAGCTTGAGATTTTCGAAGAGTTAATTTCCTCCACAATTAAATCAGCGGAAATTGAAAATCAACATAACCAAGTCCCGAGAGGAAACAGTTAACAGGTAACACCTTATTTATTAGTGTAAAATTCAGCCAACCTTTGTTGATGGGATCAGTATTTCACTCATCAGCGGTGATATATAAGCATGTGCATTAAAAATAACTTAATTTCGGGAAGACATGAGGTTTTATCGTGCAGAAAAATACCAAGCTTATTGCGAAGAGTTATTTATTAGGTACAAGGGTGAAATACAAAAACTACTTCCTGATGCAAGAATAGAGCATATAGGATCATCCTCAATTCCCGCCGCAGTATCTAAAGGAGATTTGGATATATTTGTTGGTGTTAAAGCTGATATGCTTGATGATGCAGTCAAATTACTGACTACGCTAGGCTTCCAAGAGAAAATCGATACATTGAGAACTTCGGCGTTATGCATGTTGGAATCAACGTCAGGTGACGACGTCGCATTTCAAATCGTCGTTAATGGTTCAGCATTTGAGTGTTTTTTGGTGTTTCGAGATGAATTGCGTGAAAATATTTCGCTAGTCCAGCAATACAACGAATTAAAAATATCATGTGAAGGCTGGTCTCAGGAAGAATATCGCCGAAAGAAATTGGATTTTATAGAACATGTCTTAGCATTGGCATCACAGAGTACTCATGAGGGGATATAACCAAACCGGTTGCCGCATAGCGCGAAATAGCACTTTGGGGCGGTCACTTCCCTGCTATTTACCCACCGACCCACTAAATAAAGACTCCATCGCCTCCCAATTACACCCTCTTTGCGATTCAGGAAGGTAATTTATTGGTCAGCATTTTATCGTCTATTTTTCAGCCAGATTGATAGGAAAAACTAGCCAAAATGGATACTCAGAGAAAACAAACGCTTGCTCGCTGCCCAGGGGTTTATGTCAATCACAGAGTAATTAATGATCTCGTTCAAAAGCCCCTTTTGATTATTTATATCAGAGCCTATTTCCACAGACTCTGTGTCATCATGAGCTGAATCGCAGATGAACAGACTGTGCCCCATGATGACCCTATTCCTATCCAGTTGATTCCCTTTCCCATCGCCATTCATTGATCCCCTCCCGATCGACTCTCTGTGTTAGCTGATAGCTCGGGGCCCCTGTGCTGGCAAATATGTCCGCATCAAACTGACAAGACAACTTCATGAACTGCAATAACAAACCCGCCCTGTCCGGCGTCACCCTGGCGGCGATCGGCGTGGTCTATGGCGATATCGGCACCAGTCCGCTCTATACCCTGCGCGAGTGCCTGTCGGGCCAATTCGGGTTCGGGGTCGAACCCGCCTCCATCCTGGGCTTTCTCTCGCTCATCTTCTGGCTGCTGATCCTGGTGGTCTCGGTCAAGTACCTCTCCTTCGTGATGCGGGCCGACAATGCCGGTGAAGGGGGCATCCTGACCCTGATGTCGCTGGCGACCCGCAACAGCCCCGAGAGGCTGGCCCCTGTGCTGATCATTCTGGGGCTGATTGGCGGCAGCTTCTTCTATGGCGAGGTGGTGATCACCCCGGCCATGTCGGTGATGTCGGCCATCGAGGGGTTGAAGATAGTGGCCCCCTCGCTGGATCCCTACATAGTGCCGCTCTCGGTGCTGGTGCTGACCCTGCTGTTTGCCATTCAGAAACACGGCACCGCCACCGTGGGCAAGTTGTTCGCCCCCATCATGCTGACCTGGTTTCTGACCCTGGCGGTGCTGGGCCTGCGCGGCATCAGCCAGAATCCCGAGGTGCTGGGCGCGCTCAACCCCGTTTGGGCCCTGCGCTTCTTTATGACTTACCAGACCACCTCCTTCTTTGCCCTCGGCGCCGTGGTGCTGGCCATCACCGGCGTTGAAGCGCTCTATGCCGACATGGGCCACTTCGGCAAGAACCCGATACGGCTCGCCTGGTTTGTGGTGGTGCTGCCGTCGCTGGTGCTCAACTACTTCGGCCAGGGGGCGCTGCTGCTGGGCAACCCCGCGGCCATCGCCAACCCCTTCTTCCTGCTCGCCCCCACCTGGGCGCTGCTGCCCCTGCTGTTGCTGGCGACCATGGCGACGGTGATCGCCTCGCAGGCGGTGATCTCCGGGGTCTTCTCCCTCACCCGGCAGGCGGTGCGGCTCGGTTATCTCTCACCCATCCGCATCGTGCACACCTCGGAGCAGGAGTCGGGCCAGATCTATATCCCGGTCATCAACTGGATGCTCTATGTCTCTGTGGTGATCGTCATCATGAGCTTCGAGCACTCCAGCAATCTGGCGGCCGCCTATGGCATCGCCGTGACCGGCACCATGGTGCTCACCTCCATCCTCTTCTGCTCGGTGGCGAAGAACAGCTGGCACTGGCACCCCTATCTGGTGGCCGCCCTGTTCGCCCTGCTGCTGGCCATCGATGTGCCGCTCTTTGTCGCCAACCTCGCCAAGATCTTCTCCGGCGGCTGGCTGCCCCTCACCCTGGGCGCGGTCATGTTCACCCTGATGACCAGCTGGAAGAGCGAGCGCTTTCAGCTTATTCGCCGCCTTAACGAGCACGGCAACTCGCTGGAGCCGATGATCGCCTCGCTGGAAAAATCCCCGCCGACCCGGGTGGCGGGCACCGCCGTCTATATGTCGCGGGTAGTCAATGTGATACCCCATGCGCTGCTCCACAACCTCAAGCACAACAAGGTGCTGCACGAGAGGATCATCCTGCTCACCCTGCGGGTGGAGGACGTGCCCTACGTCCACAACGTGCGCCGGGTCTGCATCGAGCAGCTCTCCCCCACCTTCTGGCGGGTGGTGGCCAGCTACGGCTGGCGCGAGACCCCGAACATGGAGGAGATCTTCCATCGCTGCAATGCGGAGGGCCTGAGCTGCCGCATGATGGAGACGTCGTTCTTTATGGCCCACGAGTCGCTGATCATGAAGGAGCGCCCCTGGTACCTCTATCTGCGCGGCCAGCTGTTTATGCTGCTGCAACGCAATGCCCTGCGGGCGCCGGATCAGTTCGAGATCCCGCCCAACCGAGTGATCGAGCTGGGCTCGCAGGTGGATATCTGATGGCATTCTGATGGCATAAAGAACGCCAGCAAGAGAGAGGGAGGCATTGCCTCCCTCTCTTTTTGCCGTTAACCACGGGGCCATTTTCCCCCTCATCCCCAGCCCTTCTCCCGCGAGGGGAGAAGGGAGAAGGGAGAAGGGAGAAGGGAGCGTACCGCTGATATCGCAAGGTTGATTGCCCTCTGACGGGATGTTCGCCTTCTCGTGCGTCCGATGACGCTGCGCTAATCGAACCTGCTTGCGGTCCCTGCCAAGTACACCTGAGACACATGAGGGAGGCATCGGCCTCCCTCTCTTTTCCCCGCTAGCCGAGATTGCCCTCCTCATGCCCCTGGCCACACCAGTCCCCTGGTGTGACGAACCCTGTCCTGCCCTTCGTCACAAGTGACGAACGTCACGGTTCGACAGTTGCCCGCCTCGGTGACACGCCACCAGACAAAATTAAAAATCACATAAAAACAGTCAGTTAAACTCATTCCCAGCGCCACACACAATCTGGCCCGCATTTTGCCATCCTGCTCCTACTTTCTCCGTTCGCGACACGACAAGGTAGGCTATGAACCGCTTCGTTATCGCTGATCCCAAACTTTGTATCGGTTGTGGCACCTGTATGGCGGCCTGCAGCACGGTTCACAAGGCCAAGGGTTTGCAACAGGCCCCCCGATTAACCGTCATGCGACACGAGCAGGCGACCATGCCGGTTCAGTGCCGTCACTGTGACGACGCCCCCTGCATCAAGGTGTGCCCGGTCGAGGCCATCTGCCAGACCGAGGATGCGGTGCAACTGAACGAGTCGCTCTGCATCGGCTGCAACCTGTGCGCCGTGGCCTGCCCCTTCGGCGCCATCCAGAGCGGCGGCAGCCGTCCGGTGGCCATGGCCACCAGCTATGACAGCTACATCCCCTGCTCGGTGCGCTCCAGCAACCCTTCCACCTCCGCCGGCCTGCGCTGCTTCGGGGAAGACTTGCTGAGCTGGGAGCCCGGCGTGCGCGCCATCGCGGTCAAATGCGATCTCTGCGCCTTTCGCGAAGAGGGCCCGGCCTGCATCGATGCCTGCCCCTCTCAGGCGCTGACCCTGGTGAGCGAGGACGACAGCGCCCACACCGCCCGCGAGCGCCGCCTGCAGGCAGCCCAATCCCATCCGGAAGGGGCCCCCGCATTCAGTGCCACGGCCTCGCCCTCTTCACCGCACTCATTGACAGCCAAGGGAGATCGCTGATGCTGCCCCCTCTTCTACTGGGCACCCTGTTGCTCCTTCTGGCAGGCGCGCTGCTGGGCGCCGCCGCAGGCTGGCTGCTGAACAGCGCCGCCCTCGCCAACCGCCTCAACAGCGGCTTCGCCCTGCTGGGCTCCCTCTGCGGTGCCATGGTCGCCGGACAGACCCTGGCGCGGGGCACCCCCATTGACGGCGCCCTCTGGCTGCTGGGCTCGGTGCACCTCGACATGCTGGCGGCGCTGATGCTCTTGGTGATCACGCTGGTCGGTGTGGCGGTGGCGCTCTACTCCTTTGCCTACATCAAGGAGTACCAGGGCAAGGGGGACGTCAGCATAGGCGTGCTGATGAACCTCTTCCTGTTCGCCATGGTCGCCATGGTGCTGTGCGACAACGCGCTGGGCTTCCTGCTCAGCTACGAGCTGGTGACGCTCACCAGCTACTGGCTGGTCAAGACCAACCCGGACGCCGCCAAGCAGAGCCGCCTCTATCTGGTGATGAACCACATCGGCATGGCGCTGGTGCTGGTCGCCTTCTGGTTGCTCTGCCAGGGCAGCGGCAGTCTGGAATTCAGCGTGCTGCGCGAGCATCACCTCGGCGGCGCCCTGGCCTCGCTGGTGTTCCTGCTCAGCTTCTGCGGCTTCGGCCTGCGCGCCGGCTTCGTGCCGCTGCACGGCTGGTTGCCGGTGGCCGAGCCCGTCGCCCCCTCCCATATCTCGGCGCTGATGTCCGGGGTCATGGTCAAACTGGGTCTGTTTGGCATTCTGCGGGTGACCATCGATTTTCTCGGCGCCAGCCAGCTCTGGTGGGGCTACATGGTGCTGATCTTCGGTGCCTGCTCGGCGGTGCTTGGGGTGCTGTTTGCGCTTGCCGAGCACGATCTCAAGCGGCTGCTCGCCTACCACACGGTGGAGAACATCGGCATCATCCTGATGGGAATGGGGATCGGCATGATTGGCCTGGCCAATCAGCAACCGACCCTGGTGGTGCTGGGGCTGCTCGGCGCCCTCTATCACCTGCTCAACCACGCCATCTTCAAGAGCCTGCTGTTCATGGGCACCGGCTCCGTGATGTTCCGCCTCCACAGCCGCGACATGGACAAGATGGGCGGCCTGGCCAAGCTGATGCCCTGGACCGCGCTGGCGTTCCTCATCGGCGCCATGGCCATCTCGGCGCTGCCGCCGCTCAACGGCTTCGTCAGCGAGTGGTTCATCTATCAGGCCCTGCTCTCCATGACCAAACTCGGCACCTCCGTCGTCGCCCCGCTGGCGGTGGTGATGCTGGCGGTGACCGGCGCCATGGCGGTGATGTGCTTCGTCAAGGTCTATGGCATCTGCTTCTGCGGCGCCCCGCGCAGCGAGAAGGCGAGTCAGGCCCGCGAAGTGCCCAGCACCATGGTGGCGGGCACCCTGCTGCTGGCGGCGGTCTGTCTGGTGCTGGGGCTGGGCGCCCCCTGGATTGCCCCCCTGGTCAACGGCTACGGCCAGGCGCTGCTCGCCGAGCAAGTGGCGAGCCAGGTAGCGACCGGTGCCACCCTGCTGCCGCTCGATAGCGCTCAGGCGATCCTCTCCCCGCCGGTGATTGCCCTCACCCTGCTCGGCCTGCTGCTGGTGCCGCTGCTGATCCTGGCGCTGTTCAAAGGGCCCAAGCTGGCTCGTCGTCACGCCGGCACTCCCTGGGCCTGCGGTTACGCCTATGAGGAGCGCATGAGCCTCACCTCCGGCGGTGTCACCCATACCCTGCGCCAGATCTGCGCCCCCCTCTATCGGCAGCGTCCGCGCCTCGATCTCGCCAGCTCGCTGCAAGGGGTGAGCGCGGCGCCGTCCCCCGCTGGCTGGCTGCTCCATGGCCTGGTGCTGGCGCTCTTTATCCTGATGGCTGTTGGAGTTCAATGATGCCCGCTCTCGAAATGCCAAGCTGGGGCATGCTTGCCCTGGCCCTCACCCAGGCCATCGCCATGCTGGCGCTGGCTCCGCTCGCCACCGGCTTCAACCGGGTGCTGCGTGCCAAGATGCACTCGCGCCAGGGGCCCGGCCTGCTGCAGGATTACCGCGATATCGGGAAACTGCTGCGCCGCCAGGAGGTCACCCCCGAGCCTGCCGGCATCATCTTCAACCTGATGCCGGCGGTGCTCATCGCCGCCTTGCTGCTGGTGGCCATGGCGCTGCCGACCCTGACCCATGAATCCCCCTTCCCCATCGCCGGGGATCTCATCACCGACATCTACCTGTTCGCCATCTTCCGCTTCTTCTTCTCCCTGGCGGGGCTCGACAGCGGCAGCATGTTTGCCGGCATAGGTGCCCGCCGCGAGCTGACCCTGGGGATCCTGGTCGAGCCCATCCTGGTGCTGGCCTGCTTCATCATGGCGATGATGGTGGGCAGCTCGGATCTGGGCAACATCAGCACCTACGTGGCCACCCAGCCGCTGGCCGCCCCGGTCGCCACCCTGCTGGCGGGCGCCGCCTGTGCCTTCGCGGTCTTCGTCGAGATGGGCAAGCTGCCCTTTGACTGCGCGGAAGCCGAGCAGGAGCTGCAGGAGGGGCCGCTCACCGAGTATTCCGGCGCGGGCCTGGCCCTGCTCAAGCTCGGCCTTGGCCTCAAGCAGCTGGTGGTGGTGCAACTCTTCCTGGTGATTTTCCTCCCCTTCGGCAAGGCGGCGGACTGGAGCCTGCCCGCGCTGGCGGTAGCGGCGCTGATCCTCGCCTGCAAGCTGCTGGTGGCCTTCGCACTGGCGGGCCTCATCGAAAACGCCATGGCCCGCACCCAGTTCGTGCGCACCCACAAGCTGACGCGCTATGGCCTGGGGCTCGCCCTGCTGGCCCTGCTCGCCTATCTGGTCGGGGTATAAGCCATGCCCGCCACAGCCGCCTTTTCCGATTTCATATTTTCCGATTGCTCATTCCCGAACATAAAGTGAGAACTGCATGACCATCGCCATCATGGATCGCATCGGTTGCGACTACATCCAGCAACTGCGACAGCAACTGCCCCACGCCATCATCGACGAGCAGTGGCAGACCGTCGATCAGGCCACCCTGACCGTCAAGCCCACGGATCTGGTGGCCCTCACCAGCCTGCTGTTCCACAAGCTGGGCGGCTGGCTGTCGGTCTCCTTCGCCAACGACGAGCGCAGCCTGAACGGCCACTTCGCCGTCTACCACGTCTTCTCCATGGAGGGGGAGACCAAGAGCTGGATCACCGTCAAGGTGCTGGTCGAAGCCATAGAGCAGGAGTACCCCTCCATCACCCCGACCATTCCGGCAGCGGTGTGGGGCGAGCGGGAGATCCGCGACATGTACGGCCTGCGCGCCGTGGGCCTGCCGGACGAGCGCCGGCTGGTGCTACCCGATGACTGGCCGGAAGACATCCATCCGCTGCGAAAAGACGCCATGGATTACCGCCAGCGCCCCATGCCCACCACGGACACCGAGACCTACCCCTTCGTAAACGAGCTGGGCAACGAGGCCAACCGCATAGTGCCGGTGGGCCCGCTGCACATCACCTCGGACGAGCCGGGTCACTTTCGGCTGTTCGTGGACGGCGAGGACATCATCGACGCCGACTACCGGCTGTTTTATGTCCACCGTGGCATGGAGAAGCTCGCCGAGACCCGCATGGGTTACAACGAGGTGGCCTTCCTCACCGATCGGGTGTGCGGCATCTGCGGCTTCACCCACAGCGTCGCCTACACCACCTCGGTGGAGAACGCCATGGGCATTCAGGTGCCGGAGCGGGCCAAGATGATCCGCGCCGTGCTGCTGGAGGTGGAGCGGCTGCACAGCCACATCCTCAACATCGGGCTCTCCAGCCACTTCACCGGCTTCGACACCGGCTTCATGCAGTTCTTCCGGGTGCGGGAGAAATCCATGACCCTGGCCGAGCTGCTGACCGGGGCGCGCAAGACCTATGGCCTCAACCTCATCGGCGGGGTGCGCCGCGACATCTTCAAGGAAGATCGCATCAAGGGCACCCAGCTGGTGCGCGAACTGCGCGACGAGCTCAAGCCCCTGGTGGCCATGCTGCTCGACACCGCCAACATCAGCTCCCGTCTGGTGGGGATCGGCCGCCTCGATCCGCAAGTGGCCCGCGACTTCAGCTGCGTCGGTCCCATGGTGCGGGCCAGCGGCTTCAAGCGCGACGTGCGCCGGGTGCACGACTTCGCCGCCTACCGCGAGCTGCCGATGGAGATCCAGACCCTGGCGGGTTGCGATGTGCAGTCCCGGGTGCTGGTGCGGATCCACGAGCTCTACGACTCCCTCGACATGATCGAATTCGGCCTGCAGCACCTGCCGGAAGGGCCGCTGCTCACCGAGGGCTTCACCTATCAGCCGGGCAAGTTTGCGCTGGGCTTCACCGAGGCGCCCCGCGGTGAGAACGTGCACTGGAGCATGACGGGGGACAACCAGAAGCTGTTCCGCTGGCGCTGCCGCGCCGCCACCTACGCCAACTGGCCCGCCCTGCGCTACATGCTGCGGGGCAACACGGTGGCGGATGCGCCGCTGATCATCGGCAGCCTGGATCCCTGCTACTCCTGCACCGATCGGGTCACCCTGGTCGATCCCAAGAAGGGCAAGTCCACCGTGGTCTCCTACAAGGAGATCGAGCGCTACGGTATCGATCGCAAAAACTCTCCGCTCAAGTAAGGGGTCATCATGATCAAGCTGTTCAAGACCATACTCCGGGCCGGCACGCCGACCGCCAAGTACCCCTTCGCCCCCTACGAGGTGAACCGGGATTTTCGCGGCAAACCCAAATATCAGGCGGATCAGTGCATCGCCTGCGCCGCCTGCACCAAGGCCTGCCCGGCCAACGCGCTGGTGATGGAGGTCGATATGGAGACTGGCGAGCGCCGCTGGGAGATCTCCATGGCCCGCTGCATCTTCTGCGGCCGCTGCGAAGAGGTCTGCCCGACCCGCGCCATCGCCCTCTCCCCCGAGTTCGAGCTGGCGGTGACCAACAAGGCCGATCTCTATGAGGAGGCCCGCTTCGCGCTGGCCCCCTGCACCCTGTGCGGTACCTACTTTGCCCCGAGCAAGCTAGTGGCGCTGGTGGAGGACACCCTCAAGCAGGCAGGCACGCCGCTGGCGACCCCGGAGCGCCTGCACCACTGCCCCGACTGCAAACGAAAACAGAGCATGCTGAGCCAGCCTGACTCGGCCCTGGCCACACCGATTGCCACACAACAGGAGTGGATGTGATGAGCAAGATCAAAGGCATAGAACCGGTTGTCGGCCATGCCCATACCCGCGCCGTGCCGCTGGCACAGGACCCCGAGATCACCAAACTTAAAAAAACCCTGCTCAAAGACATTCGCCGCTCGGCATATGTCTATCGGGTCGATTGCGGTGGCTGCAACGCCTGCGAAATAGAGATCTTCGCCACCATCACACCGCTGTTCGATGCCGAGCGCTTCGGCATCAAGGTGGTCGCCTCCCCCCGCCACGCCGACATCCTGCTCTTTACCGGCGCGGTAACCCGGGCGATGCGGGTGCCTGCCCTGCGCGCCTACGAGGCGGCCCCGGATCCCAAGATCTGCATCGCCTATGGTGCCTGCGGCTGTGACGGCGGCATCTTCCACGATCTCTACTGCGTCTGGGGCGGCACCGACAAGATAGTGCCGGTGGATGTCTATATTCCCGGCTGCCCCCCCACCCCGGCGGCCACCATCTACGGCTTCGCGGTGGCCCTCGGCCTGCTGGAGCAGAAACTGAAAGCCACCAGCCACGAGGTACAGGCGGGGGAACGGGTCGAGCTGCGCCACACCGGCATCCCGAGCGAGATCCGGGTGATGATAGAGCGCGAGGCGCGCCGCATGGCGGGCTACCGTCAGGGCCGCATCATCGCCGACGAGTTCATGGCGCTGCTGGAGGGGGCCACCCAGCAGGACGTGGATCTGCGTATCCAGGGCTACCTTGCCCAGCATGACGACCCGCGCCTCTGTGAGATCGTCAACAACCTGGCCAACGCCTGCCTCAACCGGGGCGCGGGCAAGAGAGAGGTCGTCCATGGCTGACCAGGTCTTCTTCTATCGCCTCTCCCGCAAGTTCGTGGACGAGCAGTTCGACGTGCCGGAGGAGGCGAAAGAGGTGATGTACTACAGCCTCGCCATCGGCCACCACCTCGGCATCGTCGACTGCCTCAGTGCCGATCTGGTCTGCCCGCTAACGGGCTATCGGGACTGGGTGGCCAAGCTGCCAGCGGGCAGCGAGGCGCGGCGCAAGATGGAGGGGTTTCTCACCTTCGGCGAGATCACCGTCTATCGGGAGCACTGCCACCTGCTGGCCTGCGCCTTCGACCGGCTGCGCCAGGCCGAAGGCGCCTTGAACGAGCAGGAGCGGGGCTGGACCGACACTTTCATGAACCAGCTCACCGCCCTGCATAACGATCCTCATATGTACCTGATGGTAAGGAGCCGCTGATGGGCTGCAATCTCGTGTTGACCGTGGGCAATGCCATGATGGGTGACGATGGCGCCGGCCCCTATCTGGCCGAAAAGCTGCAGGCAGCCCCCCTGCCCGGCTGGGTCCATATCGACGGCGGCATAGCGCCGGAGAACAGGGTGCACCAGGTACGGGAGCTGAAACCGGATCGGGTGCTGCTGGTGGATGCCGCCGAGCTCGGCGAGAAGGCGGGCACCCTCAAGGTGATCCCCCCCGACACCATAGCCGACATGTTCATCTTCTCGACCCACAACATGCCGCTGAACTTTCTCATCGACGAGCTCAAGCGCTTCGTGCCAGAGGTGATCTTCGTCGGGGTGCAACCCGCCATCGTTGCCTTCTCCTTCCCCATGACCGGGATGGTGAGCGAGGCGATGGATTATCTTTATCAGCATCTGGATACCGCCAAGGATACCAAGTTGTTAATACGCCAGCTCGCCCAGTGGAATAAGGTCAACGACGCGGCACTATAATTTACCAAGTTGTTAAAAACGGCCAGACAGGAATTTAATCGACGCCCGATGTTAAAATAAAAACATCGGGCTAATCGCCCTGTTTTTGATATAAAACAACTCTCCTTCAAATAATATAAATGCCGTTTTTATATGGCAAAAAAAGCGTTGTCAGCCAGGGGGCCTTGCCCCAAAATGGCGGCCACTGCGGAAGTTGATGGGGTCTGGTGGCCTCCTCGGTCTTCAAAACCGATGTGAGCCGAGAAGGCTCGGGCAGGTTCGATTCCTGCCTCTTCCGCCACTTTCCTATATTGGATGCATCGACTAGATACCGCTTGCCAATATTATTCCGGGATGGTTTCCTCGGTCGTGAATTAATTTGTCAGAACCGTTTCAGCATTAACACTCTGTGCAAGTTGTCCGCCCGTAAATAACCGCCAGCCCCGTCAATCTATCGGCAAACCGGTGTGCATCCGTCACCCACGCACTGCCCTGGTAACCCCCATGCCGAACCAGTCACAGCCTCAAGCGTCCGCCGTCGACCAGCCAAGCCATCGCCTGCCACAGGTCGAACAACTGCTGCAGCAAGCCTTCCTCGCCCCCCATATCGCCCGTCTGAGCCGGCCGCTGGTGACCCAGCTGGTGCGCGACACCTTGAGCGAGCTGCGCCAGAGCGAAGGCTTTCGCCAGCATGGGGTGGCGCTCGCCCGGCTTGAGGGGCTGCTCGACAGTCGCTGCCGGCAGTGGGTACGCCAGCGCCAGACCCGGCTGATCAACGCCACCGGCACGCTCGTTCATACCAATTTGGGGCGCTCGCCGCTCTGCGCCGAACTGTGGGACGAGGTGCGCGAGCTCAACACCGGTTACAACAACCTTGAGCTGGATCTCGCCACCGGCAAGCGCGGCGGGCGCAAGGGGCTGATCGCCCCCCTGCTCGCCTGCCTGACCCAGGCCGAAGACTCCCTGGTGGTGAACAACAACGCAGCCTCCCTCTTCCTGCTGCTGCAAGAGGTGGCCAAGGGGCGCGAGGTGATCGTCTCCCGGGGCGAGCAGATCCAGATCGGCGGCGGCTTTCGCATCCCCGACATACTGGCGCTGTCTGGCGCCAAACTGGTGGAGGTGGGCACCACCAACATCACCACGGCCCGGGACTACCTCGATGCCATCACCGATCAGACCGCGCTGGTGCTGATGGTGCACAGATCCAACTTCGCCATTCGCGGCTTCACCGAGTCCCCCGACATCGGCGAAGTGGCCCGCGCCCTGCCGGATCACATAGTGCTGGCGGTGGATCAGGGCTCGGGCCTCACCACCGAGGAGTTCGCGCCGGACGAGACCTCGGTGCGCCAGTACCTCAAGGCGGGGGCGGATCTGGTCTGCTACTCGGGCGACAAGCTGCTGGGGGGGCCCCAGTGCGGCATCATCGGCGGCCGTGCGGATCTCATCAAGCGGCTGGAGAAGCACCCCATGATGCGCACCTTCCGCCCGAGCCGCATCGTCTACTCCCTGCTCGAGCGCCTGCTCATCCACAAGCTCAACAAGTCCCCCACCGGGGCCGGCATCGCCCAGCGTACCCTGAGCTCCCCCGCCGCCATGCAGGCCAGGGCCGACCAGTTGCTGGCCGCCCTGCCCGGTTGCTTTATACAGGTACCCGCCCAGCTGGTGGTCGGCGGCGGCACCCTGCCGGACGAGTTCTACCCCGCCCCGGCGCTGGCCTGTCTGGACTCCCGCCCCGCCCAGCAACTGCTCGACGCCCTGCGAGATCTCCCGGTGCCGGTGATCGCCACGGTACGCCAGCAGCAGGTGCTGCTCAACATGGCTTCCTTGCTGGAGGAGGATATATCAGTGCTGGTTTCGCAGTTAAAGGTGCTGCTAAATCCAGTAAAGGACAGTGAAAACACCATCAATATCGGCCAGACGAGCCATCCCCTCAGCATCCCGAACGAGGTGCCCTGATCCCATGACCTCCTACCGCGCCGTCATCGGCCTCGCCGGTCACGTGGATCATGGCAAGACCCTGCTGATCCAGGCCCTCACCGGTATCATCACCGCCCGCCCCCACGAGCAGGCCATCGGCATGACCCAGGATCTCGGTTTCGCCCACTTCGACGACGGCCAGGGCAACACCATCGGCGTCATCGATGTGCCCGGCCACGAGCGCTATGTCCGCAACATGGTGGCGGGGCTCTGGAGCCTGGATCTGGTGCTCTTGGTCATCGCCGCCGACGAGGGCTGGATGCCGATGACCGGCGATCACCTGCGCCTGCTCAAGGCCATGGGGGTGCCGCGCCTGCTGGTCTGCATCAACAAGTGCGATCTGATAAGCCCCGACGAGCTTGAACTGCTGGAGGAGACGCTGCTGGAGCGGGTGATGGACGAGAGCGGCATGGTGCCCGACATCGTCTGCGTCAGCGCCAAGAGCGGCGACAACATCGACGGCCTGCACGCCGCCATCGTGGGCCAGCTTGCCGATGTACAAGAATCGCAAACTGCCCGCGAACAGGGGGCGCCGCGCCGCTCTCGTGAAGAGGCGCCACCCCGCCTCTATGTGGACAGGGTCTTCACCGCCAGCGGCACCGGCACAGTGCTCACCGGCACCCTGCAGCAAGGCAGCCTCAAGGTGGGGGACAAGCTGCGCCTCTACCCCGCCGATCGGGAGGTGCAGGTGCGCTCCCTGCAGGCCTATCACCAGAGCGTCGACGAGATAGGCGCCGTCTGCCGGGTGGCGGTGGGGCTGAAAAAAGTGCCCCACAAGGAGGTGGCCCGCGGCCACTGCCTCGGCAACGCGGCCGGGGGCTGTCAGGCGGCCACCCACCTGATAGTGCGCCTGGAGGCCGATGGCCAATCCAGCAAAGAACTGCGCACCTCTCTGCGCAACAAGGAGGTCGAGGTGGCGCTGGGCAGCTGGCATGGCCGGGCCCAGCTGATCTATATCCGCGACGCTGACGCAGAGGATGCCGATCACCCTGGGCTCGCCCGCCTCGTCTTCACCAGTCCCCTGCCCTGCTTCTTCGGCCAGCCGCTCGCCATCATCCGCCACGGCAGCAGCGAGCTGCTGCACGGCGCCCGCATCCTCTGGTGCGGCGACATCTCCCCCGCCAGGCGCAAGGCGCTGCACGCCCTGCTGCGGGCGCTGCCGGAGGATCTCGCGGGCCACAACCCCGCCACCCTGCAGCTGGGGCTCAATGGCTATGCCCCCGCCGATCGCTTTGATGCTCCCCCCGCCGGGGCGGTGCAGCAGGGCGAGTGGATGATGAGCCAGTCCTGGCTGGCGCAGACCCGCGAGGCCATGCTGGCCGCCCTGCAGGCCGAGCCATTGAGCGGCGCCGAGCTCGCCGGCAGGCTGCGCATCGACCCCGAGGCTACCCAGCCGCTGTTGCTGGCGCTCAAGGCCGAGCAACGGATCCGGCTGCACCACGACAAGTGGCAGCCCGGCGGTGGCGAGTCGGAAGACGATCTCGGGGAAGAGGCACTGTTGGTGCTCAAACTGGTGCGAGATCAAGGCAAGGAGGGCTACCAGCCCGGTAAACTGGGCCCCGGCGGTGTTGAGATAGACCCAGTGCGTCATCTCACCCTGCCGGCCGGTTTACGGCAAAAGGGGGCGCTGCAAAAGCAGTTGCGCAATCTGGCAAGGCTCACCTACCTGATACAGCTGGAAGGTCCCATCTACTACGATGCCGAACTCTATCACCACATGGTACGGGCCGTGCTGGCAGGCCAGCGGGTCGGGGATCTGATCGACATGGGCTCGCTCAAGGAGATCACCGGCCTGTCGCGCAAATACGCCATCCCCTTCTGCCTGCGCATGGAGATGGACGGCTGGGTGCGACGGGAAGACAACGATCGCCGGGTGCTGCGCCTGCCCGAGGGCGACCCCCTGGCTGACGAGACGCCGGCATGACGGCGCCCACAACCCCAATGACCCTGCCGCCAGAGGCGAGCACCCCGCTGCGCCTCGAGTTTCAGATCAACGGCATTGTGCAGGGGGTCGGCTTTCGCCCCTTCGTCTATGGCCTGGCCCTGCGCCATCGCCTCACCGGCTATGTGCTCAACGATGCCAGCGGCGTCACCATAGGGGCAGAGGGTTCTCCCGCCCAGCTCGCCGCCTTTGGCCGCGACCTGCGGGCGCTGGCGCCGCCGCTCAGCCGCATCGACAGCTTCGACCAGCGGGCGCTGCCGCTGACGAGCGACCCCGATTTCGATGGCCAGTTTCATATCAGGGCCAGCCAGCAGCAGAGCGCGGCCACGGTGGCCATCTCGCCGGATCAGGGGATGTGCGAGGCCTGCGCCCGGGACATCGCCAATCAGGCGGATCGCCATCACAACTACCCCTTTACCAACTGCACTCACTGCGGCCCGCGCTACAGCATCATTCGCCGCCTCCCCTACGACAGACCCCACACCGCCATGGCCAGCTTCGCCATGTGCCCGCGCTGCGCCAGCGCCTATGAGGATCCCCTGGACAGGCGCTACCACGCCCAGCCGGTGAGCTGCCCCCAGTGCGGCCCCCAGCTTTGCTGGCGCAGCGGCACCGGCGAGGCGCAGGCCAGCCGGGAGGCTGCGCTGCAGGCGGCCGCCCAGGCCCTGCAAGCGGGGGCCCTGGTCGCGGTCAAGGGGATGGGGGGCTACCACCTGATGTGTGATGCCCGCAATGAACTGACCGTGGCCCGGCTGCGCCAGCTCAAGCGCCGCGCGCGCAAGCCGCTGGCGGTGATGATGGGATCCCTCGAAGAGGCGCGGTTGCACGTGACCGGCAGCGAGGCCGAGTGGACCCTGCTGCAATCCCAGCCAAGACCCATCACCTTGCTGCGCAAGCGCACTAACGATGATCGGCCGTCAGAAGCAGCGCCGCTGGCCGAAGGGATAGCCCCCGGCATCCCCTACCTGGGGGTCATGCTGCCCTACACCCCGTTCCACCAGTTGCTGCTGGAGGCCTGCGCCATGCCGCTGGTGGCCACCAGCGCCAATGGCCGCGGCAGCCCGATCCTCATCGAGTGCGAGGCGGTGATCAGGGAACTTGGCAGCGAGATCGACGGCATCCTGGACCACGATCGCCCCATACTGCACCCCTGCGACGACAGCCTGGTACAGTGGGCCGGCGGCAAGCGCCAGACTCTGCGTCTCGCCCGGGGTTATGCCCCCTGCACCCCCAGCCTGAAAGAGCCGGTCAGCACCCCAGTGCTGGCGGTCGGGGCGCAGCAGAAAAACCAGCTGGCGCTCGCCTTCGGCCGCCAGCGCATCTACAGCCCCCATATCGGGGATCTGCACAGCCTGCCGATGCAGGCGCACTTCGAGCAGACCCTGGCCACCTTCCGCGAGCTCTACGATCTCAACCCAACCCTGCTGGTGTCGGACCGCCACCCGGGTTATCTGAGCCACCAGTGGGCCAAGGACTATTGTGCGGCAGAGGGTGCGACCCATCTCGAGGTGCAGCACCACCACGCCCACCTGCTGGCGGTGATGGCCGAGCATGACCACAGCGGGCCCGTGCTCGGCTTCGCCTTCGATGGCACTGGCCTCGGCGACGATGGCACCCTCTGGGGCGGCGAGCTGCTGGTCGCCGACGTACGGGGGTTTGAGCGAGTGGCGCACCTGCGGCCATTTCGGCTGATCGGGGGCGAAGCCGCCATCCGCGAGCCGGTGCGCCAGCTGCTGGGGCTGCTGTTTGAATCCGAGACCCCGGGCGAGATCGGCGAGCTGAATATTGCGGTGATCGACCAGCTGCCCGCCGATCGGATCAGCAACCTGCACCAGCTGTGGCGCCTGGGCCGCAACGCCCCCCATACCAGCTCCATGGGCCGGCTGTTCGATGGGGTCGCCGCCCTGCTCGGCCTGATCGATACCCCCGACTACGAGGGCGAGGCGGGGCTGCTGCTGGAGGCGGCGGCGCTGCGGCTCGCGCCCGATGCCGAGCCCTGGCCGCTGCGGTTCGAAATCACCGACCAAGAAGACGGCCCCCTGCTGATCGAATGGGCACCGCTGCTGGCCGAGCTGCTGCAACGGCGCGCCAGCGTCGAGGTGGCCAGGCTGGCCGCCGGTTTTATCCGCGCCATCAGTCATCTGGTGGTTGCCCTGGCCGAGCGTTTCCCCGGTTATCCGGTGGCGCTCGGGGGCGGCGTCTTCCAGAATCGCGTGCTGATGGACCAGCTCCTCCCCCGCCTCGCCGAGGCCGGGCGCGAGGTCTTGATAAGCCAGACCCTGCCCCTCAATGACGGCGGCATCGCCGCGGGCCAGCTCTGGTTTGCCATCCACCATGTTGCGAAGGAGAGGGCCAAGCCCCTCTCCCCCGCCATTTAGGAGTCTCTCATGTGCCTTTCCATTCCTTCCCAGGTGGTGCAGCTGCACCCCGAAGATAACTGCGTCACCGTCGACACCCTGGGGGTGCAGCGCCGGGTCAGCTGCATGCTGCTCGAGGATCCTCTGGCCCTCGGGGACTATGTGCTGCTCCACATCGGTTTCGTGATGAGCAAGATTGACGAGGAGGAGGCCCAGGCCAGCCTGGAGAGCTTCCGCCAGATGGTGGCGCTGATGCCCAAGCAGGACATACTGCCATGCTGACGCTCAATGACCTGTTTCAGGGCTTTCGCCAGCCCGAGGTGATCCGCGCCCTCGCCGCCCAGATCCACGAGCTGGCCAAGGATATGCCCGAACCCCTGCGGGTGATGGAGGTGTGCGGTGGCCATACCCACACCATCATGAAGTACGGCCTGCCCCAGCTGCTGCCGGACAGCATAGAGTTCGTCCACGGCCCCGGCTGCCCGGTCTGCGTGATGCCCAAGGAGCGCATCGATCAGGCCATCGAGCTGGCCGGTCAGCCCGATGTCATCCTGGTGACCCTGGGGGACATGATCCGGGTGCCGGGCTCCAAGGGATCCTTGGCCCAGCAGCGGGCCAGGGGCAGCGACATCCGCCCCGTCTACGACCCGCTCGATGCGCTGCGCATCGCCACCGAGAACCCGGACAAGACGGTGGTTTTCTTCGCCATCGGCTTCGAGACCTCTACCCCCATGACGGCCGCGCTGCTGGCGGCGGCTGACGCCGCTGGGATAAACAACCTGCTGTTTCATATCAACCATGTGCTGGTGCCCCCCGCCATTCACGCCGTGATGGCCGACGGGGTCGCCAAGGTGAACGCCTTCATCGGCCCCTCCCACGTCAGCGTCATCACCGGCGCCGACATCTATCTGCCGATCGTCGAGCGCTATCGGGTGCCGGTGGTGGTGAGCGGCTTCGAGCCGGTGGACGTGATGGAGGCGCTGCTGATGATGGTGCGCCAGAAGGTGGAGGGACGCTGCGCGCTGGAGGTGCAGTACAGCCGCGCCGTCACCGCCAGCGGCAACCAGGCCGCCCAGCGGCTGGTGGCCCATTATTTCGAGACCCGCGAGCACTTTCGCTGGCGCGGCCTCGGCGACATCAACGCCTCCGCCCTGCGCCTGCGGGACGCCTTCGCCGCCCGCGATGCGGAGCGCCACTTCCAGCTCAGCCAGACCCCCATCGACGATCACAAGGCATGCCAGTGCGCCGACATACTGCGCGGGCTGGCCAAGCCGAACCAGTGCAAGGTCTTCGGCCGGGGCTGCACCCCGACCCAGCCCATGGGCAGCTGCATGGTCAGCTCAGAGGGGGCCTGCAACGCCTACTACCGCTATATGGGGATCCAATGAGCATGAGAGAAATTCAACTTAGCCACTGTGGTCGGGTGATGGGGCGAGATGAACCCGTCTACTTCCATCACTACCTGGAGACCCCATCCCGATGAGAGAGATTCAACTTAGCCACGGTGGTGGCGGTGTCGAGATGAACCAGCTGATCAACCAGCTCTTCTTCCGCCACTTCGGCAACGAGATCCTGCTGCGCGGTGAAGACGCGGCCCTGCTGCCGGTGCAAGGCCCCGTCGCCTTCACCACCGACAGCTTCACCGTCTCGCCGCTCTTCTTCGAGGGGGGCGACATCGGCAAGCTGGCCATCGCCGGCACCGTCAACGATCTCGCCATGATGGGGGCCAGGCCCGAATACCTGAGCTGCAGCTTCATCATAGAGGAGGGCTTCCCCTACGCCGATCTCGCCCGCATCGTCGAGTCCATGGCCTCAGAGTTAACCAAGAGCGGCGCCCGCATCGTCTGCGGCGACACCAAGGTGGTGCCGAGGGGGGCGGCGGACAAGCTGTTCATCAACACCAGCGGGGTCGGCACCTTCCCTTGCCCTGCACAGAGCCGGGGGATCTCGGTGCGCAACCTCAAGCCCGATGACGCCATCCTGGTGTCGCGGGATATCGGCAGCCACGGCGCCTGCATCCTGATGGCCCGCGACGCCCTGCAGCTCGGCTCCGCGCTCAAGAGCGACTGCACCACCCTCTGGCCGCAGGTCGAGGCGCTGCTGGCGGCGGGGCTCACCCCCCACGCCCTGCGCGATGCCACCCGGGGCGGGCTCGCCGCCGTGCTCAACGAATGGAGCACCGCCTCCGGGGTCGCCATCGAGCTGGAAGAGTCCGCCATCCCGGTGTGCGACCCGGTGCGCGGCCTGTGCGAGCTGTACGGCTTCGAGCCTCATGATCTCGCCAACGAAGGCACCATGGTGCTGGCCCTGCCCGCCGAGCAGGCGGACGCCGCGCTGGCGCTGCTGCGCGCCTTCAACCCCTCCGCCAGCCGGATCGGGGTGGTGAAAGAGAGCACCCAGCACAAGGTGATCCTCAACAACCCCTGGGGCAGCCGCCGTTATCTCGAACTGCCACAGGGGGAGCTGCTCCCCCGCATCTGCTAAGTACCCGGCCAAAGGAGCCCTGATCATGCACGAGATGTCCCTTGCCATGGCGGCCATCGATCTGGCGGCCGAGCAGGCCAGCCAGCGCGGCTTTACCAGAGTCACCGCACTCTGGCTGGAGGTCGGCAGTTTCTCCTGCGTCGACCCCGATACCATCGCCTTCTGCTTCGAGGCCGCCGCCAAAGGCACGGCCGTCGAGGGCGCCAGCTTGCATTTTCAGCACCAGGCCGCCGAGGGCTGGTGCTACGACTGCAGCAAGACGGTGACCCTCACCGAGCGCGGCCAGGCTTGCCCCCTGTGTGGCGGATACAAATTACGAGTCGCGCAGGGCGATAGCCTGCGCATCACCGACATCGAGGTAAGTTGATATGTGTAGCGTATGCGGATGCGGCCAGGCACGAATCGCCGGGCACGATCATGAACATGAACATGAACACCAGCACGAACACCAGCATCATGCCGAGCACGGCCACGATCACGACCATGAGCACGCTCATCGGCAGCCAGCGCCGCGCACCCTGATCATTCACCATCACTACCACCATCAGGGGGATGTCCATCACCACTACCACGGGGTGGGCACTGTGCAGGCCGGCCAGGCTCAAGGGCATCATCAGGCTCACTCCCACGATCACGCCGCCGACCATGAGCATCATCATGCTCACCCCCACGATCACGGCCATGAACATAAACATGAGCATGAGCATGAGCATGAGCACCATCATGCCCACTCCCATGATCACGGCCACGAGCACCATCATGCCCACTCCCATGACCACGAACACGCTCACGAGCATGGCCATGCCCATCAGCATGCGGATCTGCACTATGGCAAGGGCGCGGCGGGACTGTCGGTGCCGGGCATGGGCCAACGCCAGCTGATCGCCATCGAGATGGATGTGCTGGCCAAGAACAACAAGCTGGCGGTCCACAACCGGGAGCACTTCGACCAGGCCGGTCAGCTGGTGCTGAACCTGGTGTCGAGCCCGGGCTCGGGCAAGACCACCCTGCTGTGCGAGACCCTGCGCCGACTGGAGGGCCAGCGCTCCTGCGCCGTGATCGAGGGGGATCAGCAGACCAGTGCCGATGCGGATCGCATCCGGGCCACCGGGGTGCCCGCTATCCAGATCAACACCGGCAAGGGTTGCCACCTGGATGCCAAGATGGTGCACGACGCCTGCCACCAGCTGCCCGCCAATGAAGGGGGCATCCTCTTCATCGAGAACGTGGGCAACCTGGTCTGCCCGGCCGGCTTCGATCTCGGCGAGAAGTACAAGGTCGCCATCCTCTCGGTCACCGAGGGGGAGGAGAAGCCGCTGAAATACCCTGACATGTTTGCCGCCGCCCAGCTGATGATCATCAACAAGACGGATCTGCTGCCCCATGTCAGTTTCGACGTGGCGCGCTGCATCGAGAATGCCAAGCGGGTCAACCCCTACATCCAGGTGATCCAGCTCAGCGCCACCACCGGCGAGGGGATGGACGCCTGGCTCGACTGGCTCGCCAGCGCCTGAGGTTACGAGCGTCCGATTACGCTGCGCTAATCGAACCTACCGCCACCAAGGTGCCGGGAATGTTGATAACAAGAGAGGGAGGCTGATGCTCCCTCTCTTTTTTATTCTGACAGCAGAAGATGCTCAGGCTGCGTGATAGGTTAGCGTATTCCGCTGCTCTCCTTGCTCGCCAAAGCGGATGATTCGATGACACACCTGCTGTAGCAGCGCATGCTGGTGGCTGAACACCAGCATGCCGAGCCCCCGGGTATCGCATTCGCGCATCAGCTCTTGCCAGAGCTGGCGCTGGATGTGGGGATCGAGCTGGGCTGTCACCTCGTCGGCGATAAGCACGCGGGTGCGGGGATCGAGCGCCCGCAGCAGGGCGATGCGGGCCAGTTCACCGCCGGAGAGCTGAGACGGTTTTCTGGATAACCACTCGGGCTTGATCAGAAAGCGCGCCAGCGTGGCGTCATCGGGGCGCCAGACATCCCACAGCGACTGGCCGGTGCTGCGATAGGGATTGAAGCTGAGCTCAGGATGCTGGGGCACCAGTTGCACCGGGTTGTAACCCCGTGATGGCAAGGGAGTGCCATCGAGCAAGATCTTACTGCCTTCCCCCGGCTGCCCCCCTGCCGGTTGCCAGCCCGCCAGCACCCGCCCCAGGGTGGTCTTGCCATGGCCGCTCGGCGCCGAGAGACCGAGTCGCTCGCCCGCCTGGATAGTCAACGACAGCCCCTGCCAGAGGGGGCGTTCCCCTTGATGGAGGCTGAGATCCCGTACCTCGAACATCAGCAGACCTCCGGTGCAGAGAAGAGTGAATTGAACCCCGGCAGCGCCTGCCACCGAATACCCGTAGCCAGAGAGAAGGCCAAAGATTGCGACTCAATCATCAAGAAACCTCCGGCGTGCAAAAGAGTGAGTTGAACTCCGACAAGGCCTGCCACCGAATACCCGCAGCCTGACAAGCGATCCGTTCCAGCGACTCAATCATCAGGAGACCTCCGGTATCGCGAAGAATGAATTGCATTTCGGCAGCGCCTGACACCGACCTGCCGCAGCCAGAGAGAAGATCAGAGATTGCGATTCAGCCATCAGGAAACCTCTGAAGCCGCGAAGAGTGAGTTGAATTCCGGCAGCGCCTGCCAGTGGGCCCGCAGCATGGCGCTGCCCTGCCCCGCCCGCAGCTGCTGGCTGCTCAGGCTGTCGCTCACCCGCCCCTGATGGAGCGCGACTATGCGATCGGCGAAGCGAGCCGCCAGCGCCAGATCGTGGGTGACCCAGAGGATGCCGCTGCCCTCCCGGGCCAGCTCGCGCAGCTGGGTGAGCAGCTGGCAGGCCAGGGGTTGATCGAGCCAGGCGGTGATCTCGTCTGCCAAAATATATCGCGCCCCGCTGAGCGCGGCGGCGCAGGCCAGGATGCGTTTCGCCATGCCGCCGGAGAGCTGACGCGGGTAATGGGCGAGGGTTTGCACGGGCAATTGGTATCTCAGCAATTGCCGGCTGAGCTGCTCGTGGGAGCCGCTCTGGCCGCAGAGACGGGCGGCGCGGCCGAGCTGGCGCTCCACCGTCAGCAGGGGGTTGAGGGCACTCACCCCCTGCGGCACATGGCAGAGGGTATGGCCACGCAAGCGGGCCCGGCCCTCGTCACACAGGGCGGCACCATCGAGGGTGATGGTGCCGCCCATGCGCAGGTTGTCCGGCAGCAAGCTGAGGGCGCTTTGCAGCAACAGGCTCTTGCCCTCGCCGCTGCCCCCCACCAGCGCCACTATCTCGCCGGGAGCCAGCTGCAGGCTGACCTCGCTCAGCAACGGCTGCCAGCGACGGCGGCCAAGCCAGCTGTAGCGGGCCGCCTCTATGGTGACGTGCTCGAAGCTCAACATCGCTCATTGCTCCCAAACCAGAGCTGCTGCAGGGCGCGCGAGTAACCTGATCGAACAGCAGCGCCAGCGACAACATCATGAAACTGAGGAAGAGCGCCAGCCAGACTGCGCTGACGCCAGGTGGCGGTTTCAAATATCAGCATGGTTCACCCCCAAACCAGAGCTGCTGCAGGGCGCGGGTAGCCTGATCGAACAGCAATACCAGCAATAGCAACATCAGGCCGGGGAAGAGCGCCAGCCACCAGCCGCCCCCCGCCAGATAGCGCAGGGCATCGGCCAGCAGCAGCCCCAGCGACGCCTCGTGGGCCGCGAGACCAAACCCCAGAAAACTTAAGGCGGCGCTGTGCAGCACCGCATGGGGAAACATCAACAGGGTGCCGATAAACCACTGGGGCAAGAGGCCGGGCAGCAGATGAACACACCAACGCCGCAGCGGCCCCATGCCCTGGCAGCGAGCCAGCACCACATGGTCGCTGCAGGCGATCCGCCTCGCCTCGGTCCGCAGGATCAGCGCGAGCTTGGGCCAGTGGGTCAGCGCCACCGCCAGGATCACCCCGTGCATGCCGCCCCCCAGGGTGAAGCAGATGAGGATCAACAGCAGCATGTGGGGCAGCGCCAGCATGGCGTCGATGACCAGGCGCACCGCACTGTCGCATCTGGGATGCAGCAGCGAGAGGCTGGCGGCCAGCATGGCCAGCATGCCGCTGCAAAGCGCCGTGCTGACACCGAGATCCAGGCTGGTGAGGGTGCCCTGGAAGGCGCGCTGCCAGAGATCCCGCCCCATCTGATCGGTGCCGAACCAGTGCAACATGGAGGGGGCCTGATGGCGGGACAGCAGATCCATGGGCACGTCCTGAGCCGACAGGCTCCAGCCATAGCAGGCCAGCAGGATCAGGCAGGTCAACGCAAAACCGAGTCGCAGCAGCGAAGGCAGTGGATTAAACAGCATGACGCCCCTCCCAGCCCTGATTGATGCGGGCCAGCAACCCGCTTGCCATGCTGTTGCCCAAGAACACCAGCAGGGTGCAGAACAACACTATGCCCATCAGCAGGGGGATGTCACCGCGCAGCCCCGCATCCACGGTCGCCTGCCCCAGCCCCGGATAGGCGAATACCTTCTCCGCCAGCAGGGATCCACCGATAAGCTCGCCAAGGGAGGCAAATTGCAGGCAGAGGGCCGGGGTCAGGGCGTGGCGCAATACGTGAAAGCGCAGCATGGGCCAGCCGCCGTCCCCCTGAGCGCGGGCGTAGCGGATAAAGTCGCTGCCGAGCACCTCGGCCACCCGGCCCCGGGTATGCAGAGCGATGTTGCCCATCCCGAGCAGCGCCAGGGTGGTGATCGGCAGTATGAGGTGGCGCAGCCGCAAGGCCCAGTCCACCTGGTCCGCGCCGAGGCCCGGGGTCCAGGCGCAGCAGACCGGCAGCAGCGGCCAGTGCACCGCAAAGAGCGCGAGCAGCAGCAGGCCGACCCAGAAGGTGGGCAGGGAGGCGAGCAGGTAAGCCAGGCGGCAGATGAGCCTGTCCGGCCAGCGGTTGAGGTAGCGGCCGGCGAAAAGCCCCAGCAGCACACCGAGACTGCCGGACAGCAGCCAGGCCCCCGCCAGCAGCGCAAAAGAGGCGGCGAAACGGCTGCCGATCACCTCGGTGACAGGCGCGTTGTAGAGCATGGAGTAGCCGAGATCCCCCCGCAGCACCTGGCCGAACCAGTGCCAGTAACGCAGCCACAGCGGCTGATCCAGCCCCCAGCGGGCGGCGATCCTGGCGTATTGCTCGGGGGGCACGTGCAGCAGATCGTTGCCGATATAGGCCTTGATGGGATCGATGGGGGAGTAGCTCAGCAGCACGAAGCTGGCGAGCGACACCAGCGCGAGCAGCCCTGCCAGCCGCAGCAGGGCCTTTCCCAGCGCCTTGCCGGTCAGACTCAGGGGCGATCTTAGCGGCACGTCCACCGCCAATCCTGCAGGTTGTTCAACAGGGACCAGCTACCGTGGATTTCCGGCGCCCCCTTGCCGAGATCGACGCAGGCGTTGGCCAGATAGCTGTGCTGCACATTGAGCAACCAGGCCCAGGCCGCGTCCCCCTGCACCCCGGCGCCTGTCTTGCCATCCCACTCGACCTGTTGCCAGAACGGCACGGCCGCCTGCCAGTTCGGGGCATCCAGCGCCTGCTTGAGGTGGGCATCCACCGCGGCGTTGCGGTAGTAGCCGGGATTGTAGAACTCGACCCCGGCGGCGGCACTCTGATAGTGGTGATAGAGCTCCATGGGATCCAGGCTCCCCCAGCCCATCATCACCGGATTGGCGTGCATCTCCCGCTCCACCTGCTCCCAGCTGCCAGACTTCAGGCTTACCTCCAGACCGATGGGCTTGAGCATGGCGCGCACCGCTTCGGCCAGATCCCGCCGGGTGCTGTCACCGCTGGTGTACCAGAGGGTGAAGGCGGCGCGCCGGGAGCCCTTGTGGCGGATGCCGTCACTGCCCCGCTGCCAGCCAGCGGCTTCGAGCAGGGCATTGGCATGGGCGGGGTCCCCGTCCTTGAAGGCGCTGGCCGGGTTGTACCAGGGCAGCCCCTGCACCGCGCTGTAGGCGGGGATGGCATGCCCCTCCAGCAGTTGATCGGCCAGCAGCTGGCGATCGATGGCGTAGTTGATGGCGCGGCGCACCGCCACGTCCGAGGTTATGTCGTTGCCGACGGGGTTTCCCTTGGCATCCTTGCCGCCGGCGGGCGGGATGGGGAAGACGATGCCGCGGTTCTCCACGCTCGGGCGCACCCAGAGTTTGAGAGACGCCGGCACCGTCGGCGCCAGGGAGGGGGCGATGCGCACCACGTCGAGCTGGCCGCTCTGGGCGGCGGCATAGGCGCTCTCCTCGTCGATGAAGACGAACACCAGCCGCTTGAAATCGTTGTGCTCCCCGACGTAATAGGGGTTTTCCTCCACCACCAGCTGCTGGCCGGGCAGGAAGCTGCGCAGCCGGTAGGGGCCGGCGCCGACGGGCTGGCGGGCGTAGCGCTTGGGATCGTAATCCCGCTTCGACACTATGCCGAGGGATCCCAGCACGTTGACGAAGGTGCTCTGGGGGGCGCTCAAACTGATGGCCACCTCCAGCGGGGAGACCACCCGGGCGGCGACGAAGTTGCCCATGTCGATCTTGCCACCGCCCTTGGCGGCACTGTTGTAGGTGAAGGCCACATCCTCGGCATCGAGCGGCGCGCCGTTGGAGAACTTCAGGCTGGGCTTGAGGCGGATGAGCCAGCCCTTGCCATCCTCGCTCGGACTGACCGACTCGGTCAGCAGGTTCTGCCAGCTGAGATCGGCCCCCTGTTTGAGCAGCGGGCTGTGCAGCAGCAGGTAGCTGCCGTGGCTCCAGCCGAGCAGCGGATCGAAGCCTTCGGTGGGCTCGCTGCCGATGGCGAGCTTGAGCTCGGCGGGTATGGGCTGGGGGGCGGCGCTCTGCGCGCCAGCGCCCATCGAGAGGGCCAGCAGCACGGCGGCGCCAAGGGGTCGGATCGTCATCAATGTTCTCGTCTCTTGCTGCCACCCGGGAAGAAAAGTGGCCACCACTAAAAGCGAATGAGGGGCCTGATGGGCCCCATGTCTATCTTTGCCGGTGCCGGCAGGCTAGCGCTCTCTCGCGCCAAACAGCCGCCTGCGCCCCAGATCCACCGCCCCTGTGCCCTGTTGCAGCGGCAGGGAGTGCAGCATCCTGAGGGTGCTGGCCACCAGCGCCCTGCCCGTCTCGGCCTCCAGGTGCGGGTCGAGCGGCGACATCAGCGAGCAGGCGAGCATCTGGCCTATTTCGGGCAGCTCCCCCACCATGAAGGTCATGTCACCACAGGGCAGCTGCAGGGCGAAACGCTCGCCGCTGCCGCGCCTTGGCCAGCGCTGATCCGGCCCGGGCAGCACCACCACGCTCAGCATCCAGGGGGTGAGCACGCAGCCGAGCCACTGCTCTTCGAACAACACGCACTCGGCCACTATGGGCATGCCGGGGTGGTAGAAGGGCAGATCGGCCATCTGCTCACGGGCGATGCGCTCGTACTGGGCCACCAGCAGGGATGAGGGGTCGGTGGCAAAACCGGCTCGCTCCTGCGCTATTTCATGCGTCATTTCCAGCACAGTATCCTGCGTATCATTCAGATGGGGTTGCGCCATGCTGCCTCCCGCGCTCGTGCGGCTCTTTCCTGTTCGGAGAGGAGGATGGCCGGGCAACCGGCCTCGGCCAGCAGACGCAGGATCCGCGCCCTCGCCTCCCCCATCGCCGCCGCCACCACAGAGGTGAGGCCGATGCGGGGTTCGAGGGATTCGGGTTCGACCCCGATCAGGCTGAGCCGCTTGGGCGACTCCCCGGTCATGTGCAGCGCCGACAGCACGTCCGCCAGCCCGAGCTGATGGGGGGAGATCTTGCGGCCAAACAGGGTCGGGATCTCCTCGCCACTCAGGGTGACGACGGTGCCAGGCGGGTTGCCGCTGCGCACCGCGTCCACCAGTATGAGGTGGTCTCGGTTCGCCATCTCCTCGAGCAGCTCCATGCCAGCGGTGCCGCCATCAAGCAGGTCGATGCCGGGGGCGAAACGGTATTCGCGCTCCAGCGCCTCGACGATGCGCACCCCGACGGCCTCGTCGCTCAGCAGCAGGTTGCCGACCCCCAGGATCAAGGTGTTCATCACAGCACCTTCACCTGGGTCACTTCCCCGTTCTGGGTGTCCACCACGTGCACCGCGCAGGACATGCAGGGATCGAACGAGTGGATGGTGCGCACCACCTCGAGCGGCTTGGCGGGATCCGCCACCGGGGTGCCGACCAGCGCCTGCTCGTAGGGACCGGGCTCGTCGTTGAAGTTGCGCGGACCCGAGTTCCAGGTCGACGGCACCACCGCCTGATAGTTCTCGATCTTGCCGCCCTTGATGACGATCCAGTGGGAGAGCATGCCCCGCGGCGCCTCCTCGAAGCCCACCCCGCGAAACTCCTTGTCCGCCGGGATCTCGGCCTTGATGTAGGCGCTGAAGTCCCCCTTGCCGATGTTGTAGATGAGCGCCTGCCACTGGTGGGACAAGGTGTCTTTCAGCACGCAGCAGCGCACCGCCCGGCCTATGATGCGGCCCATGGTGGAGTGCAACTGCGCAGGTTTGATGGCCGATCCGGTCAGCGCCTGGTAGATGCCGTTGAGCTGATCGAAATGGGTCACAGTGCCCGGGTGCTTGGCCGCCAGCTTCACCAGCAAGTCGGCGAGCGGGCCCACTTCGACCACCTTGCCGTAGAAGGTGGGGGACTTGACCCAGGAGTACTTGCCATCATCCTGCCAGCCGGTGTAGTTCGGCTCCGTCTTGCCCTCCCAGGGCTTGAGCGGGGCATCGTCCTTGTACCAGGCGTGCTTGTTGCTCTCGGCGATGCCCTCCATCAGCCAGGCATCCTGGTGACTCTCGATGGGGCGGTAATTCGCCAGATCGCCGTTCTCGATGTAGCCACCCGGCATCAGGAAGCTGCCACCGTCGGCATCGGTGGGGAGCTCGGGCACGCTCAGATAGTGCTTGGCCCCCTGCCCCAGCGCCAGCCACTCGGGGTAGTGAGCGGCGATGATGGCGGCATCCACCTTGTAGACCTGCTCGATGAACTCGCCGAGCCGATCGATGAAGGTTTTCACATAGAGCAGCCGCTCGAGGTTGAGCACGCTGGGCGCATCCAGGTTGATGGGGTTGGCCACCCCGCCCACCGCCAGGTTCTGGATGTGGGGGGTCTTGCCCCCCAGGATGGCGACGATGCGGTTGGCATCGCGCTGGCACTCCAGGGCTTGCAGGTAGTGAGCCACGGCGATGAGGTTCACCTCCGGGCTCAGCTTCATCGCCTTGTGGCCCCAGTAGCCGTTGGCGAAGATGCCGAGCTGGCCGCTCGCCACCAGGGCGCGGATCTTCTCCTGCACCTTGGTCAGCTCCTCGGCGCTGTTGAGGGACCAGGTAGAGACCCCCTTGAGGATATCCGCCGCTTTTTGCGGGTTGGCCTCAAGGGCCGCCGTGATGTCCACCCAGTCCAGCGCGGAGAGCTGGTAGAAGTGGACTATGTGATCGTGGATGTTGTGGGCCGCGATGATGAGGTTGCGGATGAATTGCGCGTTGACCGGCACCTTGGCGCCGATGGCGTTCTCCACCGCCCGCACCGAGGCGATGGCGTGGATCGAGGTGCAGACCCCGCAGATGCGCTGCACTATCATCCAGGCGTCACGCGGATCGTTGCCCTTGAGGATCTCCTCCATGCCGCGCCACATGGTGCCGGATGACCAGGCCTTGGTGACGACGCCGCCGTCGATCTCGCAGTCGATGCGCAGGTGACCCTCGATACGGGTGATGGGGTCTATGGTGATACGTTGGCTCATACGTTGACTTTCCCTTGGGCCTGATAATCTTGGTGAACACGTTCAAGCGATGGCAGCACCGGCAACAGCCGGATCAGCAGCAGATAGGCACAGACCTCGATGGCAACGAAGCCAAGGGAGATCAGCACCTCTTCGGCACTGGGGAAGTAGTGATAGCCATTGCCTGGATTGAAGGCGAGCAGGGAGTAGTCCAGTCGCCAGAGGGCGGCGCCCAGCAGCATGCTGAGGGCCCCCAGGAACAACATGCGGGAATCCCGGCGGCTCTTGTCCCAATGGAACACCAGCAGCGGGAAGATCATCAGCGCGATCTCGCTCCAGAACATGACGGCGTAGCGGTTGAACTCGGAGAGGTACTCCGACTTGTCGTTGATGACGATCTCGGCGAAGCGCAGCGCCACAAACAGGATCAGGAAGATGTCGATCACCTGGGTCAGCTTGTAGAACAGCGGCTTCTCGTTGGGGCCGCGCCCCGCGAGCCCGGCTTGCACCAGGGAGCCTTCGAACACCACTATGGAGAAACCCATGATAAAGGCGGTCAGCAAGGAGAAGACCGGCAGCAGCTCATAGCTTTGCCAGAGCGGATGTATCTTCTCCCCCGCCACTATCATCAGGGAGCCCATGGAGGACTGGTGCATGGTGGGCAGCAGGGCCCCCAGCGCCAGGATGAAGAACATGACCTTGTTGATCCGCGCAAGGGAGACCTTCCAGCCGAACTTCTCCATCAGCACGGGGGCAAACTCCAGCGCCATGACCCCGATGTAGATGGTCATGCAGACCGCCGTCTCGAACAGCACCGAGGAGGTGTTGAAGAAACCCGGAATGTAGAAGTAAGGCAGGTTCCAGTAACGGCCCACGTCTATGGTGATGGAGAGACCGCCGAGGGAATAGCCAAACAGGCTGGCCAAGAGCGCCGGTCGCACCAGGGGGTGATATTCGCCCTTGTTGAAGACGTAGACGGCCCAGGCCAGGGCCCAGCCACCGCAGGCAAACCCTGTCCCGATCAGCAGATCAAACGAGATCCAGAGCCCCCAGGGGTAGCCGCCGTTCAAGTCCGTCACCGAGCCCAACCCGAAGATGAGACGCTTCAAGATCAGGATGCCGCACAGGACGACGAAAGGCGCCAGCACGATGACCGGCCAGCTGACCAGCTTGCCGCCGAGCGGACGGGCTTTATGTTCACTCATGGTCGTCGCCTCCCTTCTCTTTTCCTTGCCCAGGCTCCTGGTCATGATCCTGTTCGTGTTTCTTGGCATTGCGCCGGATCAGCACGGAGAGACCAGTCAGCACCACCAGAGGCAGCACCATCCCCTTGTAGAGGGTGTGCTGGATGTGCTCGGAGCGGGCGCCGGAGGAGAGCTCCGGCAAGTCCGGCATGTCGAGCTTGGTATAAGGCACCCCGGCCAGCACCAGCACCTGGGTGCCGCCCCCCTCCTTCTCGCCATAGACATAGGGCTGATAGCTCGGCACCTGGTGGCGATAGGGATCGTTGGCGGTGAGCGTCTGGCGCGGGTAGACGTACTCGCTGCCGGGGGTCGCCAGCAGACGGCGCCTGGCCTCGGCCATCAGATCCTCGCGGGTACCGAAGATGACGGCGCCGGTGGGACAGACCTCGACACAGCCGGGCAGCTTGCCCTGATCGATGCGCGCAAGCCCCTTCTGGTTGCACAGCTCGCACTTGTGAATGGCGCCGAGCGGGTTGTCGTAGTCGTACTTGGGCACGTCGAACGGGCAGCCCACCATGCAGTAGCGGCATCCGGTGCAGACATCCGGGTCGTAGTGAACTATGCCGGTCTTGGGATCCTTCTTGAGGGCCTGCACCGGACAGACCGAGACGCAGTTGGGATCGACGCAGTGCATGCACTGCTTCTTGATGTAGGCATAGCCATCCACCAGCTGATCCTTGCGCTCCCCCGTTCCGCTCTTCCACACCTGAATGATGTTGTTGGTGTAGGGCGTCAGTTTGTCGTTGTTGGACCAGGTCTGCTCACCGGCCGGACTGGCCGGGTTGCCGTTGAGCCGCTGACACTCGGCCACGCAGGCCTGGCAGCCGACGCAGAGGGTGGAGTCGTAGAGCATGCCCAGCGACCCGGGAATGGGCGGCTTGTTCTTGGCCGCCGCCAGCGCCGTACCCGGCACAGTGGTGCCCGCCGCCAGCGCACCGACGGAGGCAAATTTCAGGAAGTTGCGTCTGTTCACGGTCACTCCTCCCGTGATGGGTGCTGCCCGTCTTCGTGGCGTTTCTGCTGGCGACCGAGTTCACGCACCGTCATCAGGCTGACCCCCGCCAGCGCCCCGAGGGCGCCGCCGATGAGGCCGGTGGCCGTGGGCGACACATGCCCCCCCTCCTGGATGGCCACGTCGGGTTTCTCTACTCGCGGGGTGGGATTCTCCACCTTGGCGAGCTGGAAGATCCCCTTGCTAAAACCGACCCCCTGCTCGTTGCAGCCGTAGCAAGGGTGACCGATCCCAACCGGCCAGATGCCGCCGCCCACGTCGCAGAACTCCAGGGTCGAGCAGTTGCCGTAGGTCTCGGGCCCCTTGCAGCCAAGATGGTAGAGACACCAGCCCTGACGGTGGCCCTCGTCGCCAAACTCCTTGGCGAAGCGGCCGGCATCGAAGTGCGGGCGACGCTCGCAGTTCTCGTGGATGAGCCGCTCATAGGCAAACAACGGCCGCTTCTTGGCATCCAGCGCCGGCAACTTGCCGTAGGTAATGTAGTAGGCGACCGTGGTGAGGAAGTTATGGGGGTTCGGCGGGCAGCCGGGAATATTGATGAGAGGGGTGCCGATATTGCCGAGCGCCTCTTCCAGGCTGACGGCCCCGGTGGGATTGCTGCCGCTGGCGGGCACCCCGCCCCAGGCGGAGCAGGATCCGATGGCGATGACGGCGGCCGCATCGGCAGCCGCACGGCGGATGTGATCGACGATGGGCTCGCCGGCCACCATGCAGTAGACACCCCCATCCTTGAGCGGAATGGAGCCATCCACCACCAGCACATACTTGCCTTTATAACGTTCGATGGCGTTGTGCTTGTTCTCTTCCGCCTGATGACCAAAGGCCGCCGAGAGTACCTCGTGATACTCCAGCGAGATGGTATTGAGGATCAGGTTCTCGATGGTGGGGTGGGTGGCGCGCAGCAGCGACTCGGTACAACCGGTACACTCCTGCGCCCCTATCCAGATCACCGGAGGCCGCTCGGGACTGGTGAGCGCGGTGGCCATCTTGGCCACTGCATTCTGGCTTAACCCCAGGGTTGCGGCCATCCCGGCGCACAATTTCATAAAATCACGGCGATTAATTCCATGAGCCGATAAAAATGTATCCTCGACCATTCTTTTTATTCCCGTCAGTGAGCATTGTTTGACAAATGCTTAATGGCGGGAATGCTATGCCTCCCCCTCGCTCTGTATGTTGATCTTTATCAAGTCACCACACTTTAATGTGCTCGATAACTAGTGGAGTGAAAATAAAAAGCTATATATAACATACACTTATTGCCTTCATTATCACGACGCAAATACCTACAAAGAGGCATTTCAAGATCCAGTGCAATTAAAATCATATAAATTACCCCCCCATTTCAGCCATGCTTTAAAGAAAATGATAGCGTTGTCACAAAATTTATTCTCTGACCCTGTTAACCCTGCAATTCATCTCTGCAAATGGGCGTTGCAGCACACATAGCACCATCACTCCGCTCTTCATCTATTGCCAAAACAGAAATAAATTAATCAAACGCGGTACTTTAATAGCCAGCTCAAGGGCTACAGAAAGTGGCTGAATCACCAGCAGGAACGCTTGCATCTCGCACGAAACCCACCCTCGTTGTACAGACCAGACTGGCCACCCGCCAGAAACATGCCATCAAATCAAAGACTCGGAAAAGCGGCGATCACGCCTTCGCGTTTGATGGCGACAAAAGAAAACACCGGCTGAGGCCGGTGTTAAGTGATCACTATATCAGTGCAGACTATTTGTCCATTAACAGCTTCCCGTTAGAGAACAAGGCATCCAGCCAGAATACTCTCTCCCCTTCGCTGACTTATAGATAATATAATCCCAACCTGACTCATGTTTCTCCCTCAGAACAATATCACCTTCAACAAGGTAAGATTTGGTTCTATTAATTGGTAATGGTTCTGGGAAAAAATGACTCTTTCCTGTTATTGTCAGTCTTACATCATGTCCTTTCATCCATGCTTCGAATTCAGGTTTGGATACAGCTTTTATAATATTTTCCTTCTCGCTGTAAGGGAAAACGTAGGGAATGCTATTAGCTCCATTAGGATTTATAATATCCCCACCTGAACCAAAGTAAGATGTCAGTTTATCATCCTTCATCAACTTCCCATTAAGATAAGAAAAAACAACAACATTAAAATAATTATACCAATTCATTCCTGTGTCTGAGTCTATTTGAGACTGCTGAATAACGAAATATCTCGCCCCTAATGTTTCTGTATTTAAATAGAAGCCATCGTGAATCTTTCCTTTGGAGGATAGATAAGGAAGGTAGTCAACAAAATACCGCTTCCCATGTTTATCATCAAAGAAGATTGCGATAACGTCATCCCCGATAGTTTCATCAATTTTGTCTACAAAGAGAAGCTTTCCTTCATTACCTTGAATCGATGTTTCTGACTGTACACAAAATGAAAAAGACAATAAAAACAGAAAAAATAAAACAGGCATCAATTACACTCCCCATATAATCTAACATGAAGCTCTCTTGCTTCCGCTGTAAATTCAATGCGCTCATCAAGACCTTTTAGACCAGGGTTTATTATTTTTGTAACCTTCTTTACTTTATCTACATACCCTAGGTTATTATCTGCTATTAACCCTAGGTTGTTTGTGCTCCAGAACCAAAAACCAGATAAGACTATGGATGACATATCAGTCTCAACCAGCTCAGGGTTGGAATATATATTCAGCCCTGTCGCAAGAGCACATAATCTATAGTTTTCCGCATGAGTTAAATGCAACAATCCACGTCCTCGGTAATCTTTCCCAGGAAATTCATTACTTCCAAATGAATGTTCTCCATATCCAGAGTCATTATTTAAAAGATGGCGCCTTATATAATCCATCTTCTCTTCTCGAGATAGGGACAAACCTTTTCGTGCAAAACCATTATTTATGGCAGTTGGCGCCATAGCATATAAAGACTCAGCGGTGTAGCTCCTATAAACCAAGGACTCTCTGAATGCAGTAAATCTTTTTGTCTCATGTTTCCCTTGCCCGAGTAAGTTGATTACCTGCTCACAAGAATTAACCTCATATTTGGCTGCATTATGATTCCATGTGGCAATGAAATCATTAAGACGAGAATCAGAAACAGATGATGGAGTAAAGCTTCTCATAAACTCAAAAGACAGAGATATATCTTTTCGACATTTCTTGCATTTATTAGAGGTCAAAACCATAGGCTCTACCAACCCCATCATCCCTGCCGGATGAATAAACCAAGGCTTGGTATCACCCACCACAGCAGCAGCCTCTTCTATCCAGGCCATCTTATTGGTGACTTCCAGTACGTATTTGCATAGGTTGGGCATATTTTTCAGCTCTTGCTCGAGCCTTGGCCACGTATTGCGCTTTACCCATTCACTTTCGTGCTTGATAAACAGCTTTCGCACTTTGTCTGCAACCATTTTCTCAGCCATCGCCGCCCTGATTTCATCGGCACTGATACTGCCATCGCCATCCCGATCTGTCACCAGCTCTTCGTAAAGGGAGCTGAAAAAGTCTCCCCCCTCCTTGCCATCAGTGTCAGCCTTATCCAGGAATCCGTCGGGATCCGAGCCGCCATCAACTAACGTCACGCCCAGCCTGGCCCACTCATGTTGGCTAACCAATTGGGTATCACCACTGATAAGGACATGCTGATCTTCGGCCACCTTCACAAATGTGTCGGCACCATGAGGCACGATATCCTGAGTATTTATCGGTTTGGGAGCCTCCAGCGGGCCAAAGGCTCCCACCTTGCTGTAACCGACTTTATTATTCTCCTTGGTCAACTTATAAGTGTCTGCCAGCTCCCCCTCTTTGAGCAGCAAATACTCTTGTCCTTTGACCAACTTCCCTTCATTGCTGATGCATTTACCAAGAGCCTCCTTGTCACTCTCTGCGACAAATATCTCCATATGTATTGCTTTACGATCTTCATTGAGAACAAAACCATTGCCCGTCGGTTTCGGTGTTTCATGCTCTCCCCAATGCCCGACCACCTCGCCGGCCTTGACCGAGATGGGATTGGGATGTCGCAGCTCCACTTTGTCATAAACGATGGGGGTATGCCGAACGGCTTCACTGGGCTGGCCCAACATCTCTTTGGCAACCCAATAACGATCACCTTTCGAGGCATTGGGTACAACATTCCCTTTACCATCGGTCAGCTTGCCTTGGGCAACCTCCCAGACCTCAATCTCGAGATACTCTTTCATATTGGAAAATACGATTGGCTGAGTTGTGGTTCGTGCGACTTTGCTCGTTTTTGGCAATCCCGCAGTCACAGCTTCACCCTGATCTTTACTTTTACGCAGATAGCTGTTGCGACTGACCGGATAGAGACAAGGAATATCTTGCTTGGCCATCATCCAATCGGGCTCAATCTTGCGTTCTTCCTTGATAAATTGTGAAGCCACATAAAACGCTGACGGATCATCGCCCTTTGGAGTCGCATAGCTGACTAGCTGGTAAGAATAAGGTTCATTATTCAGATTCATCCGCTCTGATGGAGCTCCAATCAAGGTAACTTCAGCCCCTTTGCGAGCCGTACCGAGCTTGTCCTCTTTCTGAAACTGCAGACTTGCAGTGGCCTTATATATAGCGACACCGCTCCCTGTCAGCACATGACGGTCTGGCTCACCCTGATAAGCGTTTTTGCAGGCAATATGCATATAGAGGCAATAAAAGGTCAGAGCATTTCGCTTTAGCTGCTGCTGTCCGGAAATCTCTTCTGTAGCTTCATAGTCATGACGGATCAGACAAAATGAAGGGGAGGTATGCAGGGTAATTGCCTCACCTGGTTTCCCCTCCTCCGACTCCAGCTTCACAGCTGCTGGCGCAGAGGCGATACGGTAGGCCACTATCTCTCCATCGGCAATAGCTCGTACGGCGCCCCCTGGATGCCAACCTCCCTTGTCGCTTAAATGAATGCCGCCATGCCAGATACGGTTGCCGCCAAGCAGGAAGGTGCCACCCGGCTCACCATTGAGCTTGCCGATAAATTCTTCAAGTGAGGCAACCTCTTTGGGAGCGTCACCGCCCCCCACTTGCATTGGATATAAGATTTTCATCTTCTTCTTTTCACTCGTAATCGTACGAACTATGGCCCTTAGCGGGATGGAACAAAGAAGGTCTGCGCAGGCCCTTGCTCCTTGAGCAGCGCCTCCATCGCCTTCTCGGTGGGAATGGCTTTGAGCAGCTCTACCGCATCGGGCGCCTTGACCACTTCCACCGCCTTGGGAACGATCGGAGCCTTGCCTGCCCAGCCAGAACCGGAACCCGCGCTGCCACCGGCGTTGAGCTTGATGGCGGGGCCGACCAGCTTGATGCCGCTCGGATCCACTTTCACGAAGCTGCCACCGCCCTTGAGGGTGATCTCGGCCCCCGCCTCCAGCACCAGCTTGTCCCCCACCTTGATATGCACCTCCTGCCCGGCCTGTACCAGCAGGGATTGCCCCAGCTTCTGGTGCAGGGAGGCATCCACTGTGAGCGAGTAATCGGCTTTGATATGATCCCGCTTCTCGCCGTTCACGGTGAGGTGGTCATTGGCCTTGATGCGGGTCACCCGCTCATTGTCGATGTCCCTGTGCTCGTCATGCTTGATGTGCCAGGCCGCATCATTCTCGATGAGTACGTTCAGGTCTTTCTGACCGTGGATATAGATCTCTTCCTGGCCCGCCTGGTCTTCGAAGCGCAACTCGTTGAAACCTTCCCCCTGATGGGTCTCGGTGCGCAGCACGGTGCGGGTCTTGTTGGCCGGCAGCTCATAGGGAGGTCTGTTGGTGGCGTGGAAGGTGCGACCGGTGACGATGGGCTGGTCCGGGTCTCCTTCAAGAAATGAAACGATGACTTCATGGCCGATACGCGGGATGGCCATCATGCCGTACTGTCCGCCGGCCCAGCCCTGACTGACCCGTACCCAGCAGGAGCTCTGATCGTTGCTCGAACCGTAGCGGTCCCAGGGAAATTGCAGCTTCACTCGGCCGTGCTCGTCGCAGTAGATTTCTTCGCCCTCCGGCCCCACCACTATGGCGATTTGCGGGCCGTCCACCATGGGTTTGGTCGGCGCCTCCGGGCTGCCGATGCGGGCGCGCCAGGTAGTTGCGGCTTTGACCACCCCAAACTCGTTGTGGTAGACGGTGGGACCGCTGCCCCCTTCCTCCTCCAGCGCCTGGGGCTGCGAGCCGGTGTGGCTGATGCGCACCACCTGCCAGTCGGTGTTCAAGCTGCCGTTCGGGTGTTCGATCAGCGAGAACGTCTGACCCGGCAGCAGGGCCGCGCAGTTGGACTTAGCCAAGCCAGTCACCGCATCGCTTCGCAGCGCATCGAGTCTGTGTTGGGCAAACGCCTTGCCGCTGCCGTCCTGCTTGTAGCGACCCGGGTAGTCGAAGTGCTGGTAGCTGCCCCGCTGATGGGCAAGCTCGGTGCCGAGCTTTTTATGAGAGAGCCCATAAGCCGGGGTCTTGAAGCTGTAGTCTTTCAGCTCCACATCGCTGGGGCGCACCGCCTCGCGGTAATGGAGCTGGCGCACATAGGGGCCTTGCTCCAGCGAGCGGTTGCCGAGGTTGAAGAACAGCTCGGGGCCGGCGGTTAATGCCGCCGCGTCGTCGGCAAAGACAATACGATGCTTGCCAGCTTCGAACTCGTGGAAGTAGAAGAGCCCCTCTTCGGCGGCGAGGCGGTTTAGGAATTCAAGGTCCGTCTCACGGTACTGGACGCAGTATTCGCGCTGGGCATGCTCATTTTTCAGCGCAAAGGCGTAGTCGGTGATGCCGTGCTCTTGCAGCAGGATGGAGAGGATCTCGTCGGGCTTCTGGGCCTGGAAGATGCGGGAGTTCTGGCGAAGGGAGAGCCGCCACAGGGCGGGTTTCACATCAAGACTGTAACGGGTGCGGCGAAAGCCACTGTCCCCTTGAGCAAAGTCGCTCACCACACCGCACACCCGCCGTTGCAGCTCGCCCTGGTACCACACCAGCAGCTCGCAGGGCTGGTCCAGCACGGCGCCAAAGTCGATGTCCGGCTGGGGGCTGGCCAGCTCCAGTCGCAGCTGGAAGGGACCGTTCAACGCCTCTTCCAGCATGAACTCGGCCACTACTAAGGTGCTCTCGGGCAAGGCCCCCACCTTGACGGTAAATTGTAATCCTGTGCTATCTGCCATGAAGGGGTTCCTTATCCTGCCTGCCCGCTGCCCGAGCCAATCACCACGCCACCGCAGCCGATGGCGGTGCCGGTCACGGCGATGGGCTTGCCGTTCACCAGCACCGAGCCGACGCCCCCCGAGATGCTGCGCGGATGGGGGGGATTGTTGGGTTTGACGTGGGGTGCCAGGGGGTCACCCTGACGGGCCACCGGTTTGCCATCGAGGAAGACATTTGGGCTGGCGGCAATCACCGGGGAGGGGTGGAAGCCGTCGTGATCGGTGCCTATGTCACCGAGCAATGCAATAGTGGGGCACATCTGAATTCTCCATGTGGGCAAAGAGGTTGCCTTGACGCATCCCTCTGCCATGGCCCGGGCCCACCTAGGTGAGCCTGAGCCGAGGAACAGCTCGAGAGGCTACTCAGCAGCCTCCATGCCAACGCCATGAATTAATAAACCTCTTTTAAATCATCGCATTACCTTTAGCCTTTCGGACCTTGGCAGATCAGGCTGCAACAACTTGCCCATAGCAGCATAAACGACATAAAAATCATGCCTAATGCAGCTTATTTATCTGCCATTTGCGCAATTTGTTGCGCGGGTCGGCACGATCACCCACCCCCGTTGCCCTGCTGCAATTGATAGAGACGGACATTGAGCGCCTTCAGGTCGTTCTCCAACCCCTTGAGATCCGCCGCCGTGATGGGCTCCTGGGCTGCCTTGCGCGCCTCGAGCTCACTCAGGCGCAGGCTGAACGGGATGTTCTGCATCAGGTTTTTCTGCACCTCGTAGAGCTGGGACTTGAGGTAGGAGATGGTCACCGTCTTGCGTTGACGCTCCAGCTCCAGCAACTGATCGAGCAGGGCATCCACTCCGGCACGGGCATCCAGATAGGTCGGCACGCCGATGGCATCTCCCTGCTGACCGGCCAGCGCCGTCTGCCACTGCTTGTCCAGCGCCTTGACCGCCAGTGAATCGGGATAGAGCATCTGCAGCGAGCTGCGCAACCCCTCCCCATAGCGATACCAGTAGAGCGGCGAGGTCTGCTCCAGCCGGGCAAGCTGGCTCTGATAGCGCGCCACCAGCTCGCTCTCCATCCCCTGCAGGGCCTGCTCCCCCAGCACGATGCGCGCCTGGCGGATGTCGTCATAACTGAGCGCCTGCGGCAACGCGGTGGCCGGCTGCTGCAGGCGCTGGGCGGCCAGCAGCTTCGCCTCTTGCTGATGTTGCCAGCCAAACCAGGCCACCACCGGCAGGGCGCAGCTGAGCAGGCCGCAGCCAAACCAGAACCAGGCGGGGCGCTGCTTTCTGTGCTGCTCAATCTTGAGCACCGTCGGTTTGACCTGCCCCTTCTCGCGACCGATCAGTATGCTGCCCTGGGGCAGATGCGGCGTGGCCGAAGCAGAGGTGGCGCCGTCCTGATCCATGTCGGCCTTGAAGAACACCATGGGGGGGATCTGCAACTCCTCTTTGAGACCCGGCTCATCGGAGACGATGACGATCTCGGCCTCATCGAACAGATGGGTGTAGCCCTCGATGAAGTGCACCAGGTTTTCGACCCGGGGAATGCGGCTCAAGCCCGCATTGTGCAGCTTCTCGTTGATGAGCTGCAGCGCCCGCTCACAGCGGTAGACCAGACGCTTGTCCTCGTGGCTGATGGGGTACTGGCGAATGACGTCACTGATGCGGGCGATGAACCAGTCCAGCATCTCGATGCGGGCCCGCTCCTGCTGTACCGGCGGCCAGAAGCTCTCCCACTGGGTCACGATGAGGTTCGCCAGAAACTCGCCCCCTTCGGTGAAGCCGCTCAAGCCCTGCAGGCGAGAGCGCGCCAGGGTGAAGTAGATGGCGGTCTGCAGATCCACCCCGTGTTTTTCGAAGATCTGGCTGGCGAGCTGATGGATCCTGTGCCAGTCCACCTCGGGACGGGAGGCATGGCTGAGCTTGTTGATCTCCGCACGCAGCGCCTCGTATTCCGGCAACATCCTGGGGTCACGCCCCACTTTCAGTGCCTGCTGGCCTTGCTGGTTGTTTGACATAGCAGCTTCCAAAACGGCGGGGGCAAGCGATGCCCCCGGCTTCATCAATAAAGGGATTCAGGCAATCTGAACTGACTGAACAGGCCGCCGGTGAAGGGGTTTTGCGCGCTGTCGGTGTAGACGCGATAGGTCATGGAGCCTTGATCGACCGGGAAGCGCACATCGAAGGTCGCCTCGTTGACCTGGGTCAGTTCTCCCTTGTCCATCAGCCGGAACATGGCCCAGGGGCCGACGAAGCCTTCGCTGCGCGGGGAGCGCTCGCGGGCAGCCGGCACCAGGGTTATCTTGCTCTCGGCCCCGTCGCGCATGGTGTTGGGCCACACCAGCGGGATCTTGGTGCGTCGGCCGTGGGCGTATTCCAGCAGCTGGCCGTCCAGGTTCAGCACGCTGCGCCGCTTGTTGGCGGTGAGTTCGATGGGCTCGAGGGCAAACTGCACCTCCAGATTGCCCTGCTGACTGAAGAAGATCTGACGGATGCGGGCGGCCCGCTCCAGCTGTTTAAGCAGCTCGTTCTGAATGGGGGAACTGAGCTCCCCCTCCATCAGGCCGCTCTCCACCATGGGCTTGAGGTTGACCTGGTAGAAGCTGTCCAGGGTCCCACCCGGCGCGAAGAAGCGCTCCATCTCGGACAGCGGCACGTCCTTGGTCGAACCCGGTTCGAACGGATAACGACCCGCCAGCTGGCTGTTGAAGGGGGCCAGCACCTTGTCCTGCCACTCCTGATTGAGGGAGGACATGGCGAGATCCACCACCAGCCGCGAGCTCTGCTCGGAGAGCTGCCCCACCCAGCGATCCAGCGGCGCCGGCAGGCCGCGGGCGTACTGCTGCAACGCAAACACCGGGTCGGCGTACTTGTTGGTCAGCCGCAGTTGTACTGCTTTCAAGGCAGACTGGCCCGGCTCGGTGGCGTTGACGATGAGCTCCAGATAGTGCTGCAGCTCCACCAGCTTCTGGTTCACCTCCTGGACGAGGGGACCCTGCTCACCACGACCGGCCAGCGCCGCGTTGGTGGCCATAAAGGGACGGCCGATGCGGGCCGTGATGGCCTGGGCCGGATCCCCTTCCACATCGGAGATCTTGCGGATGCGGGTGTTGTCGTCGAGGGCTGCCAGCACCCGCTGGAACGGTTGATCGTTGCCCGTGATGGCGGTCAGCACGTCCAGCGCCTGCTCGGGGCTCTCCAGGGTCTGCACGTCCAGGTTGGTCAGCAGGTTCTGCCACTGGTTGACGTAATCGGTGACATAACGCTCATTGACCTGGCGGGTGATCTCCTTGCGATCCGCTTCACTCAGCTGACTCAGCTTGCGCTGGCCCAGCACCCAGGCATCCATGGCAGTAAGATCGATCAGTGCCTTGTCCTGTTTGAGGAAGAAATCGCTGAAACCTGGCCAGGTCAGCAGGCGCGGCACCTGTCCCGCCTGGTCGCTGCGCAGGGTGAAGACGGTGTCGAAGGTCGGCCCCACCTCGTCGCGCACGTTGAGATCCGGCGGCAACACCTCCCCCGCCTTCACCACCAGGTTCTGGTAGACCCGCTGGTACATGGGCAACTTGCCCAGCTCGCGCTGGGCGCCGTACACCGGCTCCTTGAAGGGCACGAAGGCGGTGATGGCCCCCTGATCCCGCGCCGCCCTGGCCCCATACCAGTCGGTGTGAGCCAGGGCATAGTCGAGGTGCCCCATCAACTGCTCCTGCACCGGCCCCTGGCCCGGGAAGGCCTTCTGCCAGCGGCTCGCCATGTATTGCGCCACCAGCTCCTTGTTGCGGCCGGAGGCATCGTCCAGCATCCGCATTACCCGCAGGATGGCGAGCTTCTCCTCGCTGCCAGCCGGCGCCCGCTCGAGATCATTCAGCAGCCCCTGCATCTGGGCGGGCAGGAAGCGCAGACTCAGCAGTTGCAGGTAGGAGCCTTCCACATAGGGGCCGATCTCGTCCCCCTGATAGAGGCCGAGATCCGCCACCAGCGGGGTACGCTCGCGGTAGTTGCCAAAGGAGAGGGTCGCCTCGCGAATCAGGTTCAGGCGCGGCAACTGGCTCACCCCGAAGGCGTGATCATCGGTCAGCTCCCGGGTACTGGTGAAGGCCTGGGCCTTGGTCAGCACGTTGCGACCGGCCTCCTCATTGACCCGGTAGAAATGGTGCCAACCACCGATGAGGGCCGCCGAGAACAGGGACAGGCAACCCAGCCCTATGGTCATGCGACGACGGCGATAGAGGGTGTGCAGCCGGTTCTCCCCGGCCAGATGGGCCTCGGGAAAGATGATGCCGGAGAACAGCTTGCGCACGAAATAGGTGTTGGACTCCCCGCGCAGGGCCGAGTGGATGGGTTCCGGCAGGTTGTAGCGGCGGGAGGCCGCCTGGGCGAACGCATCGAACGGCACCCCCTGCTGATAGACGGAGCTGATGTAGACACCGCGCACCAGCAGCGGCTTGCTCTCCTCTATGGCCAGGGTTTCGTCGAGCAGGCTGGTCACATAATCCTTGAGGCCCGCCAGTTGGCGCACGAAGGAGAACAGGGCGCTGCGCTGACCGGCATCGAGGCGGGCCAGCATCATTTCGGGCAGGTTCTGGTTGAGGTTGTCCACCCACTGATCCCAGAACCGGGTCAGCTCCTGCTGCCAGCCGTTGCCATCGGTCGGGTTGAAGGTCACCCCCAGCACGGCCTCGCGGGCCTCCTTGTCGAGCTGCTCGTATACCACGTCGAAGCCGCGCAGCAGATCCAGCTTGGTGAAGGTGACATAGAGCGGCAACCGGGTGTTCATGGTGGCTGACACCTCCTGCAGGCGCGCGCGCATCAGCTGGGCATAGGCCTTGCGTTCGGCCACGCTGGCGTGGGAGAGCCAGGCCAAGTCCACCGTCAACACCAGGCCGTTGAGAGGCTGGCGGCGACGGTGCTCGCTGAGCCAGTTCAGCAGATGCAGCCAGAGCCGCTCGTGCTTGCGCGCCAGCGGATCCAGCTCGGGTTCGGACTGGGACAAGAGCTCGCCGGCGGGATCCAGCATCACCGCCTGCTCCCCCAGCCAGCAGTCGATCAGCTGATCCTGCGCCAGATCCCTGAGCTCGGTATCCAGCCTGGGATTAAGCTTGTTGGCCGGGTTGGCGCGGTGGATCAGGCTGCTCTTGCCGCTGCCGGGCAGGCCCAGCACCAGATACCAGGGCATGGCGTAGAGCGCCCCTTTGCCGAGGTGCTCGTCGAGGGCCTGCAACCAGCGATTGAGGAACAGCGCCTGCCGATCGAGCAGCCCCTTCACCGGATCCTGCTCCAGCACGACCTCGTGCTGGCGCTCGGCCTTGAGTTGCTGCATCTTGCGCCACATCCGCCAGGAGAGCCCCCCCAGCAGCAGCCAGAGCCACAGCAGGGTGAACACCACTCGACCCCATAGCGGCTCGAACGGCTTGGCATCCCGGATCGCGAGGCGAGGACCGAGCCACCACACCAGGATCAGGGCGACAACCCAGAGCACGGCACCGAGCAGGGGCCAGGAGGGTTTCAATTTCGGCAGCTGTTGCCGTAAAAAGGTAAAAATGGTTTTGAACATAAAATGTGATCCAGCTCCGACTCAATGACTCATTTCGACACTTATTTCGGCAATGCAGCCGCCTGTTGCTCCAGGCGACTGACCAATCCGGGTTCCCATTGCGCCAATCCAAGGCGACTCGCCTCTTGCCACAAGTGTTGATAGTGCTGGCGCGCCAGCGCCTCCATGCCTTCCTGCACCAGCAGCTCCGCCTGCACCAACTGGGCATGGAAGCGGGCTCTGGGCTCCTTCAACTGCGTCATCCGTTCATCCAGAAGGGTCAGGGCCGCGGCCATGCCCTGTTCCCCATGACGCTGGGCTATCTCTTCGGCCAAGCTGCTGTCACCGTCGCCACCCGCGCCGCCCCTGGCGGGTTGCAACCAGCGGCTGCACTCCACGCTAAGAAAGGGGCTGCCGTCGCTGAAGCCGAGATCCCGCAGGGCCGGCAGCCGCTGCAGAAAGCTATCGAGCTCCTGGGCGATGGCCTGGGCCGGTGCGCCAAACCCGAGCTTGTCCGCCACCTGGGCCGAGAGGCGATGGCCCTCGAACCAGTAAGGCGCCAGGGTCAGGCTCTGCTCGATCCGCTGCCAGAGCGCCAGATCCGGCGCCCCCATGGCGGCGCGGTATTCGTTCACCATGTCCACCGACATGGGCGCCAGCTGGGTTTTATTGCCCGAGGACGTCATGGGCGCAGTGGTGATACCCGCCCAGATGGCGTGACGGCGCAGGCGATAGCCCACCGCCGCCTCCGGCTGACGCTCGATGAGCAGTTGTGCCACCTTGAGCTGGGTCTGGCGCCAGGTCCGGTCGTTGGAGCTGTCGATCTCGATGCCCTGTGCCTTGGCGCCACCACTGAGCACCATGGCATCCGTGCCCTGACCGACATGGGAAGCCGTGTTCACAGCGCCCGACACAGGAGATGAGGCACCATCGGCCTCTGCCTGTGCAGCCTGCTGGCGCTGGGCCCGCTTCAACCCCATCAACAGCGGATCGAGCAGTTCTCCCTTGTCCGGACACTGCACCAGCCAGCAGGCACCGAGCTGCTCGGCCTGAGCCAGCAACTGGGCCAACTCGGCCGCCGAGGCGCTCTCGCAGACGCGTGGCAGCGCCCCCTCGAAACGCTTGACGATCTGCACCATCAGCCGCTGCTTCTGGCTGGCATTGCCGGGCCAGGCCAGCAACCAGTAGGCACGGATCCAGGACTCCAGCAGGCTCAGCGCCGCCCCCATGGGGGTCGTCTTGGCCGGGTGTTGCAGGCAGCGCAGCAGTTGGGCCAGCACCCGCATGTCCTTGGTGCGCGTCTCCAGCAGGCTGAGGCAAGCCTCGGCCACCGCATTGAGATCCACCTGGGCGTGAGCCAAGGATCCCAGCTTGACCAGTTCGGTCTCCACATAGTCCCAGCGCGGCTCGTCGGCCAGCACGGCGTTCTTTATCTGTTCATCCGGCAAGTTGGCGAGCAGGCGGGCACACCAGGGGTGTTGATAGCTCATGGCGCCCCCTACCAGCGACACTGCTGACGCAGGGGGACCAGCGCCTCTTTCAGGCCGCTCAGATCGACCCGCAGCACGACGCCGTTAGCGGCCCGAGCCTGAGTGCCGTTGTCGGCTCGCAGTTGCAACTCGCGATGGCCCAGCCAGCGCTTGAGCTCCTCGATGGCCGGCAGGCCACGGCCATATTCCAGCAGCAACCCCCGATCCCGGATAAACCAGCTCTGGGCGCTGTTGCCGGGCGAGCCGTCGAGCTCAATCTGTACCCCCTCGCCGACCCAGGGCGCATCCAGCCGCAGCCGAATGTGGGTGATGCTGTCGACGCAGCCGATGGAAAGCGTCGCCCCACGCAGGGCCGGGCGGGTCAGGATCTCGCTGCCACGAGCGGGATCGCTTTGCAGCAGGAAGGGGGGGCTCTCGGGGGTGCGACTCTGCTCCTGATCCCGGATGGCTTGCCAGGCGGCAGACATAGCCCCGGCGCCTGACTCGGTGTCGGGGCCACTGCCGAGGGCGTCGTAGCAGGCTAGCCGGATCAGCGGGGATGGCTCGCGCCGGCACTGCTGCCAACCGGCCATGTCTGGCTGAGCGCCTGGCTGGGGCACGGCGGCGCTCGCCAGTAGCAGGGGCAACAGGGTGAGGACGCTCATCAGTTCACCTCCAGCTTCTGGCACTTGTGATCCAGGGTGCGCTTGGGAATGTTCAGGCTCTCGGCCACCCGCATGCGGTTGCCCTGGAAATAACGCAGCCGCGCCTCGATGACCGAGGCCTCGTACAGCTGCATGGCCTGGCGCAGGTCGCGAATGTGGTTGTAATTGTCCAGCATCCCCGGCAGCTCCACGCAGACCCTCTCCTTGAGCTCCGGCGGCAAGGCCTCCAGCACCACCTCTTCCCCGTGGCGAGTGTGGGCGCAGGCCACCTCCAGGAGGTTGCGCAGTTCGCGCACGTTGCCGGGGAAGTCATAACTCTGCAGCTGCTTCTGGAACTGGCGGTGCAACCCGCCAAGCGCCTTGCCATCCTGCTCGGCAAACTGGGCCATGAAGTGCTGGCACAGCATGGGCACGTCGTCCATGTGCTCGCGCAGGGGGGCAATCAGCAGCAGGCACTGGCAGAGCCGATGATAGAGATCGGCACGAAACTGCCCCTCCTCCACCTGGCGGCTGAGGGGTTGATGGGTGGCGGCAATGAGCCGAAAATCGGAGTGGCTCTCCTGCTCGGCCCCCAGAGGCCGGTAGCTGCGGGTCTCCAGCACCCGCAGCAGCTTGGCCTGCATGGCGGCGGGCATGTCCCCCACCTCGTCCAGAAACAGGGTGCCGCCGTTGGCCTGGGCCACCAGCCCGGCCTTGTTGGTCAGGGCACCGGAGAAGGCCCCCTTCTGGTAACCAAACAGCTCGCTCTCGATGAGGTTCTCCGGGATGGCGGCGCAGTTGATGGCCACAAACGGCTTGGCGGCACGATCGGAGCATTGGTGCACCAGCCGGGCGACCACCTCCTTGCCGCTGCCGGTTTCCCCCTGGATGAGCACGGTCAGCTTGTGCTGCGCCGCCTGATGGACCTGCTCGCGCAACCCGCAGATCACCGCAGATTGCCCTACCAACTGGTCTGCCAGCAGCTTCTCGTGCTGCTTCTTGACCTGCCCCTCCCCTTTTATCTGGCGCAATGAATCTCGCAGCACGCTCTGATCCCGGCGGCTGCGCCCCAGATCCCGAATGAGGGTGAGCTGGTTGCAGAACACCTGGGAGAGTTGGGCCAACTCGGGACCCAGTGTCCACTCCTGCAGTTGCTCCGCGCAGTCCATCATGGCCAGCACGGCGAACGGCTTGCCGCCGCCGTCCAGCAAGGGAAAGGCGTGCAGGCCGCACTGCTGGCCGAGGTTGGAGAGCAGGGCACGAAATTCCTTGTGTTCGATGCGGGCCCCCCCGTGAAGGGAGTCCCAGGTGCGGGGCTGGGCCTTGTGCAGCACATAGGCAAGGGGGTGGGAGAAGTCATCCACCGCCAGGGAGAGGCTGACGGCCTGCCCCTTGACCCAGCCACTGCACGCCAGCTGGCGACCGCTCACCTCCAGCATGCCGAGCAACATGCCCTTTGGCTGGAAGCTGGCGTGCAACACCTGTGACCACCATTGGCACAGGTGCGGCTCGTCGCGCTGCTCGGTCAATTCGAGGGCAAAGGCGAGGGCTTGTTCCATGTTCAAGCCCCCACCTCGGCCACGAACTGCTGATCGGCCACGAAGAAACGCACCCGGTTGATGGGCTCACCGGCCGCCAGACGCTGTAGCAGCTGCAGCGAGACGGGCGGCAGCAGGGCACCGTCGATGACGGACTCGAGCATGCGGGCCCCGTTCTCGCTGCGATTGGCGCGGCGCAGAATCTCCTCGGCCACCTCCTCGTCCAGCTCCACCTCGGCACCGAAGCGCTCCTTGAGCAGCTTCACCAGACGGCTGAGCTTGCCACCCACTATCTCTACCAGGGTGTCGTGACCGAGCGGCAGATAGGGGATCACCTCCATGCGCGCCAGCAACGCCGGCTTGAAGAAGGCGGCGAGCTCGGGATAGAGCGCATCCAGCAGCGCCTCTGGCTGCTCGGCATGGTCGACGATGGTCTGGAAGCCGAGGTTGGAGGTGAGGAAGAAGACCACGTTCTTGCAGTCGATGATGCGCCCTTCCCCGTCCGCCAGCTCGCCCTTGTCGAACGCCTGATAGAAGAGGTTGAGCACGTCCGGGTGAGCCTTCTCCACCTCGTCCAGCAGCACCACAGAGTAGGGTTTCTGGCGAATGGCCTCGGTCAGCACGCCCCCCTCGCCAAAGCCCACATAGCCCGGCGGCGAGCCGATGAGGCGCGAGACCGTGTGCTTCTCCTGATACTCGGACATGTTGATGGTGGTGAGATACTGGCGGCCGCCGAACATCAACTCGGCAATTTGCAGCACGGTCTCGGTCTTGCCGACCCCGCTCGGCCCCACCAGCAGGAAGGCGCCAAGGGGGCGACCCGGGCGGCGCAAGTCGGCGCGGGCGGTCAGCAGGTGCTTGTGCAGATGGGCTACCGCCACATCCTGCCCCTTGATGAGATCCCCCAGGTACTCCGGCAGCCGGGTCACCACGTCGAGCTCCCCCTGGGAGATGCGATTGAGCGGCACCCCTGTCCACTCGGCGATCACGGCCGCGACCTGGGTCTTGTCCACGTGCGCCGAGACCAATACCGCGCCCTGCTGCAGGGCGGCCAGCTCGCGCTCGAGCCCGGCCAGCGCCTCGGCGGCGGCTTGCGGATCCAGGGGGGCATCCGCCAGATCCAGCGCCTCTCTGGTCAGCAACTCATCCTGCTCGTCTGCAAGCAAGGCGGCCCGCAGCGCCACTATCTGCTGCACCAGCCCCTGCTGCTGTTGCCACTGGGCCTCCTGCTCCACCAGCGCTTCGCGGCAGGCAGACTGGGCGGCGTGCAGCTCGGCCAGGCGTTCGGCGTTGTCACCCAGACCGATCAGGCTCTGGCGCGCCAGCTGGCGGATCTCCAGCTCGCGCTGACGCTGCGCGTTTTGCAGGTGGCTGACGGCGCGCGGCGGCGTGGTGAGATTGATGGCGACTCGGGCGCAGGCGGTGTCGAGCACATCGATCGCCTTGTCCGGTAGCTGACGACCGGAAATGTAGCGGGCTGAGAGCTGGGCCGCGGCCTGCAGTGCCTCCTCGTCGATCAGCACTCCGTGGGCCTTCTCGTAGATGCTGCGCAGGCCGCGCAGGATCACGGTGGCCTCCTCTGCGTCGGGCTCACCCACCTTCACCAGCTGGAAGCGACGGGACAGGGCCGCGTCTTTCTCCACGTATTTCTTGTACTCCCCCCAGGTAGTGGCGGCGATGGTACGCAGCTCACCCCGGGCCAGCGCCGGCTTGATGAGGTTGGAGACATCCAGCCCACCGGCCTGGTTGCCGGCCCCGATCAGGGTGTGAGCCTCGTCGATGAACAGGATAACGGGGCGCACCGCGTCCTTGACCTCCTGCATCACCCCCTTGAAGCGCTTCTCGAACTCCCCCTTGACCGAAGCACCGGCCTGCATGGCGCCGAGATCCAGGGTCATCAGCTCCACGCCGCGCAGCTTCTCGGGCACCTGACCCGCCACCATGCGCAGGGCCAGCCCCTCGATGAGGGCGCTCTTGCCGACCCCCGCCTCCCCCACGACGATGGGGTTGTTCTTGCGGCGGCGGGAGAGGATGTCGATCATCAGATCGATCTCGTGATCCCGGCATAGCACGGGATCCAGGGTCCCCTGGCGGGCCTGCTCGGTCACGTTGACGGTGAAGCGGGCCAGCAGGCTGGCATCGGTCGGCAAGGCCGCCTGGGTGGGGTTGCCGTTGGCAGGAACGATCACTTGCGTCTCTGAGGACTCTTTCACCCAGTCATCAAACTGCTGGCGCAGCAACTCGCGGTTGACGTTGGCCAGCAGCCGGGTGGCCGAGCCAGGCAGATAACGCTGGGGTGTCATCAAGAGCACCAGCAGCAACATGCCGCTGCGCAGTTGGACATGTTGCAACTCGGCGGAGGCCAGCAGCCAGCTGTCTTGCAACCATTCCACCAGCAGGGGCGAGAAGGAGGGGTAACCCTGACCATAGCTGCTGTCGGCATGGGAGGGTTGCAGCAGGGTGCGCAGCTCGTCCACCTCCACCTCGGCCCTTTTCAGGATCTGGCGCACGTCGGACAGCGGGGTGTCCAGCATCTTCAGCAGCAGGTGCTCGATGCGGATCTCGGCCCCCTGGTGGTTGACGCAGAGGGCCGCGGCCTCCTCCAGCATGTGACGACAGATGGGATTGAGTCTTTCCACCAGTACCGGTAGCTCTATACGAATCAAGGCGTGCTCTCCTCAGGATATTATTTTAATAATTCGCCCAGTTGACGCAGAACGTCCTGGGTCTGGTTATTGAGTTGCTGGTGATAGAGGCCAAAGATGATGGCCAGCACCACGGCCCCCCCCATGAACAGGCTGCGCAGGGACACCTGCTTGCGCAGCTGGTAGCGGGAGGCCTGTTGGCCGAGGTCCAGGTGAAATACGCTGGGGGCCTCGCCATTCGCCTCGGGGGAGAGCTGCTTGTGCAGCTGTTTGACGATGCGCTCGAACTCGCCTTGCCCCTTGCTCATCACCTTGTAGCGTCCCTCGAAACCGAGACACAGGCACAGGTAGATGAACTCCAGGATGTCGCGATAACGCACCGGATCTTCCTGCAGGCGGGCGAGCAGCACGAACACCTTCTCCCCGCCCCAGGTCTCGTTGTGGAAGCGGGTCAGCAGGGAGTGCTCAGACCATTCGCTCTGGCTGCCCCAGTCGCGGCCCATCACGGCCTCATCGATGAAGGTGCAGAGGATGTAGCGAAACGAGAGCACCACGCCATTCTCGTAGCCTTGGGCCATCAGCTCCTGCTCGATGGCCTGGATCTCGGTCACCACCCGCTGGTAGAGCTCGGGCACCCGATCATGACGTGACAGCAGGCGTACCCGCTGCACCAGCCCGAGCAAGGGGGTCACGGCATCGATCATGGGATTGATGCTCTGGCCCCGCAGGCGGAACCAATGGTCCGAGTCCATGTCCAGCTGCTCGGCATGATCGAACAGCAGATCGCTGAGGTGCTCGTTCTTGAGAATGTCCGTGGTCATCTGTGCTTATTCCTTGATGGGATCACTGGCTGCGAATGGCCCAGAGCTGCATGTCGAGCTCCGGGAAGTCGCCGGCGATGTGGAAGGCGAGGGTGTTGCCCACCGCCAGCATCTGCCAGGCCGGGCTCTGCCTGTCGAGCTGGAAGTAGCTGTAACCGGCGTGATAGGGCAGCTGGCGCGGGGCCACCGGCAGCGGCAGCAGCGGAATGCCCGGCAGCTGCAGGCTGATGAGTTCGCGGATCTTGTCGCTGGAGGCCACCTTGGTCTGCTGCAGCAACTGCTTGCGCAGCTGCTCCTGCGGCATGCGGGCCCGCACCGCCAGCACGAAGTCGGCGCTTTGCATCAGCTCGCTCTCCCCCACCACGGCCACCATGACGCCGTACTGGTGCTTGCGCAGCTGGATGGAGACGGCCCTCGGCGACAACACTGTGCTCAGAGCCTGACGCAGGGCCAACATCACAGGCTCGAAGCTCAGCTGCTGATCGTCGTGGCGATAGGCGGCAAACTCCGGCGGCAGGCGGGACTCGTCGGTGAAGGTCATCAGCTCGCCGCAGATCTGCACCAGGGCCTCGTGCAGCCGCTCCGGATGCAGGGTGCCGAGGCGGGCAAGATGGGAGAGCTGGGGCTGGGCCCGGTTGAGCAGTTGCAGCATCATGAATTCGGCCACGTCGGCGACCCCTTGCTGACCGGGCGCCGCGATGCGCTGGGAGAGGCTACGGGCCCGCTCGGCCACCAGGCCCGCCGACTCGCCGAGGAAGCGTTTGAGAGTCGGGATGGCGGAGACGCTGATGCTGCAGGGCATGAAGTTCGGATCCAGCACCAGGCCGCCGTCCGGGCGCTTGTCCAGGATGCGGGCGATGGCCAGGGAGGCATAGGCGCTACGGTCCTCGCGCTCCAGCATCAGCCGCAGACTGACCCGTCCCACCTCGAGGGAGACCACGTCCCCCCCTTCGCTATGCAGATCGCGCACATCGTGGCGATGGGCCTGCAGTCGGGTGGCCACCTGGCCCCCCTGATTGACCTCGTTGACCCCGCTCACCGAGAGCGGCAGCGCCAGATAGATCTTCTGGTTCGCCACCGAGGCATCGGTGACTTCCAGCGGGGTCGGCAGCACATCGTCGTTGGGAATATTGAAGACGGTGCCGTCCGGCAAGATGCCGGTAGCCCCCACCAGGGCGATGCGGCCAAACCCCAGATAGTCCTCGTTGATGACCAGCGTCTGCAGCCCGTAGAAATAGTCGGACAGCGCGCTCAGGCGAGCGTGCAGCGCGTACTCCGAATGCCTTTGCTGTTGCTGGAAGTGCTGGGGCTTGATGAAGAGCCCCTCACGCCAGATAACCCGATTTCGACTCGACATGGTCATTCTTCTTCTTGTTGTAGTTCCACTTCATCCAGACGCAGATGAACCAGGATTTGATAGGCACGGCCCGTGCTCTTGACCTTGATGACCTTGCGCCATTCGGCGCTGTCCGGATCGGCGTAGCGGGCGATCACCCCGATGTAACGGGTCTTCTCGTCGAGCTTGATGGGGGGCAGATACTTGAACTGCCCCGGCAGCAGGGTGTAGTCCTGATGATCCAGGTAGTTCTTGCCAAGCGCCTTCTCCACATCCTCGGTCACCTGGTCGTAGTCGGTGGCGAGCAGCTTGGAGTCTTCCGCCAGCAGTACCACCTGAAACTCGACAGGAGCCGCCTCTCCGCTCTCGTTGGGATTGACGTCCGGCTCGGCCAGCAGGCTCAACCCCAGGGTCGAGGGTTGATCATCCTTGCTCCCCACCTGGATATCCGGGTTCATGGCCACATCGGCCATCTTGCCCATGGTGGTACAGCCCGCCAGGGCCAGCAGACAGGCGCCCAGCATCACCACTCGCATCATCAAATCAGTCCCTGTTGCTGACGCACGGCCTGGTCATATGCCTGGGCATAGACCTGGTGGAACAGCTTGTCGAAGCCTTGCTGACGGGCGGAGGTGAGCTCGCGGTAGTAGTGCTGGTACATGTTCCAGGCCCAGCCCTCGTCGGCCATGCCCGGGGTACCGGTGCGGCGGTAGTGCTCGAAACGGCCGACCAGGGCATCCGGCGAGAAGGCCTGCAGTATGCTGTCGAGCGCCGCGCCGATCGCCTGCTGGTTCGCCACATGGTGGATGCGCACGTTACGCAGGCTCTCGGCCACCGCCGCCGGGGCCGTCAGGTGTACCGGGCTCTTCTGCTCGGCGAACATCACCGCCAGGGTCTCGTCATAACCGAGCCCGAGCCGCAGCGGGTTGTCCTCGATGGGGCGCAGGTGCCTGTCCGCCAGCGCCGCCTGATCGCTTTGCAGCTTCAACAAGCCTTCCACCATGGCGCGCACCGTCTTGCCCATCTCCTCGAGCATGTCGTGGGCCTGCTGGGTATCTTGCAGTTGCAAGGGCTGACCCAGGCCGCGCATCAGCGGGGTCAGGGCAACGTGGTCGACCCCGTCCAATGGCGGGAGGTAATCGGGGTGATTCTCGATGGAGGGCATATCCAGAAATTCTTGGGTCATGGTGTTCTCGAGGGCAGAAAAGGGGGACAGGGACGGATGTTCCATATCCGGTTGCGGGTGGAGGTCGCTCTGGCGACGGGGGTCGACCAGGGGAGTCAGGGCAGAGCGCTCATGCTGCAGCGCCAGCAGGGGATCGAGTGCCAGTGCATGGGGATCGTCCTGGCGGATCCCGGGCTCATCGCTGGTCAGCCACTCGTCCAACTGCTCGGTGGGACGGTTGCCCAGCACCTGCTGCAGGCTCTGCTCCGGGGTGATGGCACCGAGATAGGCCTTCAACCTGAACGGGCCGACGATCAGCTCGTCCCCCTGCTCCAAGTGCACCTTGCGCGCCCGCCCTATGGGGGAGGTCGCGCCATTGATGTAGGTCTGACCGCTCAGATCGCACAGGCAGAAGCGGCCATCATGGTGCTCGACTCGGGCGTGGGCCGGCATGACGGCACCCAGCCTGTCTCGCAGGTGCCAGTCATCCTGCTCGGAAGCCCCGAGGGAACCGCCCATTTCATCGAAGCGATACTGCACCTGCTGGTTGCCATCGAGCTGCTCGCTGTTGAGCACCACCAGGGAAAGTTGCTGGTTAAAATCGTCCACATTCACTCCTGCACTTATTCCTGCACACAAATGGTCACAAACGGGTCACTCGGCGGCTGGCCGAGGAAGGAGCTCCAGCCCAGGCGCGCACTCTGCTCCTCCCCCAATCGCAGCCCCCTGGCCTGCTCCTGGCCGAAGCCGAGTCGCAGATCCCAGGCCAGCTGGTCACGCAGGATGAAGGAGACAAAGGTCACCAGGGCATGGAAATGCTCCCCGTTCGGGAGAAACCCGAGAAAATGTCCAAAACTCAGGTTGTTGATCTTCAATAAAAATTTTCCCGCGCAGTCGTTCACCTTGTCGCCGATGACAAAATCTCCCCCCAGGGTGGCGCAGGCACTGCCCAGCCGGTTCTGCTGATCCTGGTGGATGGGCACCCGGCGCCACTGCCAGGCATTGACCTCCACTTCCGCCAGATCGAAGCAGTGCGCCACCAGACCTGCCACCACCTCGGGGGAGCGGCTGGGGCTGGCCAGCATGCCCGCGTAGGAGAGCATCTTGGCGCGGTTGACCGGCAGACTGCGGCAGACCGCCTCGTTGCCGAGCCCCACCAGAGCGAACATCAGGCGGGAGAACCCATCCTCGCCGTTGTCCTGAAAGCGCACGTGGTAGCGATACTTGCGCCAGATCCGGTGCAGCAGGGTCAGCAGCCTGTGATGGAAAAAGTCCAGGAACAGGCCGAGTTTCTGCTCCCCTTGCGCGTACTCCCACGCCAGAGAATCGAGGTAATAACCGGGCATGGGAGACTGGCTGCCATGCAGACCGAGGAAGGCCACCTCCAGCTCATGGCGACCCTTGTCGTCACGGCCAATCTGCAGCACGTCGCTGGTAGGAAAGCCCAGAGAGGCGGTCGCCTTGAAGCGGATCCCCTCGTCGCTTGGCAGGTAGTCGAGCCCCCGCTCCTGATCGGCGCCATCCAGCCGGTTGAGCAGCTCAACCAGCTGAAAAAAATTGAAGCGCGGCGCGTCCTTGGCGGACGTCACATCAGGGAGTGTTGACCGATCTGGACTGGCCACTGGTAACGCTCCTTGTTGTCGAGATTGACCACCTCAAGCAGGTGGAAGGCATTGACGCTGGCATACAGCGAGAAGAAGTGCGCCAGCACTGTGCTGAACAGATAGAGCTCCCCCTCGCTGCCAAAGGCGGATTGGCGAACGTGCAGCACCGACTTGAGCCCCCGCACCGGCATGCCGCGCACCAACCGATCGACCGGGGTGGTCTCAATTTCCTCGATCCCCGCCAGCCGCTTGCGCGAGGCCTGCTCGGCCTGCTTGTCGTGCAACGCCGGGAAATCATAGGTGCGCAGCACCTGCACCAGGGCATCCCGGCGCAGCAAAGAGACATAGTTCAGCGACAGGTTGGAAATGAGGGTCCAGTGCAGACTGCCATCGAGCGCCGGGCGCAATGGCCGGGTCGGCCGGATCAGGTTGCGGAAGGTGGCAAACGAGGGCGAACTGCCGGTCGGCACACAGATGTTGCCGACCTTGAGGGTGGCGGCGCGGGAGCGATTGGTGCAGGTCAGGGTGACGGAGATGGATTCATCCAATTCGACCGTGGTGGTCTCATCCCCGCGCACGAAGGAGAGGCTGTGCTCGAAGCCGTCCCCGCTGACCGCTTCCCTGACCCGGACCCGGTAGTAGAGCGCCAGCCGCTGTTTGGCCCGCTCAATCTGGTGCTGGAAGCTCTCGAACGGCTGATAGATGCGCGGCGTGCCACGAGAACGGCCCAGGTTGCCCTCCACCCAGCCTTCCACCTCGTCGACCGAGAAGATCTCGAAGCTGTCCGCGTGACGGTAGCTCGCCTTGAGCGGATACTCCGCCTGACGACCGTTGAGGTTGACCGGCTCGCTGTCGTGCCGGAACAAATTGATGGCCGGTACGCAGTTGAGCATGAAGGAGTCGGGGCGGATCTTGAGCTCGGCGGGCAGCGGTTTGTCGAAGCAGAAGTGGATCTTGAACTCGCTGACCGGCAGAGGCTGCCTGGGCCAATCATCACCACTGAGCTCGAAGAACAGGAAGCTCTGTGGGAAGCAGAAATACTCCTGCAGGATGCGATAGCCGGAGTAGACGTTGTTCGGATAGGGCAAGAGCGCATCGTCGCGCTCGAAGCCGATGGGCTTGAGGGCCTTGGCCTCCTGGCGAAAGCGCTTGCCGTCTATCTCCAGCTCCATATGGGAGAGCTGGTTGGAGAGCCAGAAGTAGAGCTCATAGGCGGTATAACTGTCCCCGCCGAGGAAGAAGCGCAGCTTGTCGAGCTGCAATTCACTGAGCGGCAAGGGGGCATGGAGGGCGATATCCAGCGAGATGGTGGAGAGATCGTTGCCACTCTGAGAGGCGATATGGCGGATATCGGCCGGGTAGATCCAGGCGTCATGGCTGGTCTGGAAGTGACAGGTCACCTCGTCGATGGGCAGGCTGTCGAGCTGACAACCCTGCTTGACCAGCGCAGGTTGGGTGATGGCGCCCGGAATGACCGAGAACTGCATGATGGTCATGCTGGGCACGGGGCGCAGATAGTTGGGCCAGAGCATATTGAGCAGACCATGGGTCAGCTCGGGGAACTCATCCTCGATCTTGGCGCGCAGGTTGCCGGTGAGAAACGCGAAGCCTTCCAGCAGGCGCTCGACATCCGGATCCGTATTTTGCTCGGACAAGAAACGGGTGAGTTCGGGATAGGCATCGGCAAATTCGCGCCCTTGCAGGCGCAAAAATGCCAGTTCATCCCTGAAGTAATGTTCCAGCGACATTGATCAGACCATGCGGTAGTGACGGTGACTGTCCATGTGGACGTTGAACGAGGTAACCTGTTCGATGTGCTCCAGCCTCACGTGGGCCGTCACCTGAAACGACATCTCGAGCGGGCTCGCCTGATGGTCGGGTGAACGGACTTCCACGTGAATGATCCGCGGTTCATACCGACGGATGCATTGCCGGATCGCCTCACGGATCCGTCCCTTGATATCGGCACTGCCCTGAGTGGCGTCATTGAGATCGATGACGCCCAGCTCCGGGGCACTGCGACAATTGCCGGGACGGGTGTTGAGGATCTGATCGAGCTGCCGTTTGACAGAATCCACCAGTTCATCAACTTCCGAGCGGGGGGAAGGAACCAGCCCCTCCCCCCGGATCCTGTCAAACAGGCTGGCCGCATTTCCTCTATCCCAGGAAGAGAGAGACGGCATCGGCCATTATTCCTTGTCCAGACGACCCACCAGGGACAGCTCGAAGCTGGCGCCCATGTACTTGAAGTGCGGACGCACGGCCATGGCGACCTGATACCAGCCCGGCTCACCTTCCACGTCCAGTACCTTGATCTGGGCGGCGCGCAGCGGACGACGGCTACGCACGTCTGCCGGCGGATTCTCCTGATCGGCCACGTACTGCTTGATCCAGCCGTTCAGCTCACGCTCCAGATCCTGACGCTCCTTCCAGGAGCCGATCTGCTCGCGCTGCAACACCTTGATGTAGTGTGCCAGGCGATTGATGATGAACATGTAGGGCAGCTGGGTACCCAGCTTGTAGTTGGTCTCCGCTTCCTTGCCTTCCTTGGTGTTCGGGAACACCTTGGGTTTTTGCACCGAGTTGGCGGAGAAGAAGGCCGCGTTGTCACTGTCTTTGCGCATGGTCAGGGTAATGAAACCCTCTTCGGACAGCTCGTATTCACGACGGTCGGTGATCAGCACCTCGGTCGGGATCTTGGCTTGCAACTGACCCATGGCCTCGTAGACATGCACCGGCAGGTCCTGGATGGCGCCGCCGCTCTGGGGGCCTATGATGTTCGGGCACCAGCGGTACTTGGCGAAACTGTCGGTCAGGGAGGTACCCATCAGATAGGCGGTGTTGCCCCACAGGTAGTGGTCGTGATCCGAGCTGATGTCTTCCTGATAATTGAAGCCCTTGATGGGGTTCTCGGTCGGATCGTACGGCAGACGCGCCAGGAAACGCGGCGCGGTCAGCCCCAGATAACGGGCATCCTCTGACTCACGCAACAAGCGCCACTTGGTGTAGGCCGGGCCTTCGAACACCGACTTGAGATCCTTGATGGACGGCAGATCGGTGAAGCTGTCGACGCCGAAGAAGGCCGGGGCGACGGAGGAGATGAAGGGGGCATGGGCCATGGCACCGACCGCGCTGACATACTGCATCAGCTTGATGTCGGGGGCGCTGTGGGTGAAGGCATAGTCGCCGATCACGGTGCCGATGGGTTGACCACCAAACTGGCCATAGCCGGTCGAATAGACATGTTTATAGAGGCCAGACTGGGTGATTTCAGGTGAAAATTCGAAATCTTCCAGCAGTTCCTCTTTAGTCGCATGCAGCACCTGGATCTTGATGTTCTCACGAAAATCGGTGCGATCCACCAGCAGCTTGAGTGAACGCCAAGAGGATTCCAGCTCCTGCACCTCTTTGGCGTGCAGGATGACATCCATCTGCTTGCTCAGCTTCTTGTCGAGCTCGACAATCATGCTGTCCACCAGCGCCTTGTTGACCGGATCCGTGGTTGTACCGCTGTCCAGAATGTTGGCGATCAGGGCGGCGACCCCCTGCTTGGCGACACTGTAACCCTCGTCCACCGGCGTGATACGGGCCTGCGCCATGATTTCGTCCAGCAAGGACGAGGAGGCAACACTCGCCCCCGCTTGAACCTGTTCTTCGACCTGAGACATAATTTTTCCTTATCGATCAGTTAATTAATCTGCAGATCACTCGGCAGGCTTAATCAGATCCAGCTCCTTGAGCAGTTGCTCGCGAGCCTCGCCACTGGACAGCAGATCCTGCAAACGATTGCGGAAGGACGGGATATTTCCCAGGGGTCCTTTCAGGGCAACCAGCGCCTCACGCAGTTCCAGCAGCTTGCGCAACTCGGGCACTTGCTGGGCAACGCTGTCTGGGGTGAAGTCTTCCAGGGACTGGATCTTGATCGACACGGGCAAGTCGTCCTGGCTGTTCTCTTCCAGGCGATTGGGAACGGAAAATTTCAGCTCCAGTGCAGATTCTTTCATGACGGAAGAAAAATTATTCTTGTCGATGGAGACGGTCTGACGCTCCTCAATGGGGGTCTCTTCCGTACGTCCTTTCATGTTGCCAACCACCATCATGGTCAACGGAAGCTCAATTTCCGCCTGCTGACCGCCGGTTGCCGGCACATATTTGATATTAATACGCTCTTTAGGCGCAACAGTGGCGCCATCAATTCCTTTTCCCATGCTCTAAATACCAAGTTAAGGATCCATGAAGACCCCAAAGCTTATAGCCAACGCTCATGCTGGCAACTGTAAAAAATGACAGTTGACGCGTTAAACCTAGTTTTAGGTGAATGAACGTTAGCCGACGAGGCATTTTTGACATATATCAAGCCGAGGCATTGATAATCAAAAACGCAATATGTAGCTTATTACTTATACAACCAGATCCTGCCCCTACTCTTCGTTAGAGGTCTTTATGACATAAGATCCATTCGCGACAAATGGTATATTTTCGATTATCTTTACGTCAATAAAAAATATTTAAAAAGCATTTAAAGACTGATTTAAATTCAATAAAAACCATTAAAATCAACAAGATATATACAAAAATTATTTTGCAAAAAATATCTTAAATCGGATTTAAATGCAGAGTGGTGATGTTTGATGCGCAACTTGATTAATGATTTCGTCATCAAAGCCATGGGGAAGTATTAATACTTGACAACTGGGTGAGCACTCCTGAGAAATGATATTGTCTATCTGACAAAAAACAACCATGTAAAATGCATTTTAAATACTCCCCATAGAGCGCAAAAAAATATCCCATGGCATTCATCATCACGCCATGGGACTTTTCCATTTAATATGAACATTTACTGTGTTTAATCATCTTGTTGAATACTATGTATTGTCCTTCATCTTCTCCGGTGGATGACCTTTCTCCAACTTGATGAACCAGTGCTGGGCCAGTTTTTGACCAGAGGCTTTCTCTTGTTTTGTCATCCCTTTTTCCAGCTCATTGCCTGCATCGGTCGCGTCCTTGTTTCCATCGGTAGCCGCGAGCAGATACCATGCATAAGCATGCAAGCGGTTGCGAGGTGCGCCCCAGCCTCGCTCACGCATGGTTCCCATGCGATATTGCGCCTGCCGGTGATTGGCATTGGCCGCCAGCCGATACTGCTTGAGCGCCTGAACATAGTCCGCCTCCCCACCCAGCCCCAGCCGCAGCATCTCCCCATAGGCATAGCGGGCATCGACGTTGCCCTGCAACGCCGCCGAGGCGAGGCTCTGACGCGCCGCCACCAGCTCACCCCGCCCTTGCTGCAATTTGGCCAGCTCGAGTTGTGCCTGGCTCACCCCGCCTTTGGCCGCCAGCGTTAGCCAGTGCTCTCGCGCCGCCGGGTCGCTCTGTTGCAGACTCAGCTGATATTCAGCCTCGTGAGAGCCATGGCTAGCAGCCAGCTCCAGCCAGTAACGACCGAGCGCGAGATCCTGCGACACCAGCTCACCCGCCAGATAGGCTTGTCCCAACCACAGCTGGGCCTGGGGAGCACCGGTATCGGCGGCGCGCTGATAGAGGGGCACGGCCTCGGCACCACTCGCCTGTCTGGCCAGGATCAGCAGGGCATCAGGTTGCTGCTGGGCCGCGGCTTTCTCATACCAGCGCTGGGCGAGATCGGGTCGCTTGGCTACCCCCTTGCCCTGCTCATAGCGCAGGCCGAGCCGATATTGGGCGTCACGATTGCCCTGCTCGGCGGCCTTTTCCAGCCACTGAACCGCATCGGCATCGGCGCCTGGCTGGCTGGCATACCACTCCCCCAGGATCAACTGCGCGCCGGCATGATCCCGTTTGGCCGCCTGCTCGAACCAGTCGAGGCAATCATCGACCAGCTTGCCCTGATATTGCTGCCGGCACGCCAACCCCAGCTGATAGCTGGCGTCCGCATTACCCAGCTTGGCCGAGCGCTGCCACCAGTCCTGGGCCAGCTTTGGGTTCTTGGGTTCACCCAGGCCAGTCTGATACCAACTCCCCACCTGCAGCGCGGCCTTGCCTCGCACATCCGCATCGGCTGCCAGTGGCCCGTTTTGCTCCGCAGCCTGTTTCATCCAGCGCATCGCCTCGGGATAATCTGGCTTGGTCGCCAGGCGATTGGCCAGCTCATACTGCGCCTTACCCTGGCCCTGCTGGGCGGCTTGAGAGAGTTCGGATTCGGTCTGTGACGTCGTTGTGGTACAAGCGGCGAGCCAATGGCTCGCCAGCACCAACCATAATGTGCGGTATGTCATCGTTTGTATCTGCGAATAATTAGGATGGTAGGGGTGGTTGCGTACATAACACTTTCTTACAACTTGATTGATTTTCTATTTCTCATCAACTGTCTTTAAATAAATCGTATTCCAGAAGATTCATACTGATTCAGAATATTATTGTTCGTTCACATGGTCCAACTTGACCAGTTCCAAACCCAGCTTACCCCCCTCATTTAACAGCTTATCAAGAATATTTGATGGGCAAATGAAACCTGTATATTGATCAGAGCTGATATCCAAAAGCACGACATCATATCCTCGCGCTTGCAACCATAGGTCATAAAGTACCAGCATGCTCCAAACCGATGCGTCCTCATCCGGCTCGGAGCACATGAAATGCTCCTTCAAACCGTGAGTATCCGCCAATGCGTTTCCTTGTAACCCAACTTCCTCAACGTCTCGCCAGTCGATATTGAGACATACCCAACGCTCATCGGAATTCAGCTCAACAAGTGTTGACACGATACGACCCTGTAGCGCATCGGCGTTCGTATTCATCAGAGAGTTCACTCTGCCGACTCTGATGTCTTCAGGCAGAGGGGATAGTAAAGTCGATAGAAACCATTTTTTTCTTCGTCTTTCGACATAAACCATGGGAATTAACAGGGGAGACAAGATGATGACAGAGAGGATCAGGAATAGTTCTTTTATCGCCTTCACTCTTCTTCCTCGATTTTTTTCATACAGAGCCAAGGGTGCCAGGCAATTCGTGCCTAACATGAATGAGCCTGCGCAATAACATCAAACGTCACTCGGGCATCGAGATATATCGACCATGCAGGCTGTGCATGATCGATAAAATGCAGACTACTCCTGTACCCAGAACAACATGTCATCCTTGTTGATATGGGTTTGGGAAGGCAACTTCTGTCCTTTTCGCAGTTGCCACTGTTCATCAGTCAGGTTGCACCGCCAGTTGCCATCCTGCTCCACCACAGAGCCCGGCATGGCAATGGGATGTTGAACCACTCGCAGTGCCTGCCATTTTTCTGCAATACCATTCGCTCTGGCATGATCGACCAGATCCTTGGGGTAATAGCGCATATCCCGATAACTGCTGTCGTCCAACTCATAGAGCAGGGTGACAAGCGCCGCTTCAAAAGCCCAATAGCCAAAGTAGATGGCATGCTTTGCCTTGTGCCTGTCGTACCAATAACACTCTTTACATCCCTTGTACCACCCCTTGAGATATTGCTTGATGCTCGCCTGACGCTCAACCCTGGTGGGATTCACACCATCACCCTTGATGGCATCAAACAGCGGGCGATAAACCTCGGGGATATAGGATTCTGGACCACGGGGGAGACCGGGATAGCCCAAGCGAGCCAACAACATGCTCCACAGCGGGTCGTCGTCTCCTTCCGGATTTTTACTGATATAACGCACCAGCTCGGGCAGCATCTCATCCTGCCCATAGAGGATGCTTAATGAGAACATCCAGAGCAGATATTGATAGGCATCTTGCTCCCAATAATAGAAAACACTATCTGAAAACTCTTTCTTATGACGCAATAGTTCTTTTTTTACTATAGAAAGGCATGCTTTTATATCTTCGTGGGATGCACCGCCGGAATAAAGAAGAATCGCGTATTCCAAGTTGTCCATGAACATGCTTTCACTGGCCATGGAGCGTGTAGGACGTCGATATGGATCACTCCAGCGCTCGTGTAAAGGATCGTGTATTTTGGCCCACCAACTTGGGTCAAAATATGACGACTCTTTATAATCCTCTATCTGTTCTAAAAAAAATGGCTCAGATAGTAATGGATCTCGACGCTGTTCAATAAACGAATTCATTCACTGCTCCTACTTGATCGAAATCGTACCTACGGCATTAGCTGACTTATCCAGCTTGGTTATCTGTATCACTTTACCAGACTCATCGACAATCATTAGCCAAGCATCATAACCTTCATTTTTAAGGTCTTTTAATATTTTCTTGTCAGTTATCTCATCGGGTAAGCGCTTATCGATCCACTGGCCGCTCATCTGCTTGCCAGACCCCTTGGTCATCGACAATAACTGGGTACTCTTGGTGCCATCCTCATCGATATACTCGCCCCCTGCCGTCCGAAACTTGGTCTCGGTCACCACGTAGGGAGGCGGAGGATTGGTGTTCTTGTAGATACCATCGATGCCCCGCCCTCTGGGCTTGTCGTTCAGGCTACGTACCCGGCGATGTTCTGGCAACAGATTCTCGAACTTGTGATTTGCCATCCAGTTGTCGCTGATTATCTCGCCATAAATCCCTTTCTTGGAGCGGCTCAAAATCTGGAGATCCACTTTGACGACATCATCCGGCAGCGGGTGGATAACGGTGCCACCGGGCACGGCCTTGTAACCTGGGGCATGCTTGACCGCCTCTTTCTCCAATCCTGCGGCAATCTCATCGAGGGATTTGAGCACGGGCCCCATGGCCGCTGGCAGCATCTGGCCGGCCTGTGACTGCATCTGCAGCACCATACGCTGGGATTGCTCAAGCCAGACTTTGACCGAAGCGGGAGCCAACCCATTGATCTTGCTAATCAAACCAGTGAGAGAGCTGACAGCATCGTCAAGATAGCCCAGCAGCACACTGACCGCGACCTGTCCTCTCAGACCTCGGATCTGACCTGCAAATTTTTTCAGCACGGTATCAAGACGCGAGATGCCCAGCACCTTCTTGACCTTGGGATCGCTTAAAAAAGTCAGCACTGGTGCCATGGCGGGTCTGATCGCCTTGGTGGCATCCCCGCCAGCCTTGCGGACAAACAGGAAGATGATTTTCAGTACCCCCTTGAGGGCAGAGCCCAGTGACGGGATCAGACCTATCAGGGTGAAACAGAGGAAAATCCACTTCTCAGGCTGTTTGTGATCGCGGGAAATATCTCGTGCATTGGCGATTAGATCGCGACAGTCCAGCACCTGGTCGACAACGGGGATCAACCCCAACACGGCATTGGCGGCAATCTGCCCCGCGCTTTGATTGGGATTGAAATCCCCCTGAAGGGCTTCCCAGATCCATTGCAGGCTAGAAGCTATCCCCTTCTTTACTGCATCGGCACTTTGTTTGACATAGGCAGCGCCGCCGGAAACGGCCTGATCCAGATGGTCATAGAGCCGCTCAAACAGATCATTACCAAACATATCAACCCTCGTCGCTCAGACTATCGAGATGGCCAGAGAGGGCCGAGATGGGTTCACGGGGCAAGTCGACAAAGTTGTCCTCCAGGTCATAGGTCACGGATGCCGTACCGGCAGGCACCTCTTCCAACAGCGCCATGCCTTCACCATCCAGGGTTCCCTCCCTCACAGAGCCATCACTCAATACCGCTTTATAGGGGGTTCCAGCCAAGGGCATCAGCTCGGAGTCGAGGTGATAAAACTTCATCCAGCGTTTTTGAGGGACATCCAGCATTTCCTTTAAACTCTTGGGAATTTGGCCCGCCCAACCGGCGCCCGAGCCCGGGCTGCCGCCGGAGTTCATCTTGATGGTGGGCCCCACCAGGGTGACGCCACCGCCATCGACCTTGATAAAGCAGCCGCCGACCTTGACGGTGATCTCGGAGCCCGCCTCCAACACCACCTTGGCACCGGCCTTGACGTGCACCTCCTGTCCCGCCTGGGTGAGCCAGCTCTGCCCGAGTTTTTGATGCATAGACGCATCCACGGTCAGCGAGTAATCGGCCTTGATGTGGTCCCGCTTCTCGCCTTCCACCGTCAGGTGGTCATTGGCCTTGATGCGGATCACCCGCTCATTGTCGATGTCGGTGTGCTGGTCGTGCTTGATGTGCCAGGCCGCATCGTTTTCTATGAGTACGTTCAGGTCTTTCTGGCCGTGAAGGTAAATCTCTTCCTGTCCCGCCTGGTCTTCAAAGCGCAGCTCGTTGAACCCCTCCCCCTGATGGGTCTCGGTACGCAGCACGGTGCGGGTCTTGTTAGCCGGCAACTCGTAGGGCGGCCGGTTGGTAGCGTGGAAGGTCCGGCCTGTGACTATGGGCTGGTCCGGGTCCCCTTCCAGAAAGGAGACAATCACCTCGTGGCCGATGCGCGGGATGGCCATCATGCCGTACTGTCCGCCTGCCCAGCCCTGACTGACCCGTACCCAGCAGGAACTCTGGTCGTTACTCGAGCCGTATCTGTCCCAGGGGAATTGCAGCTTCACCCGGCCGTGCTCGTCGCAGTAGATCTCTTCGCCTTCCGGCCCCACCACAGTCGCGATTTGCGGACCGTCCACCATGGGCTTGTAAGGCGCCTGTGGGCTGCCGATGCGCACCCGCCAGCTGGTGCTGGCTTTGACCACCCCGAATTCGTTGTGATAGACGGTGGGACCGCTGCCCCCTTCTTCTTCCAGCGCCTGGGGCTGCGAGCCCACGTGACTGATGCGCACGATTTGCCAGTCGACATTGAGCGCTCCGTTCGGGTGTTCAGTGAGCGAGAACGTCTGGCCCGGCAGCAGGGCCGCGCAGTTGGACTTAGCCAAGCCGGTCACCGCATCGCTTCGCAGCGCATCGAGTCGATGTTGGGCAAACGCCTTGCCGCTGCCGTCCTGCTTGTAGCGGCCCGGGTAGTCGAAGTGCTGGTAGCTATCGCGCTGATGTGACAGCTCGGTGCCGAGCTTCTTGTGGGAGAGACCATAAGCCGGGGTCTTGAAGCTGTAGTCTTTCAGCTCCACATCGCTGGGGCGCACCGCCTCGCGGTAATGGAACTGGCGCACATAGGGGCCTTGTTCGAGGGAGCGGTTGCCGAGGTTGAAGAAGAGCGCGGGACCGGCGGTTAATGCCGCCGCGTCGTCGGCAAAGACAATACGATGCTTGCCAGCTTCGAACTCGTGGAAGTAGAACAACCCCTCTTCGGCGGCGAGACGATTCAGGAACTCCAGGTCTGTTTCCCGGTACTGGACACAGTATTCCCGCTGGGCATGCTCATTTTTCAGCGCAAAGGCGTAGTCGGTGATGCCGTGCTCTTGCAGCAGGATGGAGAGGATTTCGTCGGGCTTCTGGGCCTGGAAGATGCGGGAGTTCTGGCGAAGCCCCAGCCGCCACAGGGCCGGCTGTACCAGCAGCTGATAACGGGTGCGGCGAAAGCCGCTGTCCCCTTGAGCAAAGTCGCTCACCACCCCGCACACCTGGCGCTGCAGTTCACCGCTGTACCACACCAAGAGCTCGCAGGGCTGATCCAGCACGGCGCCAAAGTCGACGTCCGGCTCGGGGCTGGCGAGCTCCAGCCTCAGCTGGAAGGGGCCGTTTAACGCCTCTTCCAGTGCAAACTCGGCCACCACGAAGGTGCTCTCGGGCAAGGCCCCTACCTTGACGGTGAACTGTAATCCTGTGCTGTCTGCCATCGGTGCGCCTCTGCTGTCTCCCCCGCAATCCTGCAGGCTGGCCTCAAGGGTGAGAGATCCGCCATGGCCGCCGTGTTTTCGGCGCCATGGCTACCGCACGCCCTGAGGCGCGCGGTGGGATCAACGTCATGTTCTTTCTTGTGCTCGCTCAACGAGCAAGTGAGCAGAAGAAAGAGGTGACCAGGGCAGGCAAAGATGAGAAGCAGGCCGGTATCCCGGCCTTTGAGATCAGGCCAAGTTGGACTGAATGTATTGCGCTATCTGAATGCTGCGGTTATCACCACGCCCCTGCAGATCGACGATGACTTCCTGCACTGTGCCGCGATATACCAGAGAGCCACGGACCAGTGTCCGGTGGTTATGGCCAATGTCGGTGAAGGTGGCGCCCCCCCTGTGCAGGTGAATGTGCGGTTCATTGGTATCGGGATAAAACGACTCTTTCGGCATAAGGCCTCCCTGTCTGAATACAGAAAAGGGAGCACCTGGACGGGTGCTCCCTCATGGCATCAAGCCTCGATCGGCGCACGCCAGTCGTCGGCACCGGAGGTACCGGCAACGGTGTGCTCCCAGTCGATCTTGCGGTAGGCCAGGGAGACCTGGATCAGCTGGGTGAAGTCAGCGTTGGCGGGGTCCTGGCAGTGGGGCATCTGGCAGTCGATGTCGACGATGGTGGAATCGGTCAACACTGTGCTGAAGAAGTGTTCCTGCTTGCCTTCGACCGAGGTGCGGTACCACTTCAGGGTCACTTTCGGCAGCATCTCGCCGGAGGCCAGGGAGTTGTACATCAGCGGCACGGCCTTGTTCAGCGCGACGGTGAATTTGAACGGCTTGTGGACACGCTGGCCAGCCGGCTGACCGGATTGCGGGTCGGTCGGCACCGTGACGATGTGCTGGAATTCCTGAACCAGCATCTCGTCTTCATGGCCTTGCACGAAGATGTTGCCGACGGAGTCAGAGGTGAAGGCACCGGCGGTGATGTTGCCCTGGGTTTTGCCTTCGATACTGATATAACATGGAGTTGGCATGGGTATGCTCCTGATGGGTTGAACGGTAATGACACTCGACCGAAACCCTTAGCAGTGACCATGCCAAATTATTTTTATCCTATAAAACATACAGTTAATGGCTTTTTACAGCTTAAAGGTACTCCATACACCGCAACAGCTTGCCTCACTAGCATATAAAACCGCACTTTGTTGCATTGATGGAGTTTATCTCTACCACCAGAGCAATTAGTTGCTTGACATGGTTTTTTTCACCATATCCATCATGATCCACCCTCTCCCCTGACTCCGTGTATACCTACTGGGCCTCTTCCAGTGATGGATCTGCTTCACGACAAGTGCGGTCTCACCCACAAGCCGTGCCAAAGGGACCCGCACAACGCGAGATAGCCCCCGACAGACTCCGCCGCGGGCACGGGCAAGCGCTATACCTAATACCATGAGTCCTTGGTCAGGCGCATGGCGATGCACCCTCACAGCAACGGTCAAGACAACCACTCCCCCACCGCATTCCGATGGCGCCCGCATCCGTCCCACGCAAGCCGCCCTGTGGCGATCGGATGGCGTTGTCCCTGCTCATCCCTTGTCTCTCCCTCGCCATCAACATCCGGTTCTTTCATCGCCTCGGTCCTAAGGCCGAGGCTTATTCGACACCTTGCACACAGAGGTCCTTATCATGTCGAACCATAAGCCCGTCCCCCCCCCCGATCCCCAGCGCCAACCCCTGTCCGACCCTTACAACTTCTCCCTGATCCTGGGGGGGCCGTTGTACCAGCTGTTGAGCCGGGCGCACCTTGGCGAGATCAAGACCCATATCAGACGGCGGATCCTGGTGCTGAGCGGGCTCTGCTGGCTGCCCCTGTTGCTGCTGTGCGGATGGGAGGGCAGCCTGCTGCAGGGCGTTGCCGTGCCCTTTTTAATGGATGTCGAGACCCATGTCCGCTTCCTGCTCTGTGTCTCCTTGCTGGTGTACGCCGAGCTTATCGTCCATCAGCGCATTCGGGGGATCGTCAGCCAGTTCATCGAGCGGGACCTCGTTTCCCCCCTCTCTCTGCCACGTTTCTATGATGCCATCCAGAGTGCCATGCGCTGGCGCAATTCGATCCCCGTAGAGATAGGCCTCATCCTGTTCGTCTTCTCGATGGGCTATTTCATCCGGATCCACACCTTCGCCCTGCAATCCTCCACCTGGTACGCCACCATAGAGGACGGGAACATGGCGCTGACCCTGCCCGGCTTCTGGTTCTTCTGGGTGAGCAACCCCATCACCCAGTTTCTGATCCTGCGCTGGCTCTACCGGATCATCATCTGGACCCGCTTCCTCTGGCAGGTTTCCCGGATCCGGCTCGCACTCCTGCCGACCCATCCCGATCGCAACTGTGGTCTCGGCTTCCTCGGCGCCTCGGCCTATGCCTACTCACCGCTGCTGACCGCATTCGGCGCCCAGCTGGCAGGCTTCATCGCCAACCGGATCTTCTATGACGCCGCCGTGCTGACCGCCTACAAGCCCGAGATCATCCTGCTTGCCGGCTTTGGCTTGCTGCTCGTACTGGCTCCGCTTGGCGTCTTTGCCCCCCATATCCTGGCGGCCAAGCGCCAGGGTCTGCGTGAATACGGTGCCCTCGCGGCCGAATACAGTCGCGGCTTCGAGCGTCGCTGGCTGCGAACGGACGACAGGGACGGTGAGCCCCTGCTCGGCGCCGCCGATATCCAGTCCCTCGCCGATCTGGGCAACGCCTATACCGTGATCAAGGAGGTCAGACCCCTGCCGTTCAGTCGGGACATGTTCTTGCAACTGGTGCTGGCCACCGTGGTCCCCTTCATGCCCCTGCTGCTCACCCTGTTTCCCTTCGAGGTACTGCTCGATCGCCTGATCGGGGTGATCTTCTGATACAGGGAGATCCGTGGTGGCCGTGCGCAGGAAAATCTCCTCGCCAGGCACAGGGACGCAGCCGGCGAAGTCCTGGATGCAAATCAGGGCCAGATCATGAGCAGGGCATCAAGAGGAGCGAGTCGAGCATCATGGGGAAGTGCTGGGGCAACGGGTCGATGAAGGGGCTATTGCACAATTTGAAATCAGAATGGGTCCCCGCGACGGGCTATCACGACTTGGCAGAAGCGAGGCGGGACATCCGCTTTGACCTGATGATCGATGACAGCGAGCAACGGCCCCATCGACACTGTGATGGGCTGCCGCCAACCAGAGTCGAAGAAGGCTTGAGTTTGCGCTGTGAGATGAGTCGATCACGGCATCTGCTCGGCGAGCGGGCCATTGCCCCACCCAAAAAAGAGGGGAACCGTCGTTCCCCTCCCGATCTATGCCGACAGACCTGTCACAGGCTCAAAACTTGTAGAGCCAGGAGACAGAGGTGAAGTAGGCGTTGTAGTCATCATCCAGGTCACCCATGCTGGCCTGTTCGCCGCTGAGCAGGAAGTCCTCCCCCTTGAAAGATTCATAGCGCAGATCCCACCGCAGCGACTGGTTCTCGCTGAGCGGGTAGGTGCTATAAAGCTCCACACGATGCTGCTCGCTGCGGTTGTCTTCATAATTGACCCCGGCGCTCGCGTTGGTCTCCCCCTTGCCGTAGGAGTAGCTGTAATCCAGACCCAGCTCGATATCGGACTCGGTCTTGTGGCTTATCCCGAGGCCGACGGTCGTCACGCTGTCGGCGATATCGGTGTAGTAGGGATTCCAGGTCGGCGCATCCGAGTTGGCATGGTTCTGACTGGAGGCGATCCACTGCTGGTTGAAGAACAGATGACCATCTGTTCGCTCACTCAGGCGATAGTTCAGCCCCAGATCGTAGCCATAGTCTTCCCCTTCGCTGCGACCGATGTCCCCCTCTGTATACTCGTCCTTCGCCCACCACATGTTGGCCGTGGTCTCCAGATCATCGCTGACCTGGTAGCTGACATCGGCCCTCAGCTCGAGCCGGTCGCGATCCGCCAGATAGAACGGGCGCAGGCTAGGGCCTGTGCCGTTGGATCCGTCATCACGACTCCAGTCGGAGCCATCACGCGTGCTGTAGGCCAGCTTGGCGTCGGCCTGCCAGGCGGCGGCCGGACGATAGACGGTCTTCACATAGAGGGTGTTCTCATCCACCTTCTCGCGATCGGCCGAGTCACGGTGCTGCTCAAGATAGTCGTAGCCACCGATAAGCTTCAAGCCACGGGCCAGGCGATAATCCGCCGCGAGCCCGAGCTTGGTGTGGTTGCGATCCGTGCTCTGGGGCTTCTCGCCGTTCAGCACCACGCTGCGATCCGATCGGTCGTCACGATCCCGGTATTCGGCGTTGGCACGCAGGGTCAGATCACGGCTCATCCGCCCCACCCAGCGGCCGTCGGCCTGGAAGGTTTCGATGTCGCCCTCAAACCCATCCCCCGCCGTGGTGGCGGTGAAGGCGTTGAAGCTGCCACTCGAGGTGGCGCGGTTGCTGAGCACACGACCGTTGAAGAAATGATTGCCCATCTGGTATTGGCCGGAGAGCGCCAACTGATGGAAATCATTGTTCGGCTCATAGGCTCGTTCGCTCTGGTTGGCGCCATCCTGGTAATAGAGCGCGGCATACTTCTCATTGCGGAACAGCGAGCCGTCATAGGAGAAGTCCACCAGCCACTGCTCGGCCTTATAGCTGACCCCCGCCTTGACCAGAGTCGTCTCCTGGCCCTCGACCGGCTTGGGCGCGAGCCCTGGTACGCTGCCGACCCCGGGCACACGGCTCATGTAGTTCGCCAACGTGCCCTCTTTTACTTCGTGGCTGAAGCTGGCATGGGGGCGCCAGGGGGATTTTGGCGTATAGGCCAGCCCCGCCGTCACCTTCTTGCGCATCACTTCCTTGTCGAAGCTCTCCAGGCTACCTGCGGTGAGCTGGTTGCCACTGCCGTGATAGACGGTCTTGCCATCGTTGCTCCAGTAGTAGGGCGTCTCGCTGTAACCGACGTTCAACCGCACGCCGTCATAGTTTCCCGTCTCCACGGCAAGCCCGAAGCGCTCGAGACCTACGTCTTTTGCCTTCAACTTGGTGTAGCTGCTGCCCTCCCCCTGCAGCCTGGCATCGGCATTGAAGATGCCGACCATGCCCTGCTCGTCGATGGTGGGGACCCAGTTGTTGAAACGACTGGCGCCATCGTTATCGGCGTAGCCGGCGCTGACCCCCATCTCACCGGTCCAGCCTTCGGCTTGCTCACAGCCGTTGCAAGCCCATTTCTTGGTCTTGGCTGGCTTGGCTTCTTGCAGGGAGTAACCGGAGAAGAACATCTCTTCGGACTGCTCGGTGACCGTTTCGGCGGCCTGGGCCGACATCGCGGCCAGCAGGGAGAGCCATAGCGTTGAATATTTCATGCTGTTCTCCTTACTCTCTCAAGGCGCGGCCATTGGGGTGGTTGCTGCCGTGGATCTGGTTGTGGCAATTCAGGCAACTGCCGCCGCGCGCTTTCAGGTCACCCTCCGGGATCTGCACGTTGGCGTGGGGCACCCGGTGACACTCCTGGCACAGCTGGGGCACGCGCTTGTCAAGCAGGGACTGGTTGATGGAACCATGAGGGTTGTGGCAGAGCGCGCAATCCTCGGTGACCGGCTCGTGTTCCCACAGGAAGGGGCCGCGTTTCTCGGCATGGCACTCGTAGCAGTTCTCGTTGACCGTCGGCTGTTTGAGGCTCGCCTCGTTCTGCGACTGGTGCGGATTGTGGCAACTGGAGCACTGCATGTCCCCGTTCAGGATGGGATGGCTGCTGCGCTTGTGCAGATCCGACTTCTCCTTCGGGTGGCAGCTGACGCAGGTTTCGGCCTGCTTCTTCTCGTCCAGCATGGGATCTTTCTCGACGTGCAGCGCATGGCAGCTGGTACAAGACACATCCTCGACCGCATGGGTGCTGGCGTGCCAGCCCATTTTGTCGGCTTCCTTGCTGTGGCACGAGAGACAGACGCTGTTCTGCTTCTCGACGGGGACCGGTGACTCCTTGCCAAAGGTGATCATGGGCTCCCGTTGCTGACCCTTGCGGGGGTTGCGGGCGTGATTGCCAACCGGACCGTGGCAGGCTTCACACTGCAGATCACTCATCGGGCTGCCAGGCACCCCTTTGTTGCCGTGCACATTGTGGAAAATGCCGGTAGCCGGTTTGTCCGACTCGGCATCATGGCACTTGAGACAGGTATCGGCCCCCTTGGGGGAGTATTTGCCTTCGGCAAACTTCTTGTCGAGCTGGGCTTCTATCTGCGCGCTCGCGTCTGGAGCCTGGTCTGCCGCCTGTGCCGCCAGCGGCAACAGACCAAACGCCAGGACACCCGCCCACAGCCACTGCGGGGTTTTCCATTTCATAATTGTTATTCCTCGACGATAGCGGCCGGGGGTTGCCCCCCGGCCTGGGGCGATCAACGGAAGTCGAACACCTTGTGTACCTTGTCCACACCCTGCTCCTGACCGATGGCATGGCAGGAGTCGCACTGCTCAACGCCGATGGCCGCTTCGGCAGTGTCGGCGCCAAACACGGCTCCGTTCTCCTGCATGTGGGAGGCCCACTCGTCACCGGCAACCGGTGTAGAGAGGTTGACGTTGCCAAGCTCGGACTTCAGGTGACAGGAGCCACAGGCAACCAGCGCCGGGCTGTAGAACTTGTTGGCTCTGGTATCTGCGTTGTCACCGATGCCGCCGACTGCGTTGTCCTTGCCAAAGTTGGTGATTTTGCTCACCACGGAGGGACGAACGTTCTTCTGGTTGGGCAAGTTGAACTGCTCCTGGGTATGGCAGGATTCGCAGTTGTTGACCTTGCCCGGGAAGGGAATGAGCGCCTTGGCTTCATCCTCGGTCGCCGCATGAGCCGCCCCGCGGTGGGAACCCATCGCGTGGTAGGAGTGCACGTGGTACTTCAGATCCCCCGCCATGCCGGTATAGAAGGAGGCACGGTTGGCGTTATGGCAGTTGCCACACTGGTTGAAGTCGCGGGCAGCATGGTCATACGCGGTACCACCGAAGTGGATTTCGAAGTTCTTGTGGCAGTTTTCGCACAGCGCCTTCTCGACCCCCACCCCGAACTGGTAGCCATCAACCGGGTTGCCGTTGAGATCGAAGTGCGCCACCGGAATATTTGGCGCCGCGATGTACTCGAAATGATCCTTGGAGATCGTCTTCAAGCCATCCGCCGGGCACGCCTTCAAGCCTGCTGGCAAACCATCCAGCTCGGTCGCCTTCTTCTCGACACAGAGCCCCATGTCGGCGACTGTGATGGTCAGCACCGCATCGCTGGCAGGCACTGCCTCCAGGATAGGATCTGTCACACAGGTAAAGTCACCCGTCCCGCCGGTACAGTTCTTCAAGGTGATCGAGGAGTGGCTGTTGGGCAGCACCTGACCTTCGCCTTCATCCCAGTTGACCAGCAGGCCCGGGCTCATGTAAGCGATGTCTGACAACCGCTGCATCTCGATGGGGGACCCGCTCTCGCTGATAGACAAGCCAATGGTGACCTGCTTGGTAGCAACGTCATAGAGCGCGTGTTTGATATCGATCTTCAGGGTGGCGGCACCGGCCTGCATCCCCTTCAGACGATTCAGGTGAACGTTGGTCACCCCTGCGCTGGCGTGATCTGCATTGCCATCGGCGTGGCACGCACGGCAATCCTCACCGGTATGATGCTCTTTCACAGGTGAGGCGTAATCCGCGTGGCAAGCCTTGCAGGTCTGCTCGGTCGGCACTGTCCAGTCGTTGGCGTTTGGCGTGCTCGGGGTCGCGGGCTTGTGGCAGGTGTCACAGTTGCGCGGATCCTGCGGATAATGCCCACCCTTGGCCAGGGACGCATCCACGTTGTCCTTACCGGTGCTGTGGTACTTGTGTGCCAACACAGCCAGCGACATACGGCCGGTTTGGGTCGGGTTACTGTCGTTATGACAGGCGACACAGACCTTGGGATCGTTGCGGGTGCTGTGATGGATCGGCTGATCCATATGGCAATCACTGCAACTCTCCATCTCCAGAATGTCGCGCGTCAGGGCGGCGGTGCCACCTGACGGAACCCAGTCCAGGGTGTAGTTGATGAGCGGCATGGTGCTGCCCTCTTCGGCGCTGCCGAAGGTGACGGCCAGACGATGCAGCTTGCCGTCATCCCAGGCGATGATGCCGCCGTTATCGGCCGAATCGGTCGGATAGGGATCGAGCACATTCTTGAAGTCGATGGCGAACAGATAGCGATAGTTACCGTTGCCCAGATTCTCCAGGGTGCCCGCCGTGCTCTTCTCGAAGGTGGCCTTGGACTTGGAGTAGATGAATGCCTTCCAGATCGAGGGACCGGCAACGGGGCCCGTCGGGCCATCGACCACACGACCCGGGATCAGTTTGGTGACACTGAAGCTGATCTCGGTCGTCCCCACTTCCACCGGATTGCCCTGCGCATCCTTCAGACTGAAATCGACGGCAAGCTTCTCGGTGCTCTTTGCCGCGGCGCCCTCGGGTGCCGCCACACTGACAAAGACCGGCGCCTTGGCAGAGAAGACGACGGAGCCGGGATCACCCGGGGTCGGAGGAGGAGGATCATTCTTGTCGCTGTCGTCGCCGCCACCACAGGATGACAGGCCGAACAGCAGGGCTGCCGCCATTAACGCTTTCCAATACTTCATCGCTTTTATCCTTTTTATTTATCGCATGCCTTGTTTCATTGAGAGATATGAGCCAAGTCAAAGAAATTAAAAATACACCCCTAAAAAGACTCGATAGAAGACCTGTTTATTCACAAATCATTTCCATCTTGATTATATGGTTTATATATTGTCGATTGTTGATAAAGGTCCCAAAAAGTTATCTGAAAAACCAATACGCAGCCTGAGAATTAATTTTTCCTGTATAGGAGCTTAATGAGAAATTTCATTCAATTCAATAAGTTATATATTACATACAACTTTAGCTCTCGCGGTGGCGTGACGTTTAATTTTACTTTTTGGATGTAAATTAATTGATAAAGCAATGTCAAAATTATGTACTTGAGGTACAGCTATGAAAATAAAAATGAAATATGAGCTTTTTGCTGCGTCGCTCTTGTTGGGATCTATGGGAACTGCGCACGCTAATATCGACTCTCTGCTCGAGTCATGTAATGCCTGTCATGGTAGCCAAGGGGTGAGCACCCACGCCGATATTCCCACCATCGCCGGTATTGCCGAAATTAACCTGGGGGATCAGCTGCGTTCGTACCTGGATGGCCGCCCGGCCAAGGTTGTCGACGGCAAAAACATGACCGATATCGTCAAAAAACTCAGCGAGGAACAGATCGATGAGCTGGCGGCCCACTACGCCGGGCTGAGCTATACGCCGATGAAGCAACCGTTTGACGCCGCCCTGGCCCAGACCGGCAAGAAGCTGCACGAGAGCGCTGGCTGTGAGAAGTGCCACACCGAAGGTGGGTCGCTGGTGGATGATGAAGCCTCCATCCTGGCGGGGCAGCCCAAGGGCTACATGCTGAGCACCCTGCAGGAGGTCAAGGCCGGCAAGCGCACCGTGGACGAGAAGATGGACAAGGCCATCTCCACCATGGGCGAAGCAGATCTCAAGGCGCTGAGCGAATTCTACGCAAGCAAGCAGTGAGTTAACGAGCCCTTCTAGTAAGACGCCCCGGCCCTAATTGGCTGGCGGCCCTGCCCGGGTACCGACCGTGAAAGGAGCGGCTTTCTGCTCCTTTTTTGTCAGCAGGCGGTACCGATGGATTGTTGAGACCGGGAATTTCATATGAATAACGTTATCAAGTGGGCGCTACTCACCTGCCTATGCCTGAGCCTGCCGCAGCTGGCGAATGCCGAGACGACCTCGACAGCCACGGCGACGGTCGCCTCGACGGCCGATGCTAATGCCAATGCCGATGCCAAAGCCAAGGCAGAGAAGAAGGTGGCTGCCGAGCGCAAGGCCGTCGCCCGTCTGGCCAACTGCAGCAAGTGTCATGACGGGGCCGAGGGAATGCACGGCAAGCATGCCAGCGTCACCAGCCCCAATACGGGTGAGACGGTCACCTGCACCAACTGTCATGGCAATGTCTCGGCCAAGCACCGCAAACAGCGTGGTGGTATGGTTGACGTGATGCGCTTCGGTGATGAGGCCTTCCCCCTCGATCAGCAGAACGGTGTCTGCATGAGCTGCCATGAGCCCGATGCCCTGCGCAAGTCGCTCTGGGCCCATGACGTCCATGCCAACAAGCTGGCCTGTACCAGTTGTCATGCGCTGCATCCGGCCAAGGAACCCATGGTCGGGATCGCCGAAAAATCCCGCATCAAGCTCTGTGTGGATTGCCATAGCAAGCAACATGCAGCCAAACAGAATGCTGCGGTCAAGGAGGGAGCATGAGCTGCTCTCGCCGTCAATTTATGGCCGGCATGGGAGCGGGCGCCCTCATCATGATGACAGGCCCCGCTCGCGCTGGCACCGCCGCCCTCGCCCACAGTCAGCGCATCGACGGGGTGCGCTACGGCATGCTGCACGACGAGACCGCCTGCATCGGCTGTACCGCCTGCATGGATGCCTGCCGCGAGACCAACAAGGTGCCGGAGGGGGTCTCGCGCCTCGAGATCCTCCGCTCCGGCCCCGAGGGCGAGTATCCCAACCAGTCGTACCAGTTCTTTCGCAAGTCCTGCCAGCATTGCGACAACGCCCCCTGCGTCCACGTCTGCCCGACCGGGGCCTCCCATCGCCGTGCCGAGGATGGCATCGTCGATGTGAACCCGGATCTCTGCGTCGGTTGCATGTACTGCCTCGCCGCCTGCCCCTACCGGGTGCGTTTCATCAACCCGGTGACCAAGGTGGCGGACAAGTGCGACTTCTGCCGCCAGACCAATCTGGCAGCAGGCAAACAACCCGCCTGTGTCGAGGCCTGCCCCACCAAGGCGCTGGTATTTGGCAATCTGGATGATCCCCAGAGCGCCCTCAGCCAGCGGATCGCAAAGGAAGAAACCTATCGCTTCAAGGAGGCGCTCGGCACCTCGCCCAAGATGTACCGCATCGCCAAAGGGGAGAAGTCATGATCTGGCATAACGCGTTTCACCGTGAGTCACGGACACCAGAGGGAGAGATCTGATGTGGCATGATGCTTTTCACTTCGAATCCCTGGTGTGGGATGGCCCCATCGCCATCTACCTGTTCCTGCTCGGCATCTCCGCCGGCTCCTGCACCCTGTCGGTGTTGCTGCGCCTGCGCAAGGGGGCCGGCAGCGAGAGCGGCATCATCAAGGCGACCGCCATCCTGGCGCCGCTCAGCGTGATCCTCGGTCTGATGTTGCTCATCCACCACCTGGCCCGTCCCTGGACCTTCTGGAAGCTGATGTTCCACTACCAGTTCGACTCCGTGATGTCCATGGGGGTCATGCTGTTCCAGGTCTATATGGCGGTCCTGTTCGCCTGGCTAGGGGTGGTGTTTAGAGCCGAAATCGAGGGGCTGCGCCGCAAGCTGCTTGGCGACAAGCTGGCCTTCGTCGATGGCCTGATTGCTCTCGTCGGCCGTTTCGAGCGGCTGCTCGCCCCGGTCCTGTTAGTGCTGGCGGCGCTGCTCGGTGCCTACACCGGCTTCCTGCTGTCCGCGTTGATAAGCTACCCCATGCTGCACAACCCGGTGCTGCCGGTGCTGTTCCTCATCTCGGGAGTGAGCTCGGGGGTGGCCTCCACCACCTTGCTGGCGGTCACCCTGTTCAAGGAGGACGGCCACAGCCAGGGGGTGAGCTTCGTGCACCGTTTCGAGCGCCCCGTGGTGACGCTGGAGCTGTTGCTGCTGGCCAGCTTCTTCGGCGTACTCTATGCCGCGGGCGGCCAGAGCGAGGTGGCGATGCAGGCGGCGATCAGCGGTGGCTTCTGGTCCAACGTCTTCTGGTTCGGGGTGATCGGGGTCGGCATACTGCTGCCCCAGTTGCTGAGCCTCGTTGCCGGCAAGGAGAAGGCCCATCGGCCCTCCTACCTGGTGCTGCTGTGCAGCCTGAGCCTGCTGGGGATCCTGATGCTGCGCTACTTCATCCTCTACGCCGGACAGATGACGCTGGTCTGACACCCGGCTGTTGAAACCGGATACAGATATGGCGGGGAAACCCGCCTTTTTTATGCGCCGATATCTCCCTCACCAGACGCGCTTTGCGTGTATGCCACGTCTCACCTTTCCTTCCTGAACGCGATGCTCCCCCTCCCCTTCGATGGGTTAAGGCTCCAACCCCCGATGGACGGCCTCTTCTTAAGGAATACTTCCCCCCATGCCGATGGCCATTGATAGCGGGCGGACAGCTGCCCAACACGAACTGTGCCGAGGGACCGAGCCGTGCCGATAGGGCGACATGATGGGCGATACGGGAAAGATGGCTTGGCGCCGATGGTGGCTGGCAGGAGAGGACGGATTGTCAGGCGAGTCGACGATGGTTGCGGGATAGCGGAGGTGGATGCAGAAAGCTGGCCCGCCCCATGGGGAGGCGGGCCTGGAAATATCAGAGGGCGCGATCGATGCGGATGTCGATCGGCGCTGCCGGAACAGAGCTCGTCGGTATGGTGACGGAGATCCCTTCGAAGGCCCCCTCCTTGTTCATCACATCGCCACCCCGGGTCAGCCTGGCCTTGAATTGCAGCTCGGGATAGGTGGAGAGCCCATTTCCCCCCATCATGCCATTGTCGTCACCCAGGGACAGGGAGACGGGGAACTGGGGGTTGGCGGCCTGTTTGACCGACACCGGCATGGAGGGTCCCTTGGGAACGATTGCAAACACGAACAGGTGGGCATCCTCCGGCAACTGAATGCCGGGGGCCAGCGTGATCTTCAGCGGAAAACCACCCACTACCGGCGAGGGCTGTTGCTCTCCTGCCGGCTTGGTCTCAGCCCGGGACTGGGTAGCAGAAGCGGCAGGTGCAGGAGCCTCCCGCTCGCCAAGCTGCTGGCGTGCATAGGCCATGGATCGCTCCACCATGGCATAGCGGGCCGAGCCCTGCTCCAGCATGGGCAGCATCTTCTGGAAGCGAGCCAGTGCAGTCTGGAAATCCTCCTGTTGCAGCGCCATGAAGGCATGGAGGGAGCGTGCCTCTATGTTTTTCGGGTTCTGAGCGATGGCGATTTGCAGCAGCCGCTCCGCCTGCGCCTCCTCCCCCGTCATCATCAGCGCCTGAGCATAGGGCACCGCCACCATGGCTTTTTGCGGGGCCAGGCCATAGGCCCGCTCCAGCGCCTCGCGGGCCATCTCGGGATCGTTGCCATCCAGGGTCAGCCGACCCAGCAGCAGCCAGCCGCGATAATCGTTCGGCTCATCCTTGAGGCGGGTGCGTAGCCCCAGAGTGAAGTCCAGCAGATCCTGCTCGGTCACCTCGGCATCGCGCTCCACCAGGATGCGGTTGCTCAGCTCCCCGAGCCGGCTGTTGGCATTCTGCCAGCGGCTCACCTCTTGCCAGGCACCCAGCTTGTAGTAGAGGCCGAGGCTCACCACCACCAACACCAGCCCCCCCGGGATCCACACCAGGCTCTTGCCGCTGCGGGCGCTCTGCTCCACGTCGGGGATGTCGTCCAGCAGGCTGCGCTGCAGCTCCACCAGGGATTCCGACTCCTCCGCCAGCACGCCCTGGTCGCGCTCCTCGCCGATCTCCAGCACACGCTGGCGATAGAGCTGTTTGTTGAGCGCCGAGCGGCTGATGCTCTGGCTGCCCTCACCGCGCCACAGCGGCAGGATCAGCGCCAGGCTCACCAGCGCCAGCAGGGCCGCAGTCACAATCCAAAAAGCGGTCATGGTTTCTCTTCCTCTTTGAGCAGGGCGGCCAACCGGGCCTGCTCTGTCGCGCTCAGGGCGCTCTGTGCCTGGACGGCGGCGGGGGAACGGCGGCGGCTGCGCACCACCACAGTGGTGGCGCCGATGACGATGACCAGCAGCGGGCCGAGCCAGAGGATCAGGGTCGAAGCCATCATGGGCGGGTCATACAGGATGAAGTTGCCGTAGCGGGCCACCATGTAGTCCACCACCTCCTGCTTGTCCTTGCCCTCCCGCACCATCTGGTAGGTCTTGTCCCGCAGGTCTTTGGCGAGCCCGGCGTTGGAGTCGGCGATGTCCTGATTCTGACACTTGGGGCAGCGCAGCTCCTTGGTCAGCTCGCGGAAGCTCTGCTCCTGGGCGTCGCTGTCGAAGGTATAGACGTCGATGGCGGCACTGGCCTGACCGGCACCAAACAGCCCCGCCATCAGCAATAAAGAAGCAATCAGTGTTTTCATCTATGGCTCCCTTATTTCATGGCATCGAAGATGGGTTTGAGGGTCGAGGCCCAGACTTCGGGATTCACATCCCCCACGTG